>CAVDFM010000142.1:3191-5183 GCA_963608365.1 bacterium | reverse complement strand
GCTTATAGGCAATACTCCGCTCGTTGAGCTTACGCACATAGAAAAGGAACTTGGCCTGAAGGCGAAGCTCATAGCCAAGCTGGAGCTTTTCAACCCTGCCGGCTCGGTCAAAGACCGCGTTGCGCTGGCAATGATAAACGACGCCGAAAAACGCGGCGTGCTTAATAAGGATTCGGTAATAATCGAGCCCACCTCCGGCAATACGGGCATCGGCCTTGCTTCCGTTGCCGCGGCGCGCGGATATAAGCTGATAATAGTTATGCCGGACAGCATGAGCGTTGAACGCAGGCAGATAATGAAGGCCTACGGCGCTCAGCTTGTGCTCAGCCCCGGCGCAAAGGGCATGCCCGGCGCGATAGAGCTTGCCAATCAGCTTGCCGCATCAACGCCGAACAGCTTCATAGCGGGTCAGTTTGTGAACCCCGCAAACGTTATGGCACACTATACCACAACGGGGCCTGAGATATATTCCGCAACCGACGGCAAGGTGGATATATTCGTGGCCGGCGTAGGCACGGGCGGCACAATAACCGGCACCGGTAAATATCTTAAAGAACAGAACAGCAAAATAAAGGTCGTAGCCGTTGAGCCTGCCACATCGCCCGTGCTTTCAAAGGGCGTAAAGGGGCCGCACGGCATTCAGGGCATAGGCGCGGGTTTCGTGCCGGATATATTGGATACGGGCATATATGATGAAATAATACCCGTTAAGGATGAGGACGCCTTTGCATACGGCCGCATGATGGGCAAAAAGGAAGGCGTGCTTGTTGGCATATCCTCAGGCGCTGCGCTTGCGGCTGCGGTGGAGCTTGCAAAGCGCGAAGAAAACGCGGGCAAGCAAATAGTGGTGCTGATGCCGGATACCGGCGACAGATACCTTTCCACCAAGCTTTTTGCCGCGGACGAGGATTGATATGCAGCAGAGCGCAAGAACTTACGCAACGCTGAAAAGCGACATGGCGGAATTTATCGAGCTTTCAAGGATAGTGCTGTATCCGGAGGTTTTTTCGCTCAATCCCGATGAATTCCGCGAGCAGGCCAGCATGTATCGTATGCGGGCGCTGCTTATGGACATACTCAGCAGCATATACGGCGGCGGCGCGGAATGCGAAAAGGCTGCCGACGGTCTGTTTGCAAAGCTTGGCGACATAAGGGCCACGCTTGAAACGGATATACAGGCCGCGTATGAAGGCGACCCCGCCGCAAAAAGCCGGGAGGAAATAATGCTGGCCTATCCCGCGTTTGAGGCCATAAGCACATTCCGCATAGCGCACGAATTATATACGCTGGGCGTGCCGCTGCTGCCGCGCATGATGACGGAGCATGCCCATTCGCTCACCGGAATAGACATTCACCCCGGCGCAACGATAGGCCGCTATTTCTTCATAGACCACGGCACGGGCGTGGTAATAGGCGAAACCACCGTTATAGGCGAGCATGTCAAGCTTTATCAGGGCGTAACTCTTGGCGCAAGGAGCTTTGAAGTGGGGCGCGACGGCGTATTGGTTAAGGGCAATAAGCGCCATCCGAACATAGGCAACAACGTTGTTATCTACGCCGGCGCAACAATACTGGGCGGGGACGTTTATATTGGCGACAACTGCGTGATAGGCGGCAATGTATGGCTCACGCAGTCCGTTGAGGCGGGCAAAACCGTTGTGGCTGCCCATCCTGATATAACCGCAAAGTAAACGATATTTAACGTAAAAGCGCATGCTATTTAACATGCGCTTTTATATTTGAACACTGCACACGGATGAAAGCTTCTATGCCAAATTCCGAATATGCTCCTTCGCCTTTGCGTAGTATTTTTGAAACCGTTCGGAACTTGTGTCACTATACTTTACGCCAAGCATTATCCATTCGCAGTACTCATAGAGCAGGAAATAATTAAGCGTCCTGCGGTAGTCATTATAGTCGATGCCTTTTTCTTTTAACAGATGCTCAAAGTAATATTCTATGGCATAGTTCTTGTCCGCCTGCGTCATATAG
>CAVDFM010000142.1:0-3135 GCA_963608365.1 bacterium | reverse complement strand
GGGCAAGCGATGTTGGATAAGGCAGTATTGCGGCATACTCCCAATCGATTATGGTAGCATGGCCGTTTGCGCACAGCACATTAAAAGGCAAAAGGTCGTCATGGCATAGCGTCCGCGGGATGCTTGAATATAGTTTCAGATACTCCTCATAGGCTTGCTCCAGGTCCGCATCATTCAAATACTTGCCGCGGTTTTGCTGCCCGGGCCAGCTCGCTTCAAAACTGAGGCCGGGAGCCTGACACTCCCGCCTTTCCCAATACATATTCTGCAAATAAATCAAGGCGTCAATAACCGCAGTCAGCGATTCGTGGTCGCATTTCCGCAGGTCATGGCCTTCTATGTATTCCATAAGCAAAAACAACTCGCCGCCATAGTTAAGGCTTCTGTAAAGGCGGGGAACGGCGCACTCGGCGGGCGCCAGAAAAGTATTGTAAACGGACAACTCCTGTTCGCTTGCCTTCTTCAGAACGTATGCGGTATTGCCGTCTTCTATTTTCCATACGGCGTAATCCGTGCCGTCTTCCGCACTTTTGAACGGCGTTGGTTCAGTCTGCTCGCCAAAGCCCATTTGCGCGAGTATTTCTTTTATGTTCATAGCTGTTCCTTCCTGCCGGTGTTTGTTCTGCATAAGCTTTACAAAATTATTTTATCATAGCATGCGTCCTACGTCCATCGGGCATTAAACATAACCATAATTTGAATGACTTTTTCTTGACAACCTATCGGTCGGTAGGTATAATCTTAACAGTATTGTTTCCGACAGGAGGGCGGCAAAATGGTGGAGCAGGGCAGCACCAAGAAAGCGATTTTGGATAAGGCGTTGGATTTATTCTCCGTGCAGGGATATGAAGCAACCTCTATTGCGCAGATAGCAAACGCTGTGGGCATACGCAAGGCGTCCATGTACAGCCATTTCAAAAGCAAGCAGGAAATACTGGATGCGCTGGTGCAGGATAGCCTGGAGCAGTATGAGAAGCGCTCCATATTTGCGCGGGCGGATTGGGACGACCCTGCCTTTACAAAGGACAAGCAGGACGTTACGCCCGACGCGGCGCTGCAGATGATTCTTGGACATGTGCGCTATATTTTGCATGATCCGCAAATAAGCAAATCACGCAAGATGCTGACGATAGAGCAGTTTCAAAACGCTGAACTGAAGGCGCTGCAAACAAAGCAGAATTACGCTGACGTGATGCGCTATTTCACCGGACTTATGAAATTCCTGATTAAGAGGGGAAAACTTATCGATAACGATCCGGAGACAATGGCGGCGCAGTTCTGCCTGCCAATATCGGTTTGGATAAACCTTTGCGACCGCGAGCCGGAGCGCGAGGATGAAGTGGTTGGGCTGATAGAGCGGCACATAAGGCAGTTTTATAAGATGTACGGCACGTCTCATGAAGCTTGAGGGGGATAAATGCATGAAATATGGCTGGCTTGATGAATATTTGCCGGCGAAAAAGGACGTAAGGCAGGACTTCAAAGCGGACGGCAATATATCGGACAATATGCTGAAGGAACTGCTTGATAAGTCATATTCTTTGGTTCTTGGAGGGTTGAGCAGGAAAAAACAGGCGGAGATATTGCAGCAAAGCACAAAATAGCAAAGGGATGTAACTGGCATGACTGAACGGATTATAGATGAAGAAATCAGGCTGATACCGTATTACCGCAATGATGCCGCGTCGCTTCCATGGTATCAGGACTTGGATGTATGCAAGCAGGTGGACAATAGGGACACGCCATACGACGTGGAACTGCTGCACGGCATGTATGATTATCTCAGCACGCACGGCGATTGCTATTATATAGAATACAACGGCGTGCTCGTAGGGGACGTTTCCTTGAGGGACAATGGCGAAATAGCCATTGTGGTATGCAAAGAATACCAGAATAAGCACATTGGCCGGTGCTGTGTTATGGATATGCTGAAGCTTGCCAAGGAGAAGGGAATGGCAAAGGTTACGGCCAACATCTATTCCTTTAATACGCAAAGCCGGCGTATGTTCCTGTCCGTCGGGTTCAGGCAAACCGATGAGGAATGGTACGAATATCTGCTTTAGAAGCGAGAGCAAAAGCCGATTTAGAGAGCAGTCTTTTATACTTGCTTAGCTACCGAACGACAGGTTGCCATGAAATGGGGAGGATAATATGAGAAACAGTGCGCTGGTCGTGATCGACCTTCAAAATGACATCACGAAAAACTATAGGGAAATCATAGAAAGAGTCAACAAGGCTATCGACTGGGCAGTCGAAAAGGAACTGTGGGTAATTTATATACAGCATAACAACCTGTCTGCCGGAACAAGGATATTCAAGCCCGGCACAAATGGTGCGGAGCTGGTGCCGGAGATGAAAGTAGTGTCCGAACATATCTTTACTAAGTCAAAAAGCAACGCGCTTACAAGCGAAGCTTTCGCGGCTTTTATTCAAGAACACGGTATTACCGAGTTTTATATTGCCGGTGCGGACGCTGCGGCCTGCATCAAATCCACCTGCTACAATATGACGAAAAGCGGATACGCTGTTCATGTGCTGTCGGATTGCATCACAAGCTATGATAAAAAGAAGCTGCCTGAGATGCTGGCGTATTATGAAAGCAAAGGCTGCTCAGTGATGACGCTTCAAGAGACTGTTGATGAAATCGGCATCGGGAGGTAATGCCATGCCGATGTGGAATCCGTGGCGCGGCAGCAGCGGGGTGCTAAATGAAACTATAAGGAGCAACGGAAGATGAAGCTGCAGCAAGGGTTGAACGCAAACAAATTGAAAATGGTTGCGATTCTTGCCATGACGATAGACCACATATGCGATTTGCTTTATCCGGGCTTTCCGGCGGAACCTGCGGCGATCGGATTGCACATTGTTGGGCGGCTGACAGCTCCGATAATGTGGTTTTTCGTGTGCGAGGGATACTATCATACGCATAATATTAAAAAATATATGCTGCGAATGGGTATTTTCGCATTGGTTTCGCATTTTGCATATTGCTTTGCATTCGGCATAAACATGCTTCCGTTCAGCACAGGGATATTTAATCAGACAAGCGTTATGTATCCGCTGTTTATTGCAACGGTTGCCATGTGGATGCGGGACAATGATTTGCCGATGAAAAACTGGGCTAAGAATGCGCTT
>CAVDFM010000141.1:0-5226 GCA_963608365.1 bacterium | reverse complement strand
GCATAGCAGTATTGGCAATATTGGGGATGCATAAAAATAGGGGTGATTTGAAAAATCAGATGAAGGTAATGCTTCTGTGCGTTGCCGTATATGCGGCAGTATCCTTCTTTTTTGTGAGCAGGAGTTACGCCCTTGTACAGATAGGCGTTTTATTGGTTTATCCGTTCCTAAAACAATATAATGGCGAAAAGGGAGATGCAAGGTGGATGAAATGGTTTTTCTATCTTTACTATCCTCTGCATCTTATCCTTGTAGGCGTTATTCGCATCTGTATTTATGGAAATGTCGGTATATTGTTTTAACGGCGGGCGATGGGGTTGCCTGAAATAAACTACATGGAATATAAAGAAAGGACCGAAATACACTAAATGCGGTGCGAGAAAGGAAACAATATGAATGAACTGATTGGCTGCTGCGGACTGGATTGCGAAAAGTGCGACGCAAGAATAGCAACGCTCACGAACGACAACGCCCTGCGCGAAAAAACCGCCGCCCTATGGACAAAGCTGAACGGCGTAACGATAACGCCCGAAATGATAAACTGCACCGGCTGCCGCATAGATGGCGCAAAGACGCCGTTCTGCGATAAGCTTTGCCCTGTGCATAACTGCGTTAGGGAGAAGGGAATGGATACCTGCGCCGACTGCACCGAGATGGATGGATGCAGTACGCTTGGGCGTATCGCCGCAAACAATCCTGCGGTGCTTGAAAGGCTGAGGCGGCTGCGAGCGGTGAAGTAGGTTGGGAGATGAATGGCATAGTTCTTTTTTGTCAGGAGTGGATTTTGATATGCCGTTGATTGTAAACGGGCTTGTGCCCTGAAAATGGGTACTGCCAGCAGATAAAAAGTCTTTTATGAAATGGAGTCGCAGCCCTATTGCAGGCAGATCGATTCAACAAGCGCGCACCAGTCCTTCGGATAAACGCCGAGCAGTTCCTCGTGGCGCATGTCATGAACGTGAATGATGGGGTGCTTGAAGTATTTGTTGTACCTTTCCAAGTACTTTTCGCCCATCTTTTTGGCGTAGAATACATGTATCTCCGTTTCGCCGTTGTCTATCTGCTCCGGCAGCGGGGTGGTAAGGTCGGAACAAAACTGGTTCTTCAGGCTCGCCTTCGTGATGAAGCTCATGTCGTATTTGTCGCGGCCGGTCAGCGAAACGAACGCACGGTTATATGGGTCAGGGTCGGCCATCTGCTTGGCAAAGCGCTTTTGCATAAGGGCGGACTTGTATTTGCCGGTATGGATAAAGTTATACGTCACCTTTACCATTATTGCCGCCATTATGCCCGCCTTGACCCTTCCGGCCTGGTCCATGTCCGAACTGCCTATTATGCCGTATTGCATATGAATATTATGCCTTGCGGCAAGGTGCGCAACAAAGCTGCCGCCAAGTGAGCAGCCGTATGCGGCGCATATCCTGCCGCCGTAGTTGGCGTTTATGTAACGCTCTATCTTCTCAAGTTCATCATCAACGCTTGTGTAGCTTTCGGTGTCGTTATCGTCAAAGCCGGTGTATGCGACTGCCGCAACAAGGAACTTCTTCGCCAGTTCGTCTATAACGCCGCCGAAGTTGCCCTTCCAGTAGCACATCGTGCCCGGGAAAAGCATTATAACAGGGTTCTTCTTGTCGCCAAATTCATGAACGGTCATGTTCGTATTCCTCCAAACTTATGTGCAAATAACTATGGCGCTGCCTTATTATCCAATTTTATGTTGCGGGCTTGTCAGCATCCGGATACTTTATAAGGTCATACAGCGTCCCATGCTCGCCGAAGCGGCGCATCCCCGCAAGCTCCATCCCAAGATGCAGATACTTGTCGCACTTTGAACGCGCGTCGGTATCGAGTATTACCGGCACGCCAAGCCTGTTGCCCTCCGCAAAGGCCATATCCATCACCTTGCGCATGTATCCCTGCCCTTGATAACACTCGCGCACGCATACAAGGCCAACGTATATATACGGCTGCTTTTTCTCATTCAGCCGCTCTTTAAGGCCCATTCCACCGCCGCTCATTATTTTGAAAAAGCGGAACATCTCCTTTAGGCTCATCGCCTGGAACATGCCGCGCACTAGCGGCCATGCTGCGCTGAGACCGACGCTTTCGCCTGGCAGTTTATATGCTATGTAGCCCTCGCCGCGCTCGCTTGTGGCATAGAGCATGCCGCCCTTGAGCGCCATGCGCGTATAGCCGCAGATAAATGCGGAAATGGCGTCCCTGTTCGGGAAAGCGCCGTGAAGCCCCTGCTCCGTGCCGTAATCATAATAGGCAAAGGCGTGCCCTATATCGTGAATTATGCTTTCGTCCAATGTTTTTACTTTCATATCTGTTCACCCGTTTAGCTTTTGCTGATGATTGCCACGGCGCACGGTATCCTGCCTTCGCACATGATATACTCGGCATTGGCGTAGCCTGCATCCGTAAGGAAATGCTTGTATGTTTCCAAAGTAAATTCGCGCTTGAAGTCCGCGCCAGCTTTGCCTATCGCGTCCGATACGCTGTTGGTATCGCCGCTTGAGGTTTGGTTCATATATGTTGGGATTATGATTTTGCCGCCCCTTCGGCATACGCGGTCGAGTTCGTGCAGCGCCTTATGCGGCTCATCCAGCAGATGGATAACGTTAGCCGCAACCACCGTATCGAAACTTTCATCGGGATAATTGAGCTGCAAGATATTTGCCTGCTCAAATTTAACGTTGCCAAGCTTTGCATACTTCTTTTCCGCACGCTTCAGCATGTTTGCGGAAAAATCCGTTGCAATAAGGCTTTTGCATCGCTTTGCAATAACGCCGCTCAGCAGCCCCGTGCCGCATGCGCATTCAAGCACAACATCGGTTGGGGCAATGAATTTTTCAACTGCGGAGCAAAGCTGTTTATTGGCTTTTCTGTTTATAACATTGGCAAAAACGTCGTATACCCATGCAACGTTGTCCCAAAACATTGAATCATCCTCCCTAAAAGTGTGAAACCATTTAATCTTCGGTGAGCTTTATGCAGAAATCGCAGCGGTCGTCGCCGCGGCCGAGTGTTTTTGTCCTGTGCCAAATCAGCTTTGGGTGCATACCGCCGTATGTAACGTCGTCGCTGTCGCAAAAGCATGGGCAAAGCTCAGGGCAGCCGTAGTGCACGCAGGCGTCGTGATAAGGGCACTTCAGCATATCTATACGCCAAACCTTTTTATCGGTTTGCAGTTCCTTGGCAGCAAAATCCGCAGCCGTACCGAACATTTTGCGCGTTCCTTTGGCGGCGATGGCGGGTACGCGGCGGTATAGCCCGGGAATGCGCATCAGCGCGTCGATGTATTTGCGCAAGCGATGCGCGCGCTCGGCAACATAGCCGTGAATGGTTTGCAGTGCCTCGGCTTTGGGCATAACGGTTTGCAGCGTTTCATATGCCGCTATGCCTGGCAGTATCTGGCTTTCCAAATGCAGCTGCTTTTCTTTGCATGCATCCTTGTTTTCGGCCCGCAGCTCATTGAGCCTTGCCTCAAATGCCGCGTTCAGCTTTTCTGCCTGCTGCGGAAAGCGCTGAGCCGCAGTCCTTTGAAAATCCTTTGCGATGTAACTTACCTTCATATATGATTCCTCATAGGTTTTTCTGCTTTGCGCTGCAAACCCGCCATCCGCTTCGTATGGATAATGCTGGTTAGCCCACTCTAACTGATGCGCCTTTGAAAAGCTGCCTTGCGGCAGCTTTTATAGGCTAAGAGTTTGCACAATGCCTTGTTGCTTATTATTATATCGCCTGCATTGCCGCCTTTCAAGGCGGTATTTGATTTATTTGGCGTTGGATATTCTAAGACTTTCATCGCCCTTTTTGTGCTGCTATCGGATTTTATGAATGGGTCGGGTTTCCGCCGTCCAGTTCTTTGGATTGGTGTCATCCGGCAAGATGCCTGCAAGTATGGCCTCGTAATGCGCCGCTTTTTCGTCCATGTATTTGGCGGTTGCTTTTGCTTCGCCTATGCGCTTATAGGCTTCGTCACGCTGCTTCAGGATTATTTGATAGCGCGCACGCAGGTTTTCTTCCGATTCTTCCTGCAAACACAGGCGGCAGTATTCACGAATGTCCTCAAGCGAGGCGCCGCAGCCTTTAAGGCACTTTATTCCGTGCATCCAGTTCACCGATTCTTCATTGAATACTCTGCGGTTTCCGCTGCCGCGCTCGCAGGGAAGCATGCCAAGGTCGGTATAATAGCGCAAAGTGTGCTCAGTTACATCGAGCATTTCCGCCATTTGCTTCATTGAATAATGCATAGCCATATCCCTCGAATTTTTTTGAAATAATATTGACTTCGAGTAACTCGAACTTGTTAAACTTATTGTAGCACCGTTAAACGGGGCAAATCAAGAATAATAGGAGAAAAATATGTTATATCAGGAAATTGCAGCGGGAGTATCAATGCCTATGCTGGGCTTTGGCACGTTTTTGAACACGGGTGATGATTGTACGCGCTCCGTTGCGGATGCGATACGCGCGGGGTACAGACTTATAGACACGGCGGAGGCTTACGGCAATGAAGAACAGGTTGGGCAGGGCATAAAGGAAAGCGGGATAGCGCGCAAAGAACTTTTCCTTGTTACAAAGGTGAATTTCAAATCATATGAAAAAGCGCGAACTGCGGTGGAAAATTCATTGAAACTGCTGGGAACGGACTATCTTGACCTTGTGCTGCTGCATTGGCCGTTTGCAAACTATTATGCGGCGTGGCGCGAATTGGAAACGCTGCAAAAGGAGGGGAAAGTGCGCGCCATTGGCGTATCCAACTTTGAACCGGACAGGCTGATAGACTTGATAACATACAATGATATAAAGCCCGCCGTGAATCAAATAGAAACGCATTTGTATTGCCAAAGGCAGAAGGAACACGAATGGGAAAGGAAATACGGCGTGACGCATATGGCGTATGCACCGCTGGGGCAGGGAAGGGCAAACGATATGTTCTCAGAGCCGGAAGTGATTAAACTATCGAAGATATACGGCAAAACGCCCGCACAGATATTGCTTCGCCGCACCATACAGGACGGCGTTGCGGTAATACCCAAATCAGTTCATGATGAGCGGATAAGGGAGAATATAGATGTGTTTGACTTTGAACTTACGGCGGAGGATATGGCTGCGTTAAAGGCGGCGGATAAGGCCAAAGCAATGATAGGAAACGCGGAAAGTCCGGAATTGGTTGAACAGGCGAAACAATGGTAATAACGGCAAAATGGTATGCGC
>CAVDFM010000140.1:0-5346 GCA_963608365.1 bacterium | reverse complement strand
AACCGGTAGTTATTCCAGACATACGTGAGAGGCCACCGGCAAGGTAAGACACTATAGTTCTATCTATAGGTCTGCCTTGTCGGTGGCCTTTTTGTTTTTCACCGACATCACAAATACATATTCGCAGCCTGAAGTACAAGGGCCAAGGATACAAATACGCTGATTTCAAGCTCTTTTGAAAAAGCAGTATGGGTACCCTTAGATTTCTGCACCCTTTTTCAGGCAGGCAGCATCGGGAGTCCTTTTTGCCAGCGTAGTTGTGTCCTTTGGACCGCAGCAGGCGGAAAGGACTTTTTATGTGCGATCAGTGGCTCTGCTATATCGCTGAATACCCGTGATCTCCGAATTTTTGACTTTTACCCAAATTCAAAAATTCAAAGGAGATTACGACAAATGGGATTTCATTATGGACTCGAAAAGAGAAAATTCACCGAGGAGTGGAAGAAGCTCTATAGCGAATATAAAGCTGCCGGCATGAGCGAAGAGGATATTCAGGATATCTATGCGTTCGACCTGAATATGTTCAGGAAAAACAGGACGGAGTTCCAGCGCACACAGCCCCTCTCAGAAAGCTCCTGTGACGACGGAACCGAACAGGGTGAATCTATGTCTGCCCTATTAAAAAAGTTCTCCAGCGCGCTTTCTGTGTGCGACAAGTATTCTTTCCAAAGTGACCCCCGCTTTGCGTGGGTTGATGAAATGGAGAATGACGAATTATATCGGAAGATTATTTCTCTGCCCGAAAGAGATCTAGACCTTCTGACACAGATCGCGTTCGAAGGCTATTCACAGCGGGAGGTTGTAGAAATCCGCGGCATTGCCCCCGCGGCAATCTGCAAAAAGATTGCAAAACTCAAAAAATTTCTGTATGGGGGTTAATTTTTGCCCGTTTTCGTTGCCTACCAAGTGAAGGGATTATTTCGAAAACAAAGGAGCAGCAAATATGAACCATTTGAACGAGAAAAACCCCGTTTTGAATAGACCGATGTATTTGTGCCTTTGCCCGGTTTGCCTTGGTCAGTTCCTCGATACAGGAATCTATAAGATCGTGCGGGAGAATCACGGACAAGCAAAAGAACGCTGTGATTTCTGCAATTATCGCAACGGGTACGATTTCATCATCTACTCCAAAGCGGAAAAGAAAGATGAGGTGGCAGACGAATGGCAATGAAAAAGTCTGAGCTGAGAGAACTGTACTTGATGATGTTTCCGGAGTATCCGGACATCGTGAACATCACTCAGCTCCAATCGATGCTTGGTATCAGCCGCCATCTTGCCTATGACTTGATCAATGACGGGTATATCAGAGGCCTGAAAATCGGAAATGCTTTCCGGATACCCGAGGTCAATGTCATTGAGTATGTCATGGATCAGGGAAAAGTACGATTTGAACTCTGATTTGATGATCGCATATTTGAGTATCTCCCACCGGCCGAGTAGAATGTAGGTGTCGGTGGGAGACGCCTGTATACAATTCAATGATTCCGGAGGTAATAAAAATGGTATCAGGAACTCTTGCGCTGAAGAACGGCTACTATTATGACGTTCTCAGCTATCGGGACGCTGCAGGAAAGCGTCATCAAAAATGGGTATCGACAGGATTGCCCCAAAAAGGCAATAAGCGCCGGGCAGAACAGGAGCTCATTCGTATTCGCAGCGAATTCGAAATTCCCCGGGTGGCCGGAGAATTAAACTCCAATATGCTCTTTGCGGATTATTTGGATCAATGGCTTGAGATTGTCAGAGCGAGAATCAAGCCCACAACATTCGGCGCGTATCAAGGGATGGTCAAAAGTACGATTGGCCCATATTTCCGCAAAAAGGAGCTAACCTTGAAAGAGCTGGAGGCTCGCCACATCCAACAGTTTTATACGGAGAAGCTGAAAACCGTCACGCCGAATTCTGTTATTCACTATCACGCAGTGATTTATCAGGCATTGAAGTATGCGATGAAAAACGACATGGTGCCGCAGAATGTTGCCATGAAGGTAGATAGGCCGAGAAAGAACTCATTTCAGCCGACTTTCCTTGATGCTGAACAAATGCAGAAGCTGTTCGAGGTCGTCAAGGGAACGCGGCTGGAGCTTCATGTTTTGGTTGCTGCGTTTTATGGATTGCGCCGTGGTGAGGTGCTCGGGCTGAAGTGGGATGCGATCGATTTCAATCGTGGAACGCTGACCATCAAACGAACCGTCACAGAGGCAACGATCGACGGCACCATGAAGATCATCGAGCAGGATTCCGCTAAAACCAAATCGAGCCTGAGAACGCTTCCCTTGGTGGGGAGCTTCCGAGACTACTTTCAAAAGGTCAAAGAGGCCCAGGAGCTCAACAAGAAGGTTTGCGGCAATTGCTATAACTACGAGTACGACGGTTATGTTTTTGTGAATGAGCTGGGAGAGCGCATGCGCCCCAGCTATTTGACGGAGCACTTTCCCAAGTACATAGCAAAACGCGGGATGCCGAAGATGCGGTTTCATGATCCGCGTCACAGCTGTGCCAGCTTGCTGCTGGCCAACGGCGTGCCGCTGAAGCAAATCTAGGAATGGCTTGGCCACTCGGATTTCAGCACGACCGCCAATATTTACGCCCATCTCGACTATAGATCCAAAATATCCTCTGCACAGGCAATGGAGCAAGGAATGCTTCTTCCGAGGTCAGATGATTTCGGAAGCCGGTGGGAAAATGTAACCGAGCAGGGCGAGATAACAGAACCGGATTCGAACCCGGTTTTTGACTAAAAGCAAGCCGTTCTAACACGAAAAACGGGCCGTTCTAACACGGAAAATCGGCAAATTCAAGGAGTCGGATAAAAAAGGAAAGTCCAGCAAACCCTTGAGTTTACTGGACTTTTCTGGCGGAGCGGGTGGGATTCGAACCCACGTGCGGCTCATCACCGCAAACTGATTTCGAGTCAGCCCCGTTATGACCTCTTCGATACCGCTCCATGTGGATAAGTGGTTATAATAGCCGTTTATCATTATACTATCGAGCGGCCAAATGAGCAAGAACAAATTTATTCGTGCTCTGCTTCGGCAAATACTGCGCTTATGCTGCAGCCGTTTACAGCCGCGGCATTGGCTGCCGATGTTTTTATGCGCTGCATTACGGCTGCGAAGAGCGCCGCAGAGTTGCAGCCATATTCGCCGTTAAGCACCGCGTTTCCCGCAAGTATGTTCAGCTTTGCGCCTGCATTAAACCCATTCACTGTTATGGTCAGCGCATCGAGCGGATCGTTTTGACGGCTAACTATGTATCCAAGCGCCGCTATGACATCCGCCGCGGCAAGTGCGGCGTCGTGCCCATCCTGCGGAGCGGAACCATGCGCGGCCTTACCCGTTATCTCCATTGTAAACCTGCCGCGATACTTAGGCAGCTCTAATTGAGTATCGCCGTCAAACGGCAGCGGCAGCTCTGTATCCTTACGGGACTTGTCCGGACGCACCACAGGTACAAACTCATGCTCGCTTACCGCACTTGTGAATTTCCCGTTCGCCGTCTGCTCAAGGTAATCAAACGCAAACTGGGCGTATTCCGCCGCGCCTATATGCAGTATGTCTTCATTTATCCTGAATTTTTCGTTATGCACGGGATGCGTGCAGCCCGCCTTTTCGTCCCGGCATCCAAGAAACACGAACAGCGATGAAGGTATCCGCTCCATAATATAGGCAAAATCTTCGCTTCCCATTGCCTTAGCAGTGGTTTGCAGCACGTCAGCGCCGAAAAGCTTCTGCGCCGCGTCACGCGCAAGCGCATTGAGCGCAGTATCGCGATTGTTCACGGCATAGCCGGAAAACGTATGCTCAAATTCCGCCGTGCAGCCGTATATCGCCGCCACGGAGTCGGCCACATGCTCTATCATCTCAAGCGCAAGCCTTTGGCTGCGTATGTCAAACGCGCGGAACGTGCCTTCCATGCTTACGCGCTCGCATATTCTGCCGTCAACCTTTTCGCTTTCAACCGTACCGATGCTTATTACCAAAGGGCTGTCCGGCTTATTCATACGCGCTGCTATCGCCTGCACTTCCCTTATGACTGCCGCTGCCGCCGCAACAGCATCCCTGCCGAGCTGCGGCACCATGCTGTTCGCCCCGCGCCCGCGCACGGTTATGCGGAAGTTATCGCAGCTTGCCATAAGGTAGCCGTCCATTATGGCCATGTGACCGGATTCCACCGTGGGCCAAACGTGCATGCCCATTGCCGCGTCTATGCCGCTAAGGCAGCCGTTATCCCAATAATAGTGGCTCCCTACGAAGCATTCTTCTGCCGCCTGGAACAGCAGCTTTACCGTGCCGCAAAGTTCATCCTTATGCTCGTTCAGCAGCTTTGCCGCGCCAAGCAGCATCGCCGTATGGCAATCGTGCCCGCAGGCATGCATAACGCCCTCGTTCTCGCTTTCGAATTCAACTCCGCTGCATTCTTTTATCGGCAGCGCATCTATGTCCGCCCGCAGCAGCACGGTCTTTCCCCCGTCCATGCCGCGTATGGTGCCTATGCAGCCCGTATAGTCGTCAAAGCGCTGTACCTCTATGCCCATCTCCTCCAGCTTATCGGCTATATATGCCGTGGTCTTATGTTCGTTGAAGGATAGCTCCGGGTGCGCATGTATATGCCGCCTTATGTTTATTATGTATTCGTTTATCTCGCCCGCGCGGTAGGCAAAGTTCATCTTTTTTTCGCTCCTTTTCAGGTTTTGTATATTCTATCATTGCTCCCGCCCCATGGCAACAGTGTATAATCGCTGCATAATGTCACACTTTTTATGTATATTTCTCGCGGCATTTTGGGGTTCCATTTCCGAGTGCAATGGTATATAATATAGCATCATTAAAAGCTGCTAACGGGAGGACAGCAAGGCGACCTATGCGCACAAACATGCACAACTGCATACGCTATAGTGCCGATGCACTCAGGTGCATCTGTACACGGCCCTATGAAGGGGCTGGTTTTCGTCGGCTTTTTCAGGGGCCTGAAAACACCGCGGCGTTGCTGTGCTGTGCTTATGGCGTTGGTTTGCCTAAAACGGTTTGACCTTATCGGGCGGCATATTCATGCATAAAAATTAAACGGCAATTCGTGGGCGGTGTCACTTTATCAATATTGACTGCTGCCTTTTATTTGATTATAATGTCATAGGAAGCGGCTGTGGTGGAACGGCATACACAGCGGACTTAAAATCCGCCGGCGAAAGCTTGCGAGTTCAAATCTCGCCAGCCGCACCAGGTCGCAGAAAAGCAGCAGATATCGGCTGCTTTTTTGCGTATTTACAGCTTATTTGCGGCCGCGGCATCCATATATGTAAACTAATTTTTTAAGGAGATAAACACAATGTCAACCATTTATACT
>CAVDFM010000139.1:0-5419 GCA_963608365.1 bacterium | reverse complement strand
CCGTTGTGCGGGGGATTAAAGCTGCCCCCAAATATACCGATCTTCATTGAATTTATTATACACTACTATCCCCCGGTAGTAAACCGCGAATAATCGCCGCGCACCGCGGGAACAATCCATAAAAAAGCAACAGGGGGAATTAAACATGAGCATTGGTGAAAAAAGAACGCTGAGCGCATACTACAAGCGCCGCTTTTACCGCGGGCGCACGGCTTTTGCCCGCGCGGCGGACTTTATTGCGCTAAGGGTAATATTGCTTATTGCATGCTATCTTTGGTTTTCATTCAACGTGGAAAGCATCATTGCCGCCGCGGTGCTCACGGCAGCAGCAGTCGGGGCCATATCCGTATTTGCCGAGCTTGTAAAAAGCGTGCGGCTTGAAAAATTCATACTGCGCGAAAACGCCCGCCTTTCAAAAAAGCTGTTCAGCGAAAGCCTTGTGCTTATGCCGCGGAGCGAGTTTTTGGGCATAGTGCGCGAATACATAAAGCGCCACGGCGACGAATTTGCGGGCGAAAGCCTTGTTTATACCGCGCAGACGCTTGCTCCCGTGGATGAAGAAACGGTGCTTTGCGCCTGCCGCGCGGCAAACAGGCGCGGCTGCAAAAGCCTTTTCATATTCTCCTCCGCCGCGGTTAGCCAACCGGCGCGGGACATTGCCGCGCGTTACGATGGGCTGAACGTTGCCTTTATATCGGGCGACATGCTCGCCTCCTGCGCAAAAATGCCGGACGATAACGCCGTAAGGCAATATATATTGAAGCAGGCGGAGCAGAAAAAGCAAATAAAAAAGCAGAGCGTATCCACAGCCATAGGCCGCGGAAGATGCGCGCGGTATTTGCTTGTCGCAGCGGCACTTTTCGCACTCAGCTTTTTTGTAAGCTATACGCTTTATTACAGGATGCTTGCCGGCGCATGCGTAAGCCTTGCCGCGCTCAGCTTTTATGCGGCTCATTCGCCTTCCGCCGCGCCGAAGGATGCTTAACGCTGCGCCGCTCGATCTTTATATCGACCATAGCGTTCAGAGGGATATAGTCGATATTGCCGTTCACCGCCGCGCGCAGCACAAATTCGCCGCCGGCATATATAAGGCATATCGGCTCTATTTTTTCGCGCGGCCAAATATCCGTATCGTCAAGGCAGGCGGCGGGGACGTAGCTTAGCTGCTTTTTTGCGTCTATCGCCAGGGTTATGGTTTCTATCGCAGCCCTCAATCTGCTTTCCGCGCCGTATGTGCGCTCTATATTTGCCGGGCTTACGAAGTTCACGCTCTGCGTTTTTGCTATGCCCTGCCTAAGCCTTTGCGCCGTTGCCCCGTCTATAAACGGCGCGCAGTCCAGCGCAAGCATTATAAGCCGCGCATCCTCCGCCGTAAACGGGCGGTCGTTTGCATAATATCCGCGCGTGGTGCTTTCTATTTTCCAACCCATGCGGTTCAGCGCGGCAACATCAGCATATACGCTGCGCCTGTTTGCCGCAATGCCATGCTGCGCAAGTATTGCGCAAAGTTTGTTAGCGCTCAGCGGATGCGCTTCATCGGTATATTCATTCAGCGCCTTAACAAGCGCAATAAGTCTTTCCCGTGCGGCCATGCTTTACGCCCCAAGCCCTATAAAGCCGAAGCACAGCAGCGCCTGCGCCGGAATATACGTTATCATCACGGGGAAATTGGGCCGTTCAACATCGCGCACGAACATGCAGCGCGCAAGTATGGTATCCGAAGTTAAGAACAGCATTGACCCGAGCGTTATCAGCGCGGCGTAAAATTGGCCTTCGCCCGAATTTATCCGCGCCACAAGATTCACCCACGCGAACACGTTCACCGCCGCAACTATGCCGAGATACACCGGCATAAGCACGCGGAACTTTTTATCGTCCACATGCTTTTCAAGTCTGAAGCTCATGTATGCCACAACGGCTATATACGCCGCAATGAACACCGCCGCCGTTATAAGGTGCGATTGTGTGGTTCCCGGGGTGCGGCGGAATATGCTCAGCGCATACAGCCCATGCCCGAGCGTAAAGCTAAGTGCGCCCGGTATAAAGAACTTGTCACTCTTTTCCCATATCAGCAGTATATCGCCCGCAAGGCCGCATATAAGCGCCGCAAGCACCGCACCGTCCACAGGCTTTGCCGCGCACGCATAGTAAACGGCAAGCGATGTGAGCAGCAGCGGCTTTGTAAGCTTTCTTGGCGTATGCATGCCAAAATAGCAAAAGAACAGATGCACTATACTCAACAGCGTGAAATATATTATAAATCCGGTCATGTCCCGTCCCCCTTGCGGCGCGATATTTACGTTTTCTTTATGCGTTTTATAATACAACACATTTGCTCAATCCGTAAAGCGCTATTGATAGTACTTCATTGCGCCATAAGCAAAGTGAATGTAAAAAAACGTTTTTCGTGGTTTTCATATCACTTTTTATGATATACTATTACCATCAGTTGACAAGGACACACAAGGTTTTAGGGGCCAAATAGCACGGCATAGCTGTGTCGTCCTCATTTGAAAGACCTCTAGTATTCCTGCATTCGTCCTCCTTGCTCTGCCATACTCTTTGACTCCTAAAACTCAAAGACCCTAAAGGAATTGCTTTGAGGGCAATCCAAGGCCGAGGAGCGCAGTACTACTGGAGGTAATTCAAGCGACGAGAACGCAGGAGTGCCCCAAAGCAAACCTTTAGGGCTTGTGTGCTCTTGTCAACTGATGGTAAGCGAAAAGATAAACAAAGGAGGAGATATTTCATGCAGTATTCGCGTGAGGTTGAAGAGATGTTTTGCGTGGCAAAGGGCGCAAAGCACGACCCCGCACCCATTCCAGAGGAAGGCAAATGGGTCAAAGCAAAGGAAATTACGGACATATTCGGCCTGACCCACGGCGTGGGCTGGTGCGCGCCGCAGCAGGGCGCATGCAAGCTGACGCTGAACATAAAGGGCGGCATAATAGAAGAAGCGCTGGTGGAGACGATAGGCTGCTCCGGCATGACGCATTCCGCGGCAATGGCGGCGGAGATACTGCCCGGCAAGACCATACTGGAGGCGCTTAATTCCGACCTTGTGTGCGACGCCATAAACACCGCCATGCGGGAGCTGTTTTTGCAGATTGTTTACGGCCGCAGCCAGAGCGCGTTTTCAGACGACGGCCTGCCCATAGGCGCAGGGCTTGAGGACCTGGGCAAGGGCCTGAGAAGCCAGATAGGCACCATGTTCGGCACAAGGAAGAAGGGCCCCAGGTATCTTGAAATGGCCGAAGGCTATGTGCTCGAGATCGGTCTGGACAAGAACAACGAAATAATAGGCTACAAATTCGTAAACCTTGGCAAGATGATGGACGCCATAAAGAAGGGCGTGGAGCCGAACGAGGCTTTCCGTTCCAACATAAACACCTATGGCCGCTTTGCCGAGGCGGTAACCGTTATAGACCCACGCAAGCAGTAATATAAGGAGGCGTAAAGATGGTCACTTTTGAAGGATACGAAAGAAGAATAGATACCCTGCGCCCCGTGCTTGCAAAGTATGGATTCGACGGCTTTGAAGCATGCGAAGCCTTCACCAAGGAGCACGGCATGGACGTGCGCGGCATAGTGCAGGGCATTCAGCCCATCGCATTCGAAAACGCGGTTTGGGCATATACCCTCGGCGCGGCGATAGCGCTGAAGAAGGGCGTTAAGAGCGCGGCGGAAGCGGCGGAGTGCATAGGCGAAGGTTTGCAGGCGTTCTGCATACCCGGCTCCGTTGCCGATCAGCGCAAGGTGGGCCTGGGCCACGGCAATCTTGGCGCGATGCTGCTTTCCGAATCCACGCATTGCTTCGCCTTCCTTGCAGGGCACGAAAGCTTTGCCGCGGCGGAGGGCGCGATAGGCATAGCCCGCACGGCGAACAAGGTGCGCAAGGAGCCGCTCAAGGTAATACTCAACGGCCTTGGCAAGGACGCGGCGTATATAATCAGCCGCATAAACGGCTTCACCCACGTTGAAACCGAATACAACCAGTACACGGGCGAGCTTACCATAGTAAAGACCACCGCCTTCAGCGACGGCGACCGCGCGAAGGTGCTTTGCTACGGCGCGGACGACGTGAACGAGGGCGTTGCCATAATGCGCCACGAGAGCGTGGACGTATCCATAACCGGCAACTCCACCAACCCCACCCGTTTCCAGCACCCCGTTGCGGGAACATACAAAAAGTGGTGCGTTGAAAACGGCAAGAAGTATTTCTCCGTTGCCTCCGGCGGCGGCACGGGCCGTACGCTGCACCCGGACAACATGGCGGCAGGCCCCGCCAGCTACGGCATGACGGACACGATGGGCCGCATGCATTCCGATGCGCAGTTCGCCGGTTCCTCCTCCGTGCCGGCCCATGTAGAAATGATGGGCCTTATCGGCATGGGCAACAACCCCATGGTCGGCGCAACAGTTGCCGTGGCGGTAGCGGTAGCAGAGGCTCTCGCCAAATAAACCCGAATAAACTCACCCAAAGCCCGCGGGAAACTGCGGGCTTTTTGCGTGCAGCAGCACTAAAAACAGTCTAATCATACACATTTGCCTGTTTTATGGTATACTGGTTACAAATCGTTATCCACATAAATTGCGGAGGTACAGCATGAAAGCATTGGTCTGCGAAATGTGCGGCAGCAAAGATATAGTTAAAAAAGACGGCTTATTCGTATGCCAGTTCTGCGGCGTAAAATACTTGCCCGAAGAAGCGAAGAAATTGATGGCTGATGAAATGAATATCTCCGATAAAATCAGCAATTACTATGCGTTAGCACAAAACGCATACGATGCCGGCAATAAACCGGAAGCCGAATCATATTGCAATAAAATCATTGAAATTGATCCAACATGCTGCAAAGCATGGTTTTTGAAAGGCTCAGCGGCAGGCTGGCAATCCACGCTGCAAAATCCAAGATTATCCGAATGCGTTGCGGCTTATAACAAAGCCATTGATTGTGCACCGGAAGGAGCCAAGGAAGAGCTGCTTATCCGCGCAGAATCCGAAATAATTAACCTTGCCACAGCCGCAGTAATTTTGCGCTGCAAACAATTTGTAAAATGGCCCGTTGAGGATGAAGTAAATGGCCTTATATCAGATATTTCTTATGTTCTAAACAACGTAACTCTGTTTATGGCTCATTCAGGAATCACTATCCCGCTGTCAAAGCTTACCGCGCCGATAGCAAAAGCAATTAACACATATGCAGTTGAAGCCTTTGAAGATGTCATTTTACCATCTTATAAAGAAAATAACGACGGTCACCCTGATAACCATGCTTGGAAAAAGTATATTGACAGGCTCGGTTATTGTATAGATATACTAGAAGCGGCAAACGAATTGTGCGATGAAAACGATGCTGATGCCCTCCTTCGATACGAAAACCTAATCTATCTCCGTACCGAAGCAATAAACAGCCAT
>CAVDFM010000138.1:0-5433 GCA_963608365.1 bacterium | reverse complement strand
CGGCGGGCAGGGAGTATCGCCGCAGCAAGCGCAACTATTCCCGCGAACGCTACGCCCGCCGCAGCAAGCCAAGCCGGGATAATGCTCCTCACCTGCATGTTCTCAAACAGTACGGGCAGAAGCTTCTGCGCCGCGTAGCTAAGGCCAAGGCCGAATATGCCGCCCAATATGCCCAGTATCAGCGCCTCTATCAGGAACATGCCCGATATGCTGCCAAGCGGAGTGCCGATCACCTTCAGTATGCCTATCTCTTTAGTGCGCTCGGTTATTGACATCATCATCGTGTTTGCTACGCATATCGCGCTCACGAGCATCGCCACAGCCCCTATCGCGCCCAGCATGCCCTGTATCTGGCGGGACTGGGTGCGGACCGTTTCGAGCATGTCGTTGAGGGAATATACCGAAAGGCCGCTGTTGCGTATCAGCTTTGCTATCCTCTGCACGTCCTCAACGTTTTTAACCTTTATCCATACAAGCTCGTATGTAGGCCCGTTCTTCTTTTCTTCGGCAAGCTGCTTTTCGTCCTTCTTCGCGCCGAGGTAGTCCGCGTTTGCGTCTATCAGCTCGTTCAGCCTGTCGAAATCCATGAAGGCGGAAGTCGAATAGGTGTTGTTAAGCGTTGAGCATACTCCGGTAACGTTCAGCGTATAGAAGTTGCCCATGGGGAGCGCGCGGCCGTCGCTGTCCGCCTTCTGCTCACCCGAAAGGTTTGAATAGTCGAACGTCAGCTTTATGTTAGCCGCCAGCGGGTCTATCAGCGCGTTGCCGTCCGCGTCCACAGCGGCGGCCCAGTCGTTCTTAGCGTCCGAGAATGTAGCCGCAACATCGTCCGTGAACATCACGTCAGGATGCAGCCTTGTCCCCTCCCCCGGGGCTTCGCCGCGCTCAGGTTCAAGCTGAAAGCTTGCCGCCGTGCTCACGTCTATTCCGTATATGCGCACCATGTTTATGAAGTTGCCGCACTTTATATATGCGCTCTTCTGCACTACCGGCGTCACGGCCTCTACCCCTTCTATGTTCTTAAAGGCGTTCACGGCCTTTTCATTGAGCAATGCCGTCTTATCCAGCAGCGTTTGATCGGCAGGCGTTACGTCTATCTTTGTCAGGCTGCCCAACTGCTCTATGCTTTCACGGTATGACGCTTCATACCCAAGCCCTACCGATATCAGCACTATTATGCACATTACGCCTATCGTCATAGATAGCGCCGTAAGCACCGTCCTCGATTTTCGCCGCCACAGGTTTATGCAGCCATAGCGGAATAAATCAAAGAACGTCATGCCTTTTTACCGCCGTTCATGCCGCTTATGTCGTCATCGTTGTAAGCATCATTGAACTTCTTATTCTTGTTCTTGGATGATACTATCGCTATTATCACTATCGCTACGACTGCCAGCACTATCAGCAGCCATGCCCACCAGGGCAGTCCGCCGCCCCTTACGTTGGTGGAGTCAACATCCGTATCGCCGCCTATTATCACCGCGTCGCTTGATGCGGGCTTAGCTTCGCCCACGTTCAGCGTTACGGGCACTTCCTGAGTATATTGCTGACCGTTCGCGTCCTCGTACTGAACAAGCAGCTTTGCCGTGAACTCGCCTATCTTTGTGCAGTTCACCTGGAAGTCCGCGCTCAGCGTGCCGCCGGGCAGCAGGTCTCCGCCGTAGTAGCTTTCCGCCATGGATATGCCCTCAAGGGCGAGTATCCTTACGTTGAGCGCCTTGCCGCGGCCCATGTTCACCATGTTCAGATTTATGGACGTGGGGGAATCCTGCGTGGGCGTGCCGTATACTATGGGCGCGTCTATCGCTATGTCCATGGGCTGGCTTATGGGTATCATTATTGTCTGCGCCGCTTTGCCGGCTATGGAGTCGCTGTTTTCATATGTAAGGTTCACGCCGACAGTCGATGAACCCACTTCGGCGTCCCTCTTTACGGACACGTTGAATTCAACCTCCGCCGTTTCGCCCGGCTTTATCGCGCTCACGTACGCCGCGTCACTGCTGCCCACGGTAAGCGTAAGGCCGTTCGAGTTGGCAAGAGAGAGCGTGGCAACGTTCTTTAATGCCGTGTCCTTCTTTGCGTTGTTTATGAGTGTCAGGCGGACTGTCGCGTCGTCGCCCGCCATGAGGCCGGATACCTCAGCCCCGTTTACGAAGAGCTTGTAGCCCGATACCATTACGGACATGGCGGTTTCAGCCTTCTCTATGGGCGCGACGTAGCCGTTGGTTATGTATACATACGTTGAAAACGTGCACTGCTGAGGCTCGCCGTTTTCGTAATAGGTCGCAAGGAATTTGACGGGCTTATTGCCGTTGGTGGCGTAATACGAAACGGTGAAGTTATATTCAACATACGCCATCATGCCCGTGGCCCAGCTTTCAAAATATCTTCCGTAGTTCACGTTTTCCGCTATGAACGGGAATTCGTCAAGGGAATTGGATATCACGGGGGATATGGTAACGTTTTTAAGCTCGCCGCCCTTATTGACTATGGGCACGCGCAGAGTAACGTTCTGCTTAGGCTTCAATATTGGGGATTCGAACACGCCGGACTGATTGGCCGCGGCTATCTGAAGCGGGCCGAAGTTGGTGGTAACGCCGGACTCGCTGCCGTTGCCCATCAAGGTCACGTATACGCAAAGGTTGAACGTCACGTCCTCGGTTATCGAGGTGCCGTTCACGTCGTCATACCGCCAGACCGTGGCGTTTACTTCGAAGTTTACGGGGTATACGCCCTTTGTTGCGAACTCGCTTATGCGGAAATCGTAGTATATCTCCGCGGTGGAGTTATATGACATATCGTCAAGGTGCCTTGTATAGCTTGCGTTTATAAGGTCGAACGGCCAGCTTGACACGGACGTATCCTTGGGTATTTTGGGCGATACGGTTATGTTCCTGAGCATATACCTTTCGCTGGGCAGATACTCCCTGTTCACCGCAACCGGCAGAACTATCGTAACAACGTCGCCCGGTTCACCCTTGGGGCTTTGCGCGCCCACGTCCATAAGCACCAGCGCGTTAGCGTTGCTGGGTATCACCACTATGTCCGTATTCGGCTTTTCGTCGGATACGGGTATTGTGGGCACGGGCGTGCTTTCGGGCTCCTTGGTCTCCTCGGGCGCGGGCGTGCTTTCCGGTGCGGGCGTTTCGCCGCCGTTTTCCGCAAATGCCGGCAGCGCGAATGCCAACGCCAGCGCCGCAACGAGCATAAGTGCCGTGATCTTCTTCAACTTTTCGCTCACTTGTTTTATTCCTCCGCTAATGTATTGCTTATCCTTCCGTCGCTGAAGGTTATTGTTCGGTCTGTATATTTCCTCATCTCCGGGTCGTGCGATACGAGTATGAACGTTGTTCCCCTTTCGCGGAAAAGCCCCGTAAGAAGTTCCATCGTTTCCCCGCTCGTGCCGGTATCAAGGTTGCCTGTAGGCTCGTCCGCAAGCACTATCGGCGGGCGGGTGATCACTGCCCTTGCTATGCCGACCCTTTGCTGCTGACCGCCGGAAAGCTCCCCCGGCTTATGGTGTATATGCTCCTTTAGCCCCACGCGCACGAGCATGGCTTCCGCCATCTCGTTCCTGAGTTTGAGCGGCGCGCCGCGTATCGCAAGCGGCAGCGCAACGTTTTCAAGCGCGGTGTACTGCGGCATGAGGTTATAGCTTTGGAACACGAAGCCTATATCGTCCCGCCTGAAGCGTATACGTTCCTTCTCGTTCATGCGCTCGAGCCGCTTTCCCGCCACCTGAACTGTTCCCGATGTAGGCAGTTCAAGCCCGGCGAGCATATTGAGGAGAGTTGACTTGCCGCTGCCGCTTCGGCCCGCTATGCATATGAACTCGCCCTTATTCACGCTCATGTTCACCCCGTCGAGCGCCTTTACGGTGTTCTCGCCGACGGTATAGTACTTTTTCAGTTCATGCGTTGATATGATGCTGTTATTCATGCGTATCCTTCCAGTCCTGCGCGCCTTCCCACCAGCTGCCGTCAAGGTCAAGGCCAAGGTCGCAGGTGTAGTTCCACTCTATCTTGTCGCCCGGCTTAAGGTAGTACACGCCGCAGCCGTAGTTTGGGTACCAGCCGTTGACGCAGTACATCCATCCGCTCCAGCGTCCGCCGTCGAACTCATACAGGTTGTTTATGCCTTCAACATACGCTCC
The DNA here is from genome assembly GCA_963608365.1 of bacterium. Taxonomy (GTDB): domain Bacteria; phylum Bacillota; class Clostridia; order Christensenellales; family CAG-138; genus Phil1. Next base: position 1,280 of record CAVDFM010000138.1, on the reverse strand, counting down.
GCTGCCGTTGCCGCCGGAGTATTCCATATGCAGCCGGAACTTATCGCGCGCCATTTTGAGTACGTCCAGCACCGTGTCCCCATCATCTATCTCGAACTCTGTCGTATCCAATATGCAGCCGGACGCCGGCACTATGCCGGCCCACTTCGCTTCGCGGTGCATGCCGTTTTTAACGGCCGTGTCGCAGCGTATCTGGATGGTAACCGTGTTCTTCTTCGGCTCCGCCGTGGGTACGGGAGTGGGAGCGGGCGTTGCGCTCGGTTCGGGAGCGTTCGTTTCGTCCGCGCCGGGCTTCTTAGTTTCCGTTGGTGGTACGAAGGGCGTTGCTTCCGCGTTGGGGGCGCTTGTTGAAGTTCCTTTCTCCGGCCGTTCGGTGGGCGCGGTACCCTGCTCGTAAAGCTCCCTCACGCTGTCGGGCGAGGGTGTGGGCTGAGCTGCCGCCTTGGTCGAGCCTTTGTTCGCCGTGCCGAAGCTGAACGCGTCCGTTAAGAACGCGTACCACGGCCGTTCGGTGGCTTCGGGTTCGGCTTGAGAGGCGTTGTCGTTTTCTATGTAGTCAAGGTCGAGCCTTTCGCCGTTATTAAGCTCGGTCACCGCGGCTTTATTGCTCCCGCTGCACGCCGTGCAGCAGAGCAGCGCCGCAATTACCAAAGCCAACAGCGGTGCTATCCTCTTAAACTTCATTCTCCTCCCTCTCCTTTGCGTTCATCTGTTCCTGCTTTTTGTACTCCTTCTTTCTGCGGCGTGTGGCTTCCCGCTTTTCGCGCATTGTTTTGCGCTGCGTGGGCGGCTTGAGTCCCGCTTTTTCAAGCACCCTCGGCCACGGGCCGAAGCGGCTTTTTATCAGCTGATACCCTTCCACTTCCGCTTTTTCCGGCAGCCTGCCCAGTTCCTTCGCCCGCTGCCTTAAATACGCGAGCAATTCTTCGTCGCTTGCCTTGCTGTGTTCCTTCGCAAACTTCTGCTCCACTTCAAGGCGTGTCTTTTCATGAGGATCCGTTCCGATTTGTGCCTGTGCCATTGTTTCCCTCCTAAGCAAATAAAATACGGCAATTCCGGGGTTCTTCCCCTAAAATTGCCGCAACCGCATTTTTGCAAAGCACTATTTTCATGCACCCATCGCATTCCGCACGGGCGCACGAACTACAAACCTCGTAGGTCTTCTGACTCACGCTTATGGATTATTCTCCTGCGTCCCCATCGCCTTCTCAGTTTCCCAATGACCGGCCTTTGCCATGACGGGGCCTCGGCGCTTACAGCGGCGGTGCCGTTCGGGATTT
>CAVDFM010000137.1:1106-5457 GCA_963608365.1 bacterium | reverse complement strand
ACATAAAAGGACTCCTCCTCTTGCGGGGAGGAATCCTTATAGCCCATGTTTATCTGTTCTCTATTGCTTCGCGCGCCTTGTCCGGATAGTTGGTTATAACGGCCTCTATGCCGGCGGACGCCAAGTCGCACACCACCTGCTCGTCATTGCAGGTCCAGGGATGTATCTCAACCCCAGCCTTCTTGCAGCCTTCTATCAGCCCCGGGCAGCCAAGCGCCGCCAGATAATGCGGATGTATCGCGTCCGCATGGAGATAGTTTGCATATACCCACGGATCCACCATAGCCTCGGAATAAAGCAGGCCTATCTTCGCCTTGGGGTCGACCTCCCTCAGCTTCATCAGCACATAATGGTTGAAGGAGGAATAGATTATCCTGCCCTGCATGCCCATTTCGCGCTCCAGCTCGATAACCTTGTCCCAAATGCCGTAGTATATGACCACGTCGCACTTTATTTCAACGTTTATGGTAAGGTTCGTGTTCTTCAGCAGCCCGTACACCTCTTTAAGCGTAGGGATGCGCACGTCCTTATAGCCGGGCATTCCGTTTGAAAAGTCCAGCTTTTTAAGCTCCTGGCAGGTCATGTCCACCACGCGGCCCGTGCCGTTTGACGTGCGGTCAACAGTTTCGTCGTGAATGACCATCAGCTTGCCGTCGCTGCTAAGATGCACGTCCAGCTCAACGCCGTCCGCCTTCTGCTCCACGGCCAGCTTGAACGCAGGAATGGTGTTTTCCGGCGCATAGCCGCTGGCGCCCCTGTGCGCCCATACTTTGGTTGCCATATATTTATACCCTCCTTGTTTTGTTTATGCGTTTATAAGGGATGCAAACGTGCTTACGGCGTATTCAACATCCTTTGTTGAAACATCGTTATTGGTAACGAAGCGGAACTCGCCAAGCTCTTCGGGGTTTATAAGTATGCCCTTCTCCTTCATAAACTCGGGCAGCTTGTCCTTTAGCGCGGAGTCCCTATCCACCTTAAAGAATACCATGTTTATCTCTACGGCGTCCACGTCCACGCTCACGCCGTCTATCTTATTGAGCAGGTTCGCCATAAGCTTGGCGTTTGCGTGGTCCTCGCCCAGCCGCTTTGTCATGTCCTTTAGCGCTATTATGCCCGCCGCGCCCAGTATGCCGCACTGCCGCATGCCGCCGCCGAGCATCTTTCTGTATTTCCTTGCGCGCTCTATTGTGGCCTTAGGCCCCGCCAACACCGCGCCTACGGGTGCGCACAGGCCCTTTGACAGGCAGCAGGACACCGTGTCCACATATTTGGTTATTTCCTTAACGTCAACGCCCAGCGCCGTTGCGGCGTTGAATACGCGCGCCCCATCAAGATGCACTGGCAGGGAATGCTCGTCCGCAATTTTGCGTATCTCCGCCATTGTTTCAAGCGGCACCACGCGGCCATTCGCCAGCGCGTTTTCAAGGCATATAAGTGTTGTGGGCGGTTCGTGTATATCGTCCTGCCTTATGCGCGCGGCTATCATCTCCGGCACGGGTATGCAGTTGGGGTAGTCTATCTGCCTTACGTTCACACCGCTGAGCACCGCCGCCGCGCCCACTTCGTGCATAACTATGTGGCTTTCCGCACCGGCTATTATCTCGTCGCCGCGCCTTGTTTGGCTCATTATGCCAAGCTGATTGCCCATTGTGCCGCTGGGCACGAACATTGCCGCTTCCTTGCCAAGCATCTCTGCCGCAAGGGCTTCAAGCTCGTTCATTGTGGGGTCGTCGCCGTATACATCGTCGCCAACCTCTGCCGCGGCCATCGCAGCGCGCATGGCAAGGGTGGGCTGGGTAACGGTGTCGCTTCTGAGGTCGATATAGCGCATATAATTTATCCTCCGTAAATCTTATTATTTCATATTATTTCAAGCATCACCGGGCAATGGTCGCTGCCCATCACCTCCGGCAGTATGCTGCTTTCCTCTATCCTGTGCTTGAACCGCTCGCTCACGACAAAGTAGTCTATGCGCCAACCTATGTTGCGCGCGCGGGAATTTGCCATGTAGCTCCACCAGGAGTAGCAATCCCGCTTATCGGGATAAAGATAGCGGAAGCTGTCCACAAAGCCGCTTTGCATAAGTTCGCTGAACTTTGCGCGCTCCTTATCGGTAAAGCCGGCGTTGTTATGGTTTGTTTTGGGGTTCTTCAGGTCTATCTCCTCGTGCGCAACGTTAAGGTCGCCGCACATTATCACGGGCTTTTTCTTATCCAGTTCCGTAAGGTATTTCCTGAATTCATCCTCCCAATCCATGCGGAATTCAAGCCGCGTAAGCTCCCGCTGGGAATTGGGCGTATAGCAGTTGACAAAATAAAATTCGTCAAATTCAAGCGTTATCACCCTGCCCTCGTTCGGGAAGCCCAGGTTTTCCATGTCCGGCAGGTCATAGCTTACGGAGAGGGGCTTTTGCTTAGTGAATACCGCCGTGCCGCTGTATCCCTTTTTCTCCGCGCTGTGCCAATATTGTTCGTAGCCGTCAAGCTGAAGCTCTATCTGGTGCGGCTGAAGCTTGGTCTCCTGCAGCGCCACAATGTCCGCGTTCACGGTATGGAAAAACTCCATGAAGCCTTTGCCCATGCAGGCGCGCAGCCCGTTCACGTTCCATGATACAAACCGCATTTATTTATCCTCCCTGTAAAACGTGCAGCCGCCTATAAATTCGCGCAGTATGCTCGTGGGCGGTATTTCGTCCTCTATATCCTCCGCATCAAGGAAGTAGTTCAAAAACTTTATGATGTCCCGTGCGGCGGCGTAGCAGGGGCTTTCCTTTGGCACTTCCTGCAGCAGCGGATAAACATATTTCTTCAGCACGGATATTTCGTAAACAAGCGTTGTGTTGAAAAGCGCGTCCGCGTTTTCCTGATACGGGAATATCCATGTTTCCTCGCCCCGCCTTACGCTCGGCCACATGGAAAGCGTATGCTCCATGCTTGCGCCGCGGGTCTCATAATCGCGCACAAGGCGGCGGAGAAGCCGCGCGTCGGTGGTGTGTATCCTGTTGTGGTCGTCTATATTCAGCGTTGTAAGCGCGCTCACATACACGCGGAAAAGCTTATCCCGGTCTATATCGTCGTTCAGCAGCATGGGGTTTAGCGCATGTATGCCCTCTATTATAAGCGGCTCGTCGGGATGCAGCTTCATCACTATGCCTTCCTTGGCGCGCTTGCCGGTGAGAAAATCAAATACGGGAACCTCCACCTGCTCCCCGCGCATGAGCGCTGCAAGGTCGCTTGAAAAGCGGGGTATATCCAGCGTGTTTATGTGCTCCAGATCCTTCTGCCCGTTTTCGTCGGCAGGGATGGCGTCGCGGTCAAGATAGTAATTATCAAGCGAAAGCATCTTCGGGTCCTGCCCCAGCACCCTAAGCTGAGTTGCAAGGCGGTTCGCGCTGGTGGTCTTTCCTGATGAGCTCGGCCCCGCAACAAGCACCGCCCGCGCGGAGCGGGCCACTATTTTGTCCGCAATGTTGGCGTAGCTTTTTTCATGCAGCGCCTCGTTCACGCGCACAAGTTCGCGTATTCTGCCGGTGGATACGAGCGTATTCAGCTCGCCCACGGTCGAACAATGCATCAGCTTGCCCCAGTCGTCGCTCTGCTTAAACACTATGCCAAGCTTTGGCAGGGGTTCATAGTCGCTGGGAACGTCCGGCTCGTCGCTCCTGGGCATGAGCAATATTACCGCACCTTCAACGAATTTAAGGCGGAATACGTCCGCATAATCTGTGGACGGCGCCATTTCGCCATAGAAATAATCCATGTAGCCGCCTATCGTATATACGTCAAAATAGCTGAACTTGCGCCATTTCAACAGCTTTGCTTTGTCCGCCTGCCCGTCGCGCTCATAAAAGTCTATCGCGTCCTTTATGTCCAGCCGCTTTCTTTCAAGCGGTATTGCCGCGCGCACAATGTTCCGCATTTCGGCTTCCAGCTTCAATACGTCCTGCTCGCTGAGCGCGGGTTCCTTATCTATCGTTATATACAGCCCCGGCCCGAGCGTATACCTTACGCATACCCGCGCCGCGGGGAACAGCCGCCTTACCGCCGCAATGAATATGAATTGCAGCGTGCGTTCGTATACCCTTCTGCCTGTTTCTTCCTTATAGTTAAGCAAATGTATGTCCACATCCTTGAACGGCGTGTACCTAAGGCTGAATACCTCGCCGCCTATCTGCGCCGCCAGCGGGCGCGATGCAAGCGACATCATGTCAAGATCCAGCTTTTTCACCGCGTCAAGCAGGCTCTCCCCGTGCTTTATTTCGCACACCATTGAGTCCGCAGTTATCTTCATATCATAACCTCCGTTTTATATGTTAATCATTATACAACAAAATCGCCCAATATAAAGC
>CAVDFM010000137.1:0-1096 GCA_963608365.1 bacterium | reverse complement strand
ATATAAAGCCGAAAGCCAACAAATTTTGAAAAGTTGGCGAATTATTCATACTTTCCCTTATTTTAGCCTTATACTATGATATAATAACAGCCGGCTGCGGGAAAACTTATGCCGCGGCCAAAGGTGGAGAAAACATGGAAAAGAAGCAAAAGTCATTTGTTCAGGGCGCGGCGCTGCTGGGCGCGGCGGGCCTGATAGTAAAAATAATAGGCGCAATATTCCGCATACCGTTTGCAAACGCAGTTGGGCCCGAGGGTGCCTGCTATTACGACGCGGCGTACCCGTATTATTCATTTCTGCTGGTAATATCCTCCTCCGGCCTGCCCACGGCAATATCAAAGCAGGTGAGCGAGCGCGTGGCATTGGGCGACCATGCTGGGGCAAAGGAAGTGCTGAGCGTTTCCGTAAAGCTACTGAGCATAATAGGCATAATAACAAGCGTTGCAATGTTCCTTGGCGCGAATGTGTTCGCCGCCATAACCTCCTATCCCGAAACCGTATTGAGCTTCCGCGCGCTTGCGCCGGCGCTGCTGTTCGTATCCATAATGTGCGCATACCGCGGCTATCTTCAGGGCATGCAGCAAATGGCCGGCACCGCCCTTTCGCAGATTGCGGAGCAGCTGGGCAAGCTTGTTATAGGCCTTACGCTTGCAATAAAGCTGCTGCCAAACGGCCCCGAATACGCCGCCATGGGCGCGCTGATAGGCGTGAGCGCAAGCGAGCTGATGGGGCTTATAGTTGTGTATCTTTTCTACCGCAGGCGCAAAGGGGAGCTTGACAGGCTTGCTAAGCGTTCCGCTTCAAAGCCGCGCGGCTTCGGTACGGTATCAAAGGCGCTGCTTGCAATAGCCATCCCCATAACCATAGGCGCATCCATAAGCCCGCTCACAGGCATGGTAGACAGCGCCCTTATAGGCAGAATACTTACGAAATTAGGTTACAGCGAGGAGGTCACAAAGACCGCCTACTCACTCCTTAGAACATACGTTACCACGCTTATAAACATGCCGGGCGTGCTCACAATGGCGCTTGCAATGAGCCTTGTGCCCGCAATATCGGCCAAGAATGCCATGCGGGACCGCGAGGGCGTAAAGGC
>CAVDFM010000136.1:0-5505 GCA_963608365.1 bacterium | reverse complement strand
CTCTTTTATTATTCCATCTGCCAATTCTCTGTCTTTCTCATTAAAAGGACAGTAGTTATCGTCAGCCCCAATACATGGAATACTTGCGCCTCCATAAACTTTATAGCGATGGTAAACGTCGGGAACTACTGGCCCAAAATCCCATGCCTCAATTCGTTCGCTGAAACACGGCTTACCATTTGATACAAGGAACTCTGCTTGAACAAAATAAAGAATTTTCTGCAATTTGAGATTGCTAATAGCTTGACCAAGGCGATTACAATACAGAATAATATATCGTGCAACATCTAAAGCTGAATACATAGCAATACTCCTTTCATTTTATATAAACTATACTAGTATATAGTATTATCCTGCATTAGTCAAATAAACTTTAGCTTAATAGAGATAGATGAATACTTTTATCAAATTGTCCTGTTTATATGTTTGAGATGTGTTAACAAGTGTCACAGTATACTTGTATTGAAGTTTTTTACTTAAAAATCCAGAGAATGATTTGTAAATAATATAAGAGCCTGTACGGAATACAAATAAATCGTCAACCATATAATACCTCACCACCAGGCCTACCGCCTATCACGGCGCGGCCGCGAAGGGATTCCCAATCGAAGTCCGGCTCGGCTTCGCGGCCTACGAGAAAGGAGCCGTCGCGCTTGGTTATCTGCGCCACTATCATTGGATGATCCTCAAGACCCTGATTGGCGACGTATATGCCAGTTTCGGGTCCCATCAGGGCGACTTCTGCATCGCCGGATATGAGGGCGGTCATGCTTTTGTCGCTGCCGCCGCTCGTGACTATCTCCACATCCATGCCCTCTTTTTCAAAATACCCAAGCGACACCGCGCAGTACAGCGGCGCATAGAACACGCTGCGCGTGACCTCGTTGAGCGTAACATGGCGCAGTTCGCTGCCGCCGCCGCAGCCGCACATGAGCGCGCACAGCAGCATAGCTGCCGCAAGTATCATCGCTGCCTTTTTTGAAATTGCCATTATTCTTTTTACCTCCGCATCTATTTGGCTGCTCCCATACTATGCAGAGGGGAGGGGAGAGGTGAAGGGGGGAGGCTAATGTTTGAGTTTGCGCTGCACCAAAAGGCTCCCCGGCCGGGGTTCTCCGTTTCGCTTCATCCGCCACTGGCGGCGCTCAACTCCGAACCTCGCTGCATCGCCCACTGGGCGCGCTCGGCTCGAATCCCCTTCTAGGGCAGGCTGACTCCTTCCGGCTTTTGCTTCGCAAAATCCACCTCCCTCAGTGAGGGAGGCTTAACGTAAGAACTTGGACATCGGCCCAAAGGCTCCCTCTTAGAGGGAGCTGGCAAACCGAAGGTTTGACTGAGGGAGTTAATTATCCCGCCCCAAAATAATTTGTTACAAAATCGTAATAAAGGTGTTGACAACGGCGTAATGATATGGTAACATCTACTCGTGCAAACGGGAAAGTCCCAAATAGGCCGCAAGGCCAAGCCGGGTGAAATTCCCGGCACACAAACAATTTTTTGAAAGGAAATTAGACAAGATGAAGAAACTGTTTGCTCTCGTTCTTTCTCTGGCTCTCGTCGTTGCCTTTGCGGTTCCCGCTCTGGCCACCGGTTGGGCCTCCCTCGAACCCGCTCCTGTTTATAAGGAGATCGGCATTGCCGTTTATGGCCTCGAAATCACTCCTAACACCAGCAAGATCGGCTCCGTCTATGGCGAGCTGAAGACCTCCTACCCCGTAGTGAAGGGCACCACCCTCCACTTCTTGGTAGAGCTGACTGTTCCTTATGCCAACCTGAGCGATGCCACCAAGGCTCTGATCGCTGCCAAGGGTCTGGATGTTGAGATTGCTACCACCAACATGACCATCAGCAAGGTCGAACTGGCTGGCGGCGGTGCCTGGACTCTCAATGCCGATAAGGACACCATCACTGAGACTTACACCAACCCCAACTACTCCAACAAGACTGTTGTATTCCAGTATGAAGTATGGGCCAACGCCAACTCCGATAAGGAAGCTAAGGTCGTTGCTACCGCTGGTTTCTACAACAAGTGGGACAATGGCGTGATGGAAATCTACAACGCTAAGGGCAAGCTTGCTTACACCGTTTACAATGGCGGCAAGGAATTCACCGTAAAGAATACTGATGGCGACATGATCACCTTCCCCGTAACCGCTGATGGTAAGATCGACGCCAAGGCCATCCTGGTCAACAGCGAATGGCTCATCACCTACGGCAGCCAGAACAAGAACGAAGTTGACTTCTACAATGTCAACAACAAGGTTTGGGCTTCTGCTTCCGCCGCTGACTTCAAGGCCGTCAACGCTGTCTACGAAGACATCTTTGGCTTCCTCGGATTCAAGTTCGCTGAGTGCGACTACATGACTGCCAAGCACTTCACCAAGTTCTTCGGCACCATCGGCGAGATCTCCGCTTCCTACACCTGGAACGCCGGTACCGTCATCGTCAACCCCGCTAACCCCGAGCTGCCCCAGACTGGTGACAACGCCAGCATCGTTGGCTTCGCTATGGTCGTAGTGGCTATGGTTGCCGCCGCCGTCGTAACCTTCAAGAAGGTTCGCGCGTAATTAAACCAATCGGGACATAAATCCTAAAATGCACCTCGCCCCTCCGCAAGGAGGGGCGAGTTTTTTTAACTCCTTCCGTCTTTTGCTTCGCAAAATCCACCTCCCTCACCGAGGGAGGCTTAACATAAGAGTTTAGATATCACCCCAAAAGGCTCCCTCTTAGAGGGAGCTGGCAAACTGAAGGTTTGACTGAGGGAGTTAGGCTCCCCAGACGGGGAGCTGTCGGCGTAGCCGGCTGAGAGGTTGAGATAAGCAAGGAGATGTAAGCTGCTTTATACCCCCCCTGTTGAATTAATCAAACCGATTCCCTCCAACCGCTTGAATGCGGAAAGATGTTGCGCTATAATTCTGTATACAAAAATGAAATAAGGCAGACAATGCCATATATAAGCTTTTTAAGCCAAGAAGGAGGACAGAATGAAAAGGCTTGAACTGGGCGTGGGCGGAATGAGCTGCGCGGCATGCTCCGCACGGGTGGAACGCGCGCTGAAGGGCGTGGGCGGCGTGGAAAGCGCAAGCGTTAATCTGGCCGCGGAACGCGCAAACATAGTATATGATGAAAAAGTTACGGACGAAGCGGCGCTGAAGAAGGCCGTTAAGGACGCGGGATATAACCCATTTGACCTGACGGAGAACGCCAAGGCAGAGATGGCCGCAAAAAAGGCCAACGAAAAGCGGGATATGAAGCGGCGGCTCATATTCGCGGCGGTGTTCGGCATTCCGCTTTTCTATATTGCAATGGCCCCCATGATATCGGGGCTTGAGCATGCGCTGCCCCGCTTTATAGACCCCGAATATAATACGCTCAACTATGCTCTGGCGGAGCTGATATTGGTAATACCAATACTTATCGCGGGCAGGAGGTTTTACAGGAGCGGCTTCAAGGCGCTGTGGCTCAAAAGCCCCAACATGGATTCGCTAATAGCCGTAAGCACGCTTGCCGCAACGCTTTACAGCATATACGGCGTTATAAGGATCGCTAACGGGGATATGCACGCCATGCACTCGCTGTATTTTGAATCGGCAGGCATGATAATAGTGCTGATACAGTTCGGCAAATATCTGGAAACGCTGTCCAAGGGCCGCACGGGAGACGCTATCAAAAAGCTGATGAGCCTTGCGCCGGACACGGCCCGCGTTATGCGCAACGGCGTGGAGGTCGAACTGAGCGCCAAGGACGTTATGATGGGGGACACGGTGGTGCTTAAACCCGGCGAGCGCGTGAGCGTGGACGGCACCATTGTATCCGGCCGCACAAGCGTGAACGAGGCTATGCTCACCGGCGAAAGTATGCCCGTTGATAAGGAAGTCGGCGACAAGGTATACGCCGGCACAATAAACGGCGAAGGCGCGGTGCTGTTCACGGCAACGGGCGTGGGCGCGGATACGGCGCTCGGGCGCATAGTGCATATGGTTGAAGAAGCGCAGGGGTCAAAGGCTCCCATCGCGCGCATGGCGGATGCCGTTGCGGCGTACTTTGTTCCCGCGGTCGGCGGCGTGGCGATATTGGCGTTCATACTGTGGCTTGTATTCGCCCATGACTTTGCGCTGGCGGTAAGGGTATTCATATCGGTGCTGGTAATCGCCTGCCCGTGCGCGCTGGGTCTTGCAACGCCAACGGCGATAATGGTTGCGGCGGGGCGCGGCGCGGAGCTTGGCATATTGGTAAAAAGCGGCGAAGCGCTTGAAACGGCGGGCAAGGTGAACGCCGTAATGCTGGACAAGACCGGAACCGTCACTACGGGTTCGCCCGTGGTTACGGACATAATAACCGCGCCAGGTGCGGATGAAACAGCCGCGCTTACCCTTGCGGCGGCGGCTGAAAAGCAGAGCGAGCATCCCCTTGCCAAGGCTATACTTGCCGCGGCGGAGCAGCGGAGCATAACTGTGCCCGATGCGGAAGGCTTCAAGGCCAGCGCGGGGCACGGCGTGGACTGCACCGTGAACGGCACGCACATAGTTATGGGCAGCGCAAGGCTTATGCGCGAGCAGGGCATTGAAAATCCGCTTGAGGAAAAGGCGACAGCGCTGAGCGCGGAGGGCAAAACGCCCATATACATGGCAGCGGACGGCAAGCTGACGGCGCTTTTCGCCGTGGCGGACGCAATAAAGCCGGACGCCGTTGAGGCCATACGCCGGCTTAAAGAGATGAACGTGAAGCTCGTCATGCTCACGGGCGACAATTCGCTCACCGCCAAGGCCGTTGCGGCTAAGGTTGGCATTGACGAAGTGCGCAGCGAGGTTCTGCCGGGCGATAAGGCGGGCGAGGTTGCGCGGCTGCAAAACATGGGCTACACCGTTGCAATGGTTGGCGACGGCGTGAACGATGCACCGGCGCTTGTTAAGGCGGATACTGGCATAGCCATAGGCGCGGGCGCGGACGTGGCCATAGAATCGGCAGACATAGTGCTTATGGGCGGCGAACTCGGCGGCGTTGCGGCGGCGCTGCGGCTCAGCCGTGCGGCAATGACCAATATAAAGGAAAACCTATTCTGGGCATTCGGCTATAATACGCTGGGCATACCCGTTGCGGCGGGCGTGCTGTATGCATTCGGCGGGCCGCTGCTCAGCCCCATGATAGCTGCGGCGGCGATGAGCCTTAGCAGCGTATCGGTCGTTACAAATGCGCTCAGGCTGCGCCGTTTCGACCCGAACAAAACGCACAAGTACCTTAAACCCCATTCTTCAAAGAAGAACGGCGGGAATGATACCGCGCAGGCGGAGAATAATAACAACACTACTTCTAAGGAGAAAACCAACATGACTACGCTTAAAGTGAACGGCATGATGTGCCAGCATTGCCGGAAGGCCGTGGAGAAAGCCCTTGCGGGGATAGGCGCAACTGACATAACCGTTGACCTTGCCAACAAGCAGGCCACCTTTGCCAATGCCGACGAAGCTGCCGCGCGCAAGGCCATAACCGACGCCGGCTACGAGG
>CAVDFM010000135.1:0-5617 GCA_963608365.1 bacterium | reverse complement strand
GATATACGGCCTTACTACGGGCTTCGGCAAATTTCAGGATAAGTATATTTCAATTCAGGATACAGCCACGCTGCAAAGGAACCTTATAGTGTCCCACGCATGCGGCATGGGCGAACCGTTTGCGGAAGATATTACCCGCGGAATAATGCTTTTAAGATGCAATGCGCTTTGCCGCGGCAATTCCGGCATACGCAGGAGCACCGTTGAAACGCTTATAGCGATGCTCAACGCGCGCGTGCATCCCGTAATACCGCAAAAGGGCAGCCTTGGCGCGAGCGGAGACCTTGCACCCCTTGCGCACATGGTGCTGGTTATGATAGGCGAGGGCGAGGCCGTGTATAACGGCGAACGCATGAGCGGCGCGGACGCAATGGCGTGGGCGGGTATTCCCACGGTGGAGCTGGCGGCGAAGGAGGGCCTTGCGCTGATAAACGGCACGCAGGTGATGACAAGCGCGGGACTGCATGCGCTTTACGGGGCGATGCTGCTTGAAAAGACCGCGGACATTGCCGCCGCAATGACGGCGGAGGCGCAGCTGGGCATAACCAAGGCGTTTGACGCGAAGGTGCATGAATTGCGCGGGCATAAGGGGCAGATGGACTGCGCCGAGAACATAAGAAAGCTTATAGACGGCAGCGGCCTTTGCGCCGCCGTGCAGCAGGGCAAGGTGCAGGATGCATACTCCATACGCTGCGTGCCACAGATACACGGCGCAAGCCGAGACGCGATAGAATACGTCCGCGCGGCAGTTTCCCGGGAAATAAACGCCGTTACGGATAACCCGATAATATTCCCCGATGACGACGACGCGATATCCGGCGGCAATTTCCATGGCCAGCCCATGGCGCTTGCGTTCGATTTCCTTGGCATTGCGCTGAGCGAATACGCAAACGTATCGGAAAGAAGGCTTGAGCGTATGGTCAATCCGCAGCTTTCAAACGGCCTGCCCGCCTTCCTTACCGAAAACGGCGGCCTTAACTCCGGCTTTATGATAGCGCAGTATTCCGCCGCAAGCATGGTGAGCGAAAACAAAGTATATGCGCACCCCGCAAGCGTGGATTCAATCCCCTCAAGCGCGAATCAGGAGGACCATGTGAGCATGGGCACCACCGCCGCGCGCAAGGCGGGCATGATACTGGACAATGCGGAAAAGGTGATAGCCATTGAGCTGTTCGCCGCGTTCCAGGCGCTGCACATAAGGGGCGAAGAAAAGCTTGCGCCGGCAACAAAGGCCGTTTGGGACGAAATGCGCAGGGCCGTGGAGCCGATAGAGAACGATGTTGTGATGTATCCGCGGCTGAACGCGGTTGAAAAGCTGGTGCGCAGCGGCGCGATAGTGCGCGCGGCGGAAAGCGTATGCGGCGAACTGAACTGATAAAAAAGGAGGAAGTAAAATGGACAACAGAGCAATAATGGACGCAATGACCATAAAGCTGGACAATGCGCTGCCGGAATACCCCAAATTTGTTGAGGGCATACGCCGCGCGCCGGACAGGGGCTTCCGCCTGACAAAGGCGCAGGCCGAGACCGCGCTGAGAAATGCGCTGAGATACGTTCCTGAAGAACTGCACGAAGCCCTTGCGCCGGAATTTATGGAAGAACTCGTTACCCGCGGGCGCATATACGCATACCGCTTCCGCCCCGAAGGACGCATCTACGGTAAACCCATAGACGAATACAAGGGCAACTGCATAGAGGGCAAGGCGTTCCAGGTGATGATGGACAACAATCTCGATTTTGAGATTGCCCTTTATCCATACGAGCTGGTGACGTACGGCGAAACGGGCAGCGTTTGCCAGAATTGGCTCCAATATAGGCTTATAAAGAAATATCTTGAGCAGCTTACCGAAAACCAGACGCTTGTTGTTGAATCCGGTCATCCGCTGGGGCTTTTCCCCTCCCGCCCGGAAGCGCCGCGCGTGATAATAACAAACGCGCTCATGGTGGGCATGTTCGATAACGCGCACGACTGGGAAGTGGCGGAGGAAATGGGCGTTGCCAATTACGGGCAGATGACCGCCGGCGGCTGGATGTACATTGGGCCGCAGGGCATAGTACACGGCACGTTCAACACCATACTCGGCGCGGGACGCAAGTTTTTGGGCATTGCGGAAACGGACGACCTGCACGGGCATATGTTCGTATCCAGCGGCCTTGGCGGCATGAGCGGCGCGCAGCCCAAGGCGGCAAACATTGCAAACGCCGTGGGCGTATTTGCCGAAGTTGACTTCAGCCGAATAAAGACAAGGCTTGACCAGGGCTGGGTGGATAAGGTGAGCGGAGATCTTGACGAGGTGTTCCGCTGGGCCAAGGCCGCGCTTGAGGCGCAGCAGGGGCTTTCAATAGCGTACCATGGCAACATAGTGGATCTGCTTGAATACGCCGTGAAGAACGATATTCACATTGACCTTTTGAGCGACCAGACCTCCTGCCACAATGCCTATGAAGGCGGCTACTGCCCCGTTGCGCTTACGTTTGAGCAGCGCACGGAAATGCTGCATACGGATAGGGAAGGGTTCGTAAAGCTGGTTGATGAATCGCTGCACCGCCATTTCCGTGCCATACAGGCACTGTGCGCGCGCGGAACGTATTTCTTCGATTACGGCAACAGCTTCATGAAGGCCGTTTACGACAGCGGCGTTAAGGAGATATCCAAAAATGGCTACGACGAAAAGGACGGCTTCATATTCCCCTCCTACGTTGAGGACATAATGGGGCCGGAGCTTTTTGATTACGGCTACGGGCCTTTCCGCTGGGTATGCCTTTCCGGCAAAGCGAGCGACCTTGACAAGACCGACGCCGCGGCGATGAGCTGCATTGACCCCAACCGCCGCTTCCAGGACAGGGACAATTATATTTGGATACGCGATGCGAAGAAGAACAAGCTTGTTGTCGGCACGCAGGCGCGCATACTTTATCAGGATGAATTGGGCAGGATGCGCATTGCGCTGAAGTTCAACGAAATGGTGCGAAACGGCGAAATAGGGCCCGTGATGCTGGGGCGCGACCATCACGACGTATCCGGCACCGATTCACCTTTCCGCGAAACCAGCAACATTAAGGATGGCTCAAACGTTATGGCGGACATGGCGGTGCAGTGCTTCGCGGGGAACGCGGCGCGCGGAATGAGCCTTTGCGCGCTGCATAACGGCGGCGGCGTGGGCATAGGCAAGGCCATAAACGGCGGCTTCGGGCTGGTGCTGGACGGCAGCGAAAGGGTGGACGGCATAATCCGCTCCGCAATGAGCTGGGACGTTATGGGCGGCGTTGCAAGGCGAAGCTGGGCGCGCAACGCGCACGGCATGGAAACGGCAATGGATTACAATTACCGCCGCGCCGGCGAAGGCCACATAACCATACCCTATATTGTGAACGACGGCATAATCGAAAAAGCCGTTGCAGATAAACTGAATAACTGACAAATGCTGAAAGGAAGAGGAAAAACAATGGAAAGAATAATTGAATGCGTACCCAACATAAGCGAAGGCAGAAGGACGGAGGTTATAGAGGCCGTGGTGAACGAGGTCCGCTCCACGCCGAACGTTACCCTGCTTGATTATTCCAGCGACGAAAGCCACAACCGCACCGTTATAACCTTCATAGGCGAACCGAACGCAGTCGTTGACGCGGCGGTGAAGCTTGCCAAAAAGGCGGCGGAGCTGATAGATCTGACCAAGCACACGGGCGAGCATCCCCGCATGGGCGCGGTGGACGTTATACCGCTCATACCCATACGCGGCATAAGCAAGGAAGAAACCATCGAGCTTTCCAAAAAGCTGGGCGAAAGGGTATGCATAGAGGCCGATATGCCCGTTTTCCTTTATGAGGACAGCGCCTCCGCACCGCACCGCACCAACCTTGCCGCAATACGCAAGGGCCAGTTTGAAGGCATGGCGGAAAAGGTGCAGCAGGAGGAATGGGAGCCGGACTTCGGCGGCGTTGTGGCGGTGGGCTGCAGGATGCCGCTGGTTGCGTTCAACATAAACCTTTCAACGAGCGATGTTTCGATAGCCAGCAAAATTGCGAAGATAATACGCCGCTCTTCCGGCGGGCTTGACTGCGTAAAGGCGCTGGGCGTTATGCTGGAGGACAGGAACATTGCCCAGGTTTCAATAAACATGACCGATTTCAGCCGCACCCCGCTTTACCGCGTGCTGGAGTTCGTGCGCTTTGAGGCGGCGCGTTACGGCGTGCACGTTATAGGCACGGAGATAATCGGCCTTACGCCCATGCGCGCGCTGGTGGACTGCGCGGAATATTATCTGCAGATAGAAAACTTCGATGCGGATAAGCAGGTGCTTGAAAACTACATTCAGTAAAAAAGGAGCGACCATGCCTACACTTATTCATAACATAGGCACGCTGCAAACCCCTTTGGGCAGCTACCCCCACGCGGGCGCTGCCCAGGGCGAAAACAGAAAATATCACAGCGCCGCGGTGCTGTGCGAGGGCGGCATTATAAAGGCCGTGTATGAAAACGGCGCACTGCCGGATGTTGGCGCGGATACCCAAACCATAGACGCGCAGGGCCGCCTTGTTACGCCCGGACTTATAGACGCGCATACGCACCTGGTTTTCGGCGGCTGGCGGCAGAACGAGATACCGTTAAAGCTTAAAGGCGCAGGCTATCTTGACATACTACGCGCGGGCGGAGGCATACTTTCCACCGTACGCGCAACGCGAAAGGCAAGCGAGGATGAACTCTTTGAAAGGAGCCGCGCATTCCTTGACGAACTGATGGCGCAGGGCGTTACAACAGTTGAGCTGAAAAGCGGATACGGGCTTGACAGGGAAACGGAACTGAAGCAGCTAAGGGTCATCAAAAGGCTGAATGAAGCCCATCCCATGGATGCTGTAGCGACGTACCTTGGCGCGCACGCCATACCCGAAGAGTACGCGGGCAGGAGCGGCGAATATATAGACTTTATAATTAGCGACATGCTGCCCGAAATAAAACGCCAAAGCCTGGCGGAATTCTGCGACGTGTTCCTTGAAACGGGTGTATTCGGCGTGGAGGAAAGCCGAAGGCTGCTCACCGCCGCGCGGGAGATGGGCTTTGGGCTGAAGATACATGCGGACGAGATAGACGAACTCGGCGGCAGTCAGCTTGCTGGAGAACTCGGCGCGGTGAGTGCGGAGCACCTTATCGCCACAGGAGAGCGGGGCATGGAGGCCTTAGCCCGCGGCGGAGTGACAGCGGCGCTTTTGCCCTGCACCTCGCTTTACCTGAACAAATCCTTTGCCCGCGCACGGGACATGATAGCGCGCGGCATACCTGTTGCCGTAGCCACGGATTTCAACCCCGGCAGTTGCCCTTCGCTAAACATTGGCCTTTGCATGACGATGGCGTATATTAAATACCGCATGACGCCGGAGGAGATACTGTCCGCCGTTACAATAAACGCCGCGTGCGCCGTGAACCGCGGCGGGAGCATCGGCACAATAGAGCCGGGCAAGAAGGCGGACATGGTTATATGGAACGCAGAGGACATGGAGATGCTGTGCTACCGCATGGGGAGCAACCTTGCGGAGACGGTAATTAAGAATGGCGCGATAGCCAAAAATAATATATAATATTCTGATAAGGCCGCTTGGCCGAAGGAGAGAACATTTATGC
>CAVDFM010000134.1:0-5709 GCA_963608365.1 bacterium | reverse complement strand
GGCGGATAGGAAAGGTGAAACATGAAAGTCAGCGAGCTGTTAGGCGAAAGGTATAAGGACAGGGTTGCGGAAATAGAAAGCCAAAACCTTATGGTAAGGGGCGGCTATATTAAGCAGGTGGGCAACGGCATATATTCCCTTATGCCCCCCGCGCGGCGTATACATAATAAGATAGAGGCGATACTGCGCCAAGAGATGGACAGGATAGATGGGCAGGAGGTACTGTTCCCCGTTACAATGCCCGCAACGCTTTGGCAGGCTTCCGGCCGCTGGGAAAGCGTAGGCAAGGAGCTTTTGCGCTTTAAGGACAGGAGCGGCGCGGATATGCTGCTGGGCATGACGCACGAGGAAGCGGCCGTGCATATGGCCATGAACGTGGCCAGCACATATCAGAAGTACCCCTTCATGATATATCAGATACAGACTAAGTTCCGCGACGAGCCCCGCGCCCGCGGCGGCCTTATAAGGGTGCGCGAATTCACTATGAAGGATGCGTATTCCTTCCATACCTCCCAGAAGGATCTGGAGCGGTATTATAAGCGCTGCTACCGCGCGTATGAGCGCATATATGCCCGCGTAGGCATACCGGAGGTCGTTGCCGTTGCGTCCGATTCGGGCATGATGGGCGGCAAGGTGAGCCACGAGTTCATGCTGCTTACCGATATTGGCGAGGATACCATCGTACTTTGTCCGGAGTGCGGCTACCGCGCGAATATGGAGGCGGCGGACTGCATAGTGCATAACGATGCAAGCGAAGAACCCATGCCCCTTGAAAAGGTTGCAACGTATGACAACAAGACCATAGAGGACGTGTGCAACTTCCTGCACGGCAGCGCGCAGAAGAGCGCCAAGGCCGTTGTGTATCAGCGCAATGAGGACGACAGCTACGTTCTGGTATTCGTGCGCGGCGACCTTGAGGTAAACGAAACCAAGCTTAGGAACTACCTTAAGGCGGAGGTGCATCCCGCCGTTGAAATAGATCACGTTGGCCTTGTTGCGGGCGCGATAGGCCCCGTGAACCTTGCCAAGGGCATAACCGTGGTGTACGACCGCTCGCTTGAAGGCACAAGGAACCTTGTGTGCGGCGCGAACGAAGAAGGCTATCACTTCACCGGACTCAACATGGATAGGGACGTGCCCGATGCCGAATATGTGGATGTTGCCAAGGCGACAGTCGGCGGCGTATGCCCCAAGTGCGGCAAGCATTCGCTCACGATTAAAAACGGCATAGAGGTCGGCAACATATTCCAGCTTGGCCGCCGCTACACCGAACCCATGGGCATGACCTATGACGATGAAAAGGGCAACCGCGTCAACCCCATAATGGGCTGCTACGGCATAGGCGTGGGCAGGCTGATGGCCAGCGTGTGCGAGGAGCATCATGACCAGTACGGCCCCGTATGGCCAATATCCATAGCCCCTTGGGAAATAGAGATATGCGCCCTGCGTGCGGATCAGGCGCACGTTAAGGAGGAAGCCGATAAGCTTTATAAGGCCCTTGCGGACGAAGGCTACGAGGTGCTGTTTGACGACCGCACCGTGTCAGCGGGCTTCATGTTCTCGGATGCTGACCTTCTGGGCAGCCCCGTGCGCATAGTAATATCCCCCAAGACGCTTGACCGCGGCGTGGTTGAAATAGTAACAAGGGACAAGACCATAAAGGAGGACGTGCCCCTTGAATGCGCCATGCAGCGCACTAAGGAAGTGGTGGCGGAGCTTTATGCGCGCATAAACAGCCAGGTTCCCGAAAGCATATAATTTAAGCTGAAGCAAAAAAACAGCGGGCAGTCCGGCATGGGCTGTCCGCTGTTGCGTAGTATAAAGCTATTCTTCGCCGCTTTGTATGCGCCGCTGCATAACGTATGCGTGGCGCAGCATGTATATCGCCATGGCGATAACGCTTATGCATATCACGCCGCCGGTTATTGCGTTCATGTGGCGGGGATACGTTTCCGTATCGGATGAAAAGCGGGCTATGAGCGCCGTTTGCAGGCCCATCATGGACATCATCGCCGCAACAAGGTTCACCGCCTTTGCCGCGGAAAGAATGGGCATGCCGAAGCGGCGGGATTTGGCAAGGTTGATAATTGCGCTTATGAACATATAAAACGCGTGCAGCGCGGAAAGATAGATTATATAGCCCGGGTAATTATAGCGAAGGTTAGCTATCACCATCAGCGATATCATTCCGCCCATTGCCGCGTTGAGCGCAAGGAGCATAAACCCCGTGCGGCGGTAGCAGGAATATTCATAATAAAGCCGCTCGCTGCCGCCAAGGGGAGCCGCGCGCCGCATGCCGAAAATAAGATACGCCCTAAGCATACCGAGCACGGCATAGTACACGGCCATGGATAAAAACCAGCGGGAGCCGTATTTCAGCCCGACTGTTGCGCGGAAGGCGGCATACAGTATATCGACTGCCAGGCCGATATAAATGCCCGCAAGGCTGCGAAATTGCGCATCGCGTATATATCTTGTCAAAAGCCGCACGGGCATAGCTCGTTTCATCCGCTACCTCTTGGAGTTTTAATGTAATTATAGTTTAACGCTCCGCAATCTCCTTGGCAAGAGCTATCATTCTTTACATTCTTTTTGCATAGCTGTTTTTGTTTTTGCACATAACCATGATATAATATAAGTTCAGCATGAAAATGCTTTAAGGCAACGAAAGGAACGATCACTATGGGTCTGCCGGCAAAACTGGTTCACTCTCAACTGAACTTCTTCAAGCCGCTGGTGGCAAACTGTTCGCTGGAAACTATACGCCGCGGGCAGGATAAACTGGGCGAGCTGATGGAAGCCATACATAGGAAGGACGTGATCACGCGCGATCATGCCTTCGCAAACTTTGAAGGCGCGTGGATAATACCCAAGGACGAGCGCAGGCAGGGCGTTATACTTTACCTGCACGGCGGGGGATACACCTGCGGAGACCTTGACTACGCAAAGGGCTTCGGCGCAACGCTTGCGGACGAGGAGGGCGTGCGCGTGTTTGCCGCGGCATACAGGCTGGCGCCCGAAAGCCCGTACCCTGCGGCGGTGGAGGACGCGCTGGAAGCATATAACTACCTTCAGCAGAAGGGCTATAAGCCGGAGCATATAATGCTCTGCGGCGAAAGCGCGGGCGGAGGGCTGTGCTTTGCGCTGTGCTTAAAGCTGAAGGAGCTTTCGCTGCCGCTGCCCTGCGGAATAATAGCCATTTCACCGTGGGCGGACCTTACGGCCTCCGGCAGCACATACAAGACCAACCGCGAAAAGGATGTTTCGCTCACGGCGGAGGTGCTGGAGTTTTACGCCCAATGCTACGCCGCGGAGCACGACAGGCGGGAGCAGACAATATCGCCCCTGTTCGGGGAGCTTACGGGCATGCCGCCTTCGCTCATATTCGCGGGCGGGGACGAGATACTGCTGGATGATTCCGTGCGGCTCAACAGGCGGCTGACCGAGTGCGGCTGCAAAAGCAAGCTTATTGTTGCGCCGGAACGCTGGCACGCATATGTGCTGTATCAGCTTAACGAAAATCAGGACGATTTCACCGCCATAAACGCCTTCCTAAACGACCACCTTTGCCCGGAAAGGAAGCTGAGGTGGATGCGGCTGGACAACGCGGCGAAGATATACCCCGCGGCAAGGCGGAAAAACTGGAACAACTTCTTCCGCGTGTCCGCCACGATGACGGAAAACGTGGACAGGGAGGTGCTTCAGGCCGCGCTGGACGTTACGGTGCGGCGGTTCCCGTCCATAGCCGTGCGGCTGAGGCGGGGCACGTTCTGGTATTACCTTGAGGAGCTTTCAAACGCGCCCAAGATTAGGGACGAAAAGGCTTATCCGCTGGCGCATGTGCCTTTTAAGGAGGTGCGGGAGTGCGCGTTCAGGGTCATAGTATACAAAAAGCGCATAGCGGTGGAGTTCTTCCACGCGCTGACGGACGGCAATGGCGCGCTTACGTTCGTAAAAACGCTGGTTGCGGAATACATAACGCAGAAATACGGCGTGGAGATACCCAACGAGGACGGCGTGCTATGCCGCCTGGAAGCGCCAAGCGACGAGGAGCTTGAGGACAGCTTCCTTAAATTCAACGGGGACGTGCGCGCCAGCCGCAGCGAGAAAACGGCGTATCACCTGAGCGGTACGCCTGAGGAAAACGGCTTTGTGGACATTGTTACGCTTATGCTCAGCGCGGACGATGTGCGCAAAAAGGCAAAGGAGCACGGCGTTACCGTGACGGAGTTCCTGTGCGCGGCAATGATGGAGGCCATACTTGAAATTCAGGCGGAAAAGGTGCATTCCCGCCGCAGGAGAAAGCCTGTAAAGGTGCTTATCCCTGTTAACCTGAGGAAGCTTTTTTCAAGCAAAACGCTCAGGAACTTTGCCCTGTACATAACGCCGGAGGTCGACCCAACGCTTGGGGAATACACATTCGATGAAATATGCGCAATAGTGCATCACCGCATGGGGCTTGACTACACCGCAAAGCTTATGGGTACCCGCATTGCAACAAACGTGAGCAGCGAGCGGGCGCTTGCGCTGAAGGTTATGCCGCTTTTCATAAAGAACATTGCCATGAAGGCCGTGTTCGACGCGGTGGGGGAGAGGAAAAGCTGCCTGTGCCTATCCAACCTTGGCAACGTTACGCTGCCCGGGGATATGCCAAAGTACGTTGAGCGGATGGATTTCATAATAGGCGTGCAGGCGCGCGCGCCGCACAACTGCGGCATAATAACATACAACGGCACAATGTACATAAACATGATACGCAACATAAAGGAGCCGGAGCTTGAACTGCGGTTCTTCCGCGCGCTCAAGCGGCAGGGGCTTAACGCCGCCGTGGAGAGCAACCAGCCCTAAGCGGACGGGAAAGAAAGGAGAGACGAATACATATGTATTGCATAAAATGCGGAGTGGAGCTGAAGGACAGCGAGGAAAAATGCCCGCTTTGCGGCACGGTGGTGTTCCATCCGGACATGAAGCGGCCTGACGGCGAAAAGCCGTATCCCGCCGAAAACAGACGGCCTGCCGAAACGGCCAGCCGATCGGGCATGCTGTTCATAACAAGCATAATGTTCTTAGTGCCGTTCGTGCTGTCGCTGCTGTGCGACTGGAAGGTGAACGGAACGCTGGTATGGTCGGGCTATGCGGCGGGCGCGCTTGCGCTTGTGTATATAATAGTAGTGCTGCCCATGTGGTTCCGCCACGCAACGCCGGTTATATTCGTTGCGGCGGACTTTGTGGCGATAGGGTTATATTTACTGTATATCGATTTTGCCGTGAACGGGCATTGGTTCCTTTCCTTTGCGCTCCCTGTGACAGGCGGGGCGATGCTTATCGCCTGCGCCGCGGTAACGCTGCTGTATTATCTCCGCAAAGGCCACCTGTTCGTGTACGCCGGTACGCTCATAGCAATGGGCGGCTTCGCGGTGCTTGTGGAGTTCCTTATAAACATAACGTTCCATGTGAGCGACACGCTCGTATGGTCGCTGTATCCGCTGGCGTGCAGCCTTATTTTCGGCGTAACGCTTATCGTTATCGCCTGCTGCCCCAAGATGCGCGAAAGCCTGAGAAGGAAGTTTTTTATATAATGGAGGGACTCCCTCAGTCAATTCGCTGACGCTCATTGACAGCTCCCTCTAAGAGGGAGCCTTTTTATATAGCACGGTTAAGCTGCTCTAACGGCTATACGCACTTTTGCGTCACCTGCGTCACCCAATG
>CAVDFM010000133.1:0-5770 GCA_963608365.1 bacterium | reverse complement strand
GATGATAGCTCCGAAGATGAAGAATAACCTTGCAAATAATAATCCTTAGCTTTATAGCAAGCGACCTCCGAAGCAGCCCTCGGAGGTCGTTTTAGTTTGCGTTATGCTATTTTTCCAGCGCGTCGCGGTGGCGGACTTGTTCAAAGCCGTGCACCCAGTTAGAGAAATGATAATACAGGAAGTATATTACCGAGCTTATTGACCAGGTGAGCGGATAAGCGAAGTATACAAGCTGTATATCGTGCGATATGCGCATGGCTATGGTTATATAGGTTATGCGCAGCACGCACCAAACGACGAGCATTATGGTCATTGGCACGAATGCCTTACCCGCGCCGCGGCATACGGACGCCACCGCATGAGAATACGCCAGCAAGCAGAAGAACAGCGCAATGGTGCGCGCCTGCTTGGTAGCATAGGCTATTACCTCCGGCGTGCTGCTGAACAGCGCGGCAAGCTTGGGCATGAATATATACATTGCAACGCCTATCAGCTCCGCCAATATCATTGCGCAAATTATGCCGAAGCGCGCGCCCTTCTTGGCACGCTCATATTCGCACGCGCCAAGGTTTTGGCTGGTGTATGTTGTAAGCGCCATGGTGAAGCTGGTAATCGGCAGGAAAGCGAAGCCCTCAAGCTTTGCATAGGTACCGTATGCCGCCATGGCGATTTTGCCGAAGGAGTTTATATTCGTCTGCACGATAACGTTTGCAAAACCTATCACGGAATTCTGCACGCCCGAGGGCAGGCCGTAACGCACTATCTGGCCCAGCATCTCGCGGTCTATGCGCAGATTTTTCCATTGGATATGGAACGCCGTGTTTTTGGATGACAAATGTATCATGCAGAGCACCATGCTGATGGTTTGCGAAATGGTAGTTGCAAACGCCGCCGACCATACACCCCAATGGAACACGCCTATGAACAGCACGTCCAGCACTATGTTCGTAAGCGAGGACAGCAGCAGATAATAAAGCGGCCTGCGGCTGTCTCCAAGCGCATTCATTATGCTTTTGCATGCGTTATAGAGCACCACGGACAGTATGCCCATGAAATAATAGCGGAAATAGGCTATCGCATCCGGCAAAACCTCCGGATCGGTGCCCATCCAGCCGAGTATATGCGGTGTCATGATTATGCCGAAGCCTGTAAGGAAAAGGCCGCTCATGGTGCTGACCAGAATATTTGTATGTATGGCGCGCTGCACCCGCTCCTTATCGTCCGCGCCGAAGTAGCGCGAAATGGTGACGCTTGCGCCCATGGTAAGACCTTCAAAAAAGCTGATGAGCAGGAATATCAGCGGGCCGGACGAGCTGACCGCCGCCAGCGCCTCGTCCCCCAAAAAGCGACCCACGATGAGCGTGTCCGCCGTGTTATAAAGCTGCTGAAATATTTGACTTAGCAAAACAGGCAGGGCAAAGCCCGCTATCAGCTTCCATGGGCTGCCCTTCGTCATGTCCCGCGTTGTGCTTTTCACCGTTATGTTTCCCTTTCTATTTCCAAATCTGTATACTGCAAATCTTTTCGAACACTGTGCCCGCTAAGTTTGCTATTTTCTTACTAAGCATAGGTAATTTAATAAGCTTTGCTATTTTCGTTCTCGCAAACTCCGCCGCCAAGCCCGAAACAAAAATCAGTGTTGCAAAGGCAAGAACGTACAATATCCCTATAAAAACGCTGTGCTGAACTACGAACGAAAACGCCCCTTTAAGATAATGGTTCCATATCACTTGATTAAGCTGGAACAAATAAATTCCGAACGCAAGCGGCGATATTTTTGATATGATGTTTCCTTTCAACTTTATTCTCGAAAACAGAACCACCATAATCAATCCGTTCAGCAGAATTGTCGGCGACACATAGCTCGTCAGTCTGTCCGTGCCCACAAACGTATGAACGAGCCATGTAACTAATGCACTACCCCCCCATGCGAAAATCAGCAATATTGTGCTTTTATTTTCAAATAGCTTGGCTTTCTTTGCCAGCGCACCTATGCAATACAAAACCATTAGCCAAAGCGCCGAATAGCCCCACTGTGTTTTGAATGCATTTGCTAACAGACCTACGCCTGAGAACAAAACAACAAGAATAAAAAGCGCTTTTCGTGCCGCCTTTTCGTCAAGGCTGAACACAAATTTGTTTAATGCCGGGATTGCAAAAAACAACGCAAAAAATGCCGTGAAATACCAGAACTTTTCAAACGTAACAGGCAATGCGCACTTTATCATATCCTTTATGCCCCAGTCTGCATTCACACCGATTACAGTAAATATTGCCGTGACTACAAAAGAGTAGAAAAATGCCTGAAACCACATATCTACTATTTTTTCATACTTGCGCGGCCTATCAACAGCCGTATATCCGCTTATGATTGCAAATCCATCAACCGCACAGTAAGAAAAAATCTCCAACAACCAGAAAACATAGTACCCTAATGACCCCTTGGCAGACGCGCTTAAAACTCCGCCCTGGCCCAAAGTATGCAGCATGCATACCATATACATAAGCACAAGACGGAGAGCATCTATGCCATAGTTTCGTTTGCTTTCCACTTAATCACCCCTCATATTTGTAGTTACGGCCAATTTATTCGCCATTTCGGCATACATTTTATTATAACACACAAACAGACCGCATGGAACGGCAAAAACTGCCCGGCGGTCTGCTGCTGATACCTATTAATATTTGCCATGCGCATTTATCCGCACATGTCCAATATCACCTGCGTAAATATCTCGGCGCTGAGCATAAGTTCGCGCAGCAATATAAATTCGTCCGCGCCATGCATATGGTGATTCACGCCTACGAATCCGCAGCCGAATGCCACGCCGTTTGGTATGCCGTGAACATAGGTTTTGCCGCCCATCGAACGGCAGTAGCCCCTTTCGCCTGTATAGCGCTCATATACGCGCAGCAGCGTTTGAACAAACGGCTGCTCCGGCGGGGTATGATGCGCCGGCGTAAGCGTTTCCTGCGTTACCGAAAATCCGCATTCACGCAGCGCTGCCACGGCCGTAGCGCCCATGTTTTCCCATATGGCGCAAAGCGGAAGGCGGCTGTCATAGCATCCCCACAAGCCCGTTTCCGTTAAATCCAGCCTGGTAAATGCCAACGTCAACGGCCCGCAGACATCGTCCGCCTGAGCCACGCCGATCGCCGCACCGTTGTTATCACCATACGGGAAAAGCCTGTTAAGCTGCTTTATTGCCCTGCTTGACGGTATATCAGCCAGCGGCAGCGTACACAGCAGCCGCAGCATAGCTGTAAGTGCGTTTTTACCCGACGCGGGCGAGGATGCATGCGCCCCTTCGCCCAAAGCGTTCAGGCACAGCATATCCCCTTTCATCTCATATGAAAAGCTTACGCCCGTTTCCCGCTGAATTTTTGCCGCAGCATTCATTACAATACCCGCGTCAAGTCCTACGATACACGCCTGCGCTTCCCGCGGCACGGTATTTTCCGATGTACCGCCATTCAGGCTGCATATACGCGGCGTGTCATCCGCCTTTTCCCACGCCTGAGTAAAATGCGGGTGATGGCTTCCCATTTCCGTGTTTATCACAGGATAGCCGGCATCAGGCGAAAAGCAATACGGCGGCAATGTATGCGCCGCGCGATACGCCGCCATATCCGGGCAGCCTGTTTCCTCGGCAGTACCAAGCAGCAGGCGAACGCCTTTGTGCAGCCCTTTTGGCGCCAGCTCGCGGGCCGCTGCCAAAGCATACAGCGATGCTATACACGGCCCTTTATCATCCGCGCTGCCACGCCCGTAAATCCTGTCCTCCGTCAACGTGATGCGATACGGCTCAACGGTCCATCCGCCGCCTTCCGGTACAACATCCAAATGGGCCAATATACCCAGCTCCGCCGGCTGCGGCCCAATATCCACCGCCAGCATTTGCCCGTCAATTATTTGCGCAGGCAGGTGCAGTTCGCGCGCTATCGCCTCCGCCTCCAATAAGGCTTCCCACGGCCCTTCGCCGTATGGGCATTGCTCCGTTTGCGGGCCGCGCACGCTGCGTATACTTATAAGGCGCGCAAGATCGCTTATCATTTCCTGCTGCCGCCGTTGAAAATAAGCATGTATCTCCTGCTGCATTTTTCTTTCCCTCGTTTGCGCTTATTCCTGCGCCTGCTGCTTCGCTTCGTCCAAATAACTATAAAGCGTATATTTTGATATCTGGAAGGCATCGCACAGTATCACGCCGGCCTTATGTATTTTGAATATGCCTTTGCTGTCCAAATAGACCAATGCCTGGATCTTTTCTTCCTTGCTCATAAGCTGCAGCGGCTTGCCAATACGTGCTTCCGCCATGGCGATATAATGCTGCATCAACGAATCAACGTCCATTGCCTTCAGCACATCATCGGTCGTTTTTTCCTGCGGCCAGTATCTTATGGCCTGATTCAGCGAATTCTGGGCCAATACCAAGTCTGTAACGTCATAATTCACGCAGACCGCGCCAACTACCTTTCCGTCTTCATCCCGTATAAGCGTGGAGCACGTTTTATGCAGCTCGCCTTTTTCGCTACGGCCGAAATACACCGGATTTTGGTCTATCTCCTCCGGACGGTTCATGGCCTTATCAATAAAAGTATCGCTCGAATTTCCGCCGATGGTCCGTCCGGTAATGTTTCCCGCAATATCAACTATTGTTTTATCGAATCCATCCCTAAAGTCATGTACCGCTATTTCAAGCTTCCCCTCGCAAAAACGTTCCAAGTTCCGAATAAAAGCCCTAAAAAACTCATTGTCTGTCGGCAGTCTATCCATTTTGCTTCTTCCTCCCGCTTAAATATTTCACCTAAAGCTTTAGTATACAGATAAAAAGTTTGTTTGTCAATCAAACAGTCATGCATTATCAAACAAAATATTTTTCTGCCGAATAATGCCGTCATGACATAAAAAAATCGTTAAAAAACTATTGACAATTCTCATTTATCCCATATAATAATACCAACAGTTATGCAGAAAAACAAATTGTTTGACAAGTAAGCAAGCTGTACCCATCATGAAAGCTGAATGTAAATGAAGGAGGAGCATACTATGAAACGAACGTTTGCGCTGCTGTTGGCGGCTGTTCTGTTCGCCGCAACGCTTGCAGGCTGCAGCAGTCAGCAGAATGAACCCGCCGCCACCGAAAAGGAATTCACCATAGGGCGCGCATATGACGCAACCACGCTTGACTGCGCCAAGATGGACGACGACGGTTCTTACTTACTGATGAACCTGCTGGGCAAGGGCCTTGTACGTAACGACAACGGTTTCCTTTCCCCCGGCGTGGCAGAGCGCTGGGAACAGTCCGAAGACGGCCGCGAGCTTACTTTTTATCTGCGTGAAGACGCCAAGTGGAGCGACGGTGAACCGCTTACCGCACAGGATTTCCAGTATAGCTTCCTGCGCACGCTGGATCCGAACGGCGCCTATACCAACGCGTCATACGCCTATATATTCGCCAACGGCGAAAAGTATAACAACGGCGAAGCTTCTGCCGAGGACGTAGGCGTTAAAGCTTTGGATGATCATACGCTGAAAATCACCATGGAGCAGCCTGGTCTTGACACGCTTTATGATTTGGCCCGTTATCCGTTCTTCCCCGTGCAGCAGAAAACGGTTGAAGCGCAGAATGATACATATGGTTCTGACGGCAACGTGGTTTCCAACGGCGCATTCCGCCTGACCGAATGGAGCCGCGAAAACAGGCTGGTCATGGAAAAGAATGAGTATTATTGGAACAAAGATGCAATCCATCTTGACCGCATAATCAAC
>CAVDFM010000132.1:0-5820 GCA_963608365.1 bacterium | reverse complement strand
CCGCAAACGCACCCGTAAGGCCAACTGCCGCGTAAACAAGGCTGTTTATGAACCTTGTGGCCGGATTGGTTATGGAAGAATAGAATATAGCCTGCAAGGAGCTTTCGCTGAGGCGCTTATTTATTTCGTCAAAGCGTTCCTCGTTCGCCTGTTCATGCGCAAAAGCCTGCACAACCTTCTGGTTGCCTATCATTTCCTCAACGAATGCTGTCTGCTCCGCCCTGTCCTCGCCCTGGCGCGCGAACATGGAATGCGTGCGCCTGGCAATGAAGCGCGCAACAAAAAGTGAAAGCGGCGTAAGCACCACTACGGCAAGCGTTATGGGCGCATTCACGCTGAGCATGAATATGAGCGTGCCTATGATGGTAAGTATTCCGGTAAAAAGCTGGCTGAAGCCCAGCAGCAGTCCGTCCGCAAACTGATCCACGTCCGCAATTATGCGGCTTACCGTTTCGCCGTAAGGGTGCGCGTCTATATAGCTGAGCGGCAGCTTCATCAGCCTGTCGAACGCTTCCGTGCGCATGTCCTTAACAACGTTATAGGTCATGGAGTTGTTTATTATGTTCATAAGCCATTGCGCAAGCGCGGCTATTGCCGCAACAATGGCTATTTTGGTAAGCTCCAGCATTATTTGGGCATAGTCCACGCTGCCCGGGGCAATTATGTTGTCTATCGCCCGCCCTGCCAGTATAGGCACATACAGCGAAAGCCCAACGTATACCGCGCTAAGCAGTATGCTGAGTACCGCGTTCAGCCGATAACGCGCTATGCGCCCAAGTACCTTTTTAAGCGTTGAGTTGTTTGCTTTCAGCTTAGGCATCGCGCTTCACCTCCTGCTCATACTGGGAATAATATATCTCCCTGTAAACGGGGCAGTTCTGCATCAGTTCATCGTGCGTGCCGAGCCCTACCATTTTGCCTTCGTCAAGCACGGCTATCTTATCCGCATGCAGTATCGAGCTTGCCCGCTGGGACACTATGAACACCGTCGGCTTATAGCTAAGCGCCGCAAGCGAACGCCGCAGCGCAAGATCCGTTGCGTAGTCAAGCGCGCTTGCGCTGTCGTCCAATATCAATATTTCAGGCTTTTTTATAAGCGCCCGCGCTATGGTAAGCCTTTGCCGCTGCCCGCCGGAAAGGTTCTTTCCGTTCTGTGCCACCGGTGAATCAAGCCCCTCAGGTTTGGCCTTAACTATTTCAAGCGCCTGCGCGTCGCTCAGCGCCTGCTCCATTTCTTCTTTGGTGGCGTCGGCGTCGCCCCAGCGCAGGTTTTCGCGTATGGTCCCCTTGAACAGCACGGCCTTCTGCGGCACCATGCCCACCATCTCTCTCAGCGCGCCGAGCGGATAATCCTTCACATCGTTTCCCTTTATGTAAACATTACCGCCGGTCGCATCATAAAAGCGGGGTATAAGGCTTACAAGGCTCGATTTGCCGCTGCCCGTGCCGCCTATTATGCCCATGGTTTCGCCCTTTTTCACGCTGAAGCTTATGCCGCTCAGCGCAGGCTCACCGCCCGTAGCATAGCTGAATTCAACGTTTTCAAAGCGCACTTCTTCGTCTGTATCAACTTCTTTGGGCATTGTATCCGCGCCATGCATGTCGCTTTCCACATCAAGCGCCGCGCTGACCCTGCCCGCGCAGGCAAGCGCCTTAGTTATGGTTATTATAAGTGAAGCAAGCTTAACAAGCTCCACCAGTATTTGTGACATATAGTTATACAGCGCCACCACCTGGCCCTGTGTCAAAATGCCGCTGTCCACTCTCAGCGCGCCAACGTATATAAGCACCGCTATACCAAGGTTTATCATAATATACGTAGCCGGATTCATTGCCGCACTTACGCGGCCCACCATAAGCTGCAGCTTTGTGAGCGCTGCATTGCGCTCGCCAAACTCCCGCCTTTCTTCATCCTCCTTGCAAAACGCCCTTATTACGCGCACACCGGAAAGATTCTCCCTCGTTATGCCAAGCACCTTATCAAGCCGCGCCTGCACCTTTTTATACATTGGGATGCTCCAAAGCATTATGCCGAATACCACTATTGACAACAGCGGTATAGTGACCACGAACACAAGCGCCGCCTTAACGTCTATCGTGAAGGCCATTATCATTGCGCCGAACACAACGAACGGCGAACGCAAAAGAAGCCTCAGCGCAAGGTTCATGCCGGACTGCACCTGATTTATATCCCCGGTTATGCGGGCGATAAGCGTGCCAGTGCCCTGTGTATCGAGCTTTGAATAGCTTAGCGATTGTATATGCCTAAAAAGCGTACTCCTCAGCTTTGCCGCGAAGCCTACCGACGCCTTTGCCGCAAAATACTGCGCCGTTATGGAGCACACCAGCCCCACCGCCGCCAAAGCCGCAAGTATTCCGCAGCGCGAAAGTATAAAGCCGCGTTCCCCGTTGGCTATGCCTATATCGATTATCTGCGCCATTACCAGCGGCACAAGCAGCTCAAGCGAAGCTTCCAGCAGCTTGAACAGCGGCGCCAGTATGCCTTCCTTGCGGTAGTCCCGCATATATTTCCAAAGCTTTTTCACTCTGTCCTCCGTTACTCATCTATTCGAAAGTAAGATTATACCACACTCAGGAATACAAGGCCACCTGCTACAGATTTTCAGACTTCCATTCCCCGTTTTCCATCCACCAATAGTTTTCGCTCAGCGCATCGTTTTCAAACATTTCCAGCACCTCTTCAAAGCCATCCGCCAGCGCATATTTGCCGATGTCCTTTTTATCTATCCAGAATACTCTTCCTTCGTCCGACGATTTCAATTCCCCGGAAAATCTATTCGTTTTGAACAGCAGCACTATATATCTGAAACCCTTCGCCTCATCAGTCCACTGTCTTATGCCGCACAGTTTTACATCGTGAACTTCAAGCCCCGTTTCCTCTTTCACTTCCCGCACGACGGATGCAACGAAAGACTCATTCTTTTCCACATGCCCGCCCGGGAATACTATGCCCGGCCAGTTTGGGTCCAGCCTGTCCTGCACCAGTACCCGCTCCCCGTTGCACACCATGCACATATTGGTAAGTTCGCACGCTTCCGTCCTGCTCACGGCCGTTCCTCCTTATTTCTTCATTCGTTAGAGCATAGCATAATTGTCGATGTTGCGCAATGCGATGCGGCTTGCGGGACAAAACAAAAAGATGTTGCCGAGGACATAGTGAACTCATGCGGTCAACCCGAAGTTTCACTTCCTCAGAACATCTTCTGTACATACTATGCCATAAACGGCAAAAAATGTCAATGTTCTTTGATAAATAGCTGAATACCATAATAAAAAGCGCATCTGCCATTAGCAGAATCCTTGACACTAATGCCCGAAGCACCGTATTCAAGACGGGTTCAGGCATCAATGTTAAGAATGCCACGGCAGATACACCTTCTATAATCAGTATACCATAAAAGCATCTAATTACAACGAAAAAAAGATTATTTCGTTATTTATAAAAAGCAGAGATTAAAGCGGCGGTGACCCCGACCTCGAAGGCCGACGCCGTAGCGCCTGTAATCTCTGCTAAAGGTAGTATATCATCATATGCAGCCGATATCAAGCTTTCTCACAAGTGTCTTGTTGCGATTCTGTGACGTTTCACACGGACATGTTGTTTTTTTAATCGAACTTGCGTATAATACCATTATTAGAAGCAGCAGTCTTAAGCCGTATGGGGAATTGGACCCCAGCGCCCATAAGATTGGCCGCGTATTCTATGTTGTTCTTTACTGAGGGTACCACGCTTCCGCGCAAAAGATTAACTAGGTAACACCCTGCCGAACAATTGCCAGTCACTCTCCCATATGATAAAATTTATAAAATGGGAGGTGGCATATGAGCAAAAATCGCATTTTGGTCATTGAGGACGATAAGGACATTGCAGACAGTATTGGCCTGAACCTTGAACTGTCCGGATATGATTACACGATAATAGACGATGGACTTGAAGCGGCGAAGCGCTTGAGCGAGGATCATTCCTTCGATTTGGCGCTGCTTGATGTTATGCTGCCCGGGCTCGATGGCTTTGCGCTGATGGAGCATATGCAAAAATACAATATCCCCGTAATATACCTGACTGCCAAGGCGGACGTGCCTTCGCGCATAAAGGGGCTGAAGATCGGCGCCGAAGATTACATAGTTAAGCCGTTTTCGGTGCTGGAGCTTCTGGTGAGGATAGAAAAGGTTCTGGACAGGGCCGGTAAGCTGAACAAGGTGCTGCGCTGCCGCGACATTACGATAGATACACAAAAGCGCACCGTAACAAAAAGCGGCGAAGCCGTGGCGCTGCAACCGCTGGAATTCGATCTTTTGGTCAAGCTTATCAAGTTCAAGAACTGCACAATGAGCCGTGAACGGCTGCTGAGCGAAATATGGGGAGTTGACTTTGCCGGCGGCACACGGACCGTGGATACGCATGTGGCCTCCCTGCGCAAAAAGCTTGGGCTTGAAGGCGTAATAGTTACCGTTACCCGCATAGGTTACAGGCTGGAGGATTAGTCCCATGAAGCTGCGCACAAAGCTGACCGTATTTTCAATTCTTCTGCTGGCTACCGCAATAGCTTTGTGCTGCGCCATAATAATTTCCTTTGCGTATCAGGGTGAAGTTGAAAGCATAACCTCCGCAGGCATTTTCGATTTTGAAGACCTATACAGAGAATTCGTTTGGAGCTCGACCGATAGCATACCCGACAGCCCCATAGTAAGGCGAAGCTATATAATAAACAAATTCCGTTCGCTGGCAGACGCCGGTGAATTTGTGCTGCAAAAAAGCGACGAATTTTGGGTGAACAACACGGGCTTCGATGTGAAAAGCATCTTATCCGCAGGCAAAGCGGCCAAGCTTTCCGAAAGCGGCAGCACGCAATACAAATTGGCAAGGATAGACGGCGCGGATTATTTCATAGCCGCAAGTCCCGCAAGCATAGCGCAGGAGGACTATTATGTGTCCCTTATGCGCAACGTGACCCCGCAGATAAACAGCGTGCGCTCGCTTGCGGCAAAATGTGCGCTTGTAGGCGCGGTCATCACGGCAATAGCGGCATACGCAATGCACCTGATAGTCCGAAGATCGCTTCTTCCCATAAAGGAGCTGCAGGAGGGCGCAAACCAACTCTCCGGCGGGAAATACG
This sequence comes from bacterium, assembly GCA_963608365.1. Lineage (GTDB taxonomy): Bacteria > Bacillota > Clostridia > Christensenellales > CAG-138 > Phil1. The sequence goes on along the minus strand of CAVDFM010000132.1, from coordinate 682 downwards.
AGGAGCGCATACCCGTTCACGGGCATGATGAGCTTTCCGAACTGGCAGCCGATTTCAACAGCATGGCGGAGGCTATCGAGGGCAACATGCAGGAACTGAACGAAAGGGCGGAGCGGCAGCAGGCATTCATAAACGACCTATCCCACGAATTAAAGACCCCTGTCACTTCCATATTGCTTTCTTCTGAAACGCTGCTGAGCCGCAGCGTGCCGCCGGATGCCGCGCAAAGCGCGCTTGTGCGCATATATGACCAATGCAAATGGCTTGAACAGCTTTCGGGCAAGCTTATGACGCTGGTGCTTTTGCAGGGCGAAATATCGCTGCGGGAAGAAAGCGTTGCAGAGCTTTTTGAAGCGGTAAAGGAAAGCACGGCGGACAAGCTTGAAAAGCAGAACATGAAGCTTTGCCTGAATTGCGAAATGGATACCCTTCCAATGGATTTTGACCTGATGCGCTCGGCATTGGTAAACCTTGTAGAAAACGCGCGCAAAGCCAGCCGCGACGGGCAAACCATATACCTTTCCGCAAAGAACAACACAATAGAAGTGCGCGACTTTGGGCAAGGCATACCCGCAAAGGAATTGCCGCGCATCACCGAGCCGTTTTACATGGTGGATAAATCCCGCAGCAAGAAGCAGGGCGGCGCCGGGCTTGGCCTTGCCATAGTGCAGCGCATAGCGTC
>CAVDFM010000131.1:0-5863 GCA_963608365.1 bacterium | reverse complement strand
CTGTGAGCGTATGATACTATTGCCGCTGTCCTAAATCAAGCCTTTCGCCAAAGGGAGTGCTTTTTCGGCAAAAATAGAGCGTTTTCATTAATGCTGCCGCCATTTTGGCAGTATGCCAACGGCCTTCAGCGCATCGTATACCTTTGGGTTGGGCAGTCCTATCACCGTGAAGTAGCAGCCGTCTATCTTCTCCACCAGCACCGTTGCAGGACCCTGTATGCCGTATGCGCCGGCCTTGTCCATAGGCTCGCCTGTGGCTATATAGTCGCGTATCTCGTCCGGCTCAAGCGTTTTGAACGTGACCTCGGCCTTGTCATAGAATACGTTCTCCTTGCCGTCGGCTATTACGGCAACACCCGTGAACACGGTGTGCGTGCGGCCGCTGAGTGTGGACAGTATACGGAACGCATCTTCCTCGTCCCGCGGCTTGCCCAAAATTTCGCCGTCAAGGTAAACTATAGTGTCCGATCCAAGCACGCAGCAGCCTGGATTTTCCGCTGCAACGGCTGCGGCCTTTATCCGCGCAAGGCGGCTTACGTATTCACCCGGCGCGCAATGGCCGATGTTTTCCTCGGCCCGGCTTGGCTTAACGGTAAAGTCATATCCCATAAGGGCAAGCATTTCCCTGCGCCGTGGGGAAGCGGATGCGAGTATAAGTTCCATTTTTCCTCCTTATTTTCCGGAAAGTTCCTGAAAGCCGAGTCCGTATGCCGTGTCGTATGGGCATAGCAGCACAAACGATGATTTATCCACGCTGTATGCTATGCCGCGTATATGGCAGGCCTCCGCGCGGGAGCAGGCGCAAACGAGTATTGTCCTGTCCGTGCCGGAGAACATGCCCGTGGCCTTTATGCTGGTCACGCCGCGCTCAAGCTTCAGCATTATTTCATTGGATACCTCAACAGGGTGATCCGTAACCACGAACGTGACCTGTCCCGTCATAAAGCCGGCGGTTATTTTGTCTATGACAGTGGTGCAGACTATGGTCATTATAAGGCCCTGAAGCACGGCGTCTATCCTGCCGAACACTATTCCGCCGAGCAGCAGCGTAACGCCGTCCGTAAATATGGTTATGGTGCCTATGGAAAGGTGAGGGAACTTTTTCCTGAGGCTGAGTATTATAAAATCGGTGCCGCCGGTTGAAGAGCCGCGCCAGTATATCAGCGCAAGCCCGGCGCCGCTAAGCGCGCCCGCGAACAGCGCCGCCATGAGCGCTTCGCCGTTATATACGGGCAGCAGCGGGAACACAAAGTCCAGTATAACGGTGCTTATAAGCATGGTTTTCAGGGACTTTATGAAAAAGCTCTTGCCCAGCGTTTTTATGCATATAATGATGATGGGTATGTTCATGGCAAGCATGCATATACCTATCGGCAAATTCGTGAAATGGTTTATGATTATGGCAAGGCCTGCTATGCCGCCGGGGGCGAATTCCGCCTGCGAAGCGAAGCTATATACGCCCGCGGCATAAAGCACACTGCCTATAACATCAAAAAGCAGATCGATAAGCAGTTCTTTGAGTTTTAATTTACGTTCGGTTGTCATGTGGTATCCTCCTTCGCCGCACCTGTTATTATACCTGCCTGTGCGGACTTTTCGATTGTATCACCGGCATTATATCCTTGTCAAACAGGCGATTTACGCAAATGCGTAAAATAAATTATTTTTTGCTTGCAAAAGCTTGAACACCGTGCTAAAATACTATCTGTTTGAGTAAAAACGCACGCTACCGTCGTAAGGAGGTGTAATGCATGGGTAAGTACTGCGAAATATGCAAGAAGGGCGTTATGAGCGGTAATCTGGTAAGCCATTCCAACAGAAAGACCAGGACCACTTGGGCTCCCAACATTCAGACCGTTCACGCGGTGGTTAACGGCACTGTGCGCAAGGTGAATGTTTGCACTCGCTGCCTTCGTTCCGGCAAGGTTGAGCGCAGCTTCTAATAAAAGCGATTTCTGTGCATATGCGCGGCGTTCCTTCGGGAATGCCGCGTTTTCTTTTATGCAAAATACCATTCTTTATCATAGCATATCAAATGCGCTTTGGGCAAATGCTATTGGTGAGCGAAAAGTGAAAGGGAGATTAAGAGATGAAGTTCAGCTACGACGAGAGCTATCTGCCTCTTAAAAAGAACCTGACCGGTACGCTTGCCGCGCAAGACAGCGCAGGGAAGGGCGATGCGGAGCATCAGCCGGGCGACGATACCCGCCGCGCGGAGCCGCTCTGCAGCTAAGCAAACAGGCATATAGCCCAAAACAACAAAAGGCCGCATATTTCTATGCGGTCTTTTGCTGTATAAGATTATTTAACAACCAATTCGCCGTTTACGCAGTCAACGGTGTAAACCGTATCGGGTTCGGGGTCGGATTCGATTATCTTGCGGGCAAGCAGCGTTTCAAGCTTGGACTGAAGCAGTCTCTTGAGCGGCCTTGCGCCGTAATGCGGATCGTATCCGGCATCGGCAATATAGTGCTTCGCCGCGTCCGTAAGCTGCACATCCAGCCTGCGCTCGGCAAGGCGATGGCGAATATCCTTGAGCATAAGCTCGGTTATGGCGAATATCTCCTGCTTATCAAGCGGCTTATAGAACACTATGTCGTCTATCCTGTTAAGGAACTCGGGGCGGAAGCTTTGCTTGAGCAGCGTATTAATCTGCTTACGCGCTTCTTCGGTTATCTTGCCGTCCTTTATGCCGTCCAGTATATACTGACTGCCAAGGTTGCTGGTCATTACTATTACAGTGTTCTTAAAGTCCACCGTGCGGCCCTGTGAATCGGTCATGCGGCCGTCGTCAAGCACCTGCAGCAGCACGTTGAAAACGTCCGGATGCGCCTTTTCAATCTCATCGAACAACACAACGCAGTAAGGCTTCCTGCGCACGGCCTCGGTAAGCTGACCGCCTTCATCATAGCCAACGTATCCCGGAGGTGCGCCTATCAGACGGGCCACGGAGTATTTCTCCATGTATTCGCTCATGTCTATACGCACCATGTTGTTCTCGTCATCAAACAGCGCCTCGGCAAGCGCCTTGGCAAGCTCCGTCTTACCCACGCCTGTGGGGCCGAGGAACAGGAAGCTGCCTATGGGCTTTGAAGGATCCTTCAGGCCGGCCCTTGTGCGCAGAATGGCATTGGCAACGGTTTTTACTGCCTCGTCCTGACCTATTACGCGCTGATGCAGAATATCTTCAAGGCGCAGCAGCTTTTCGCGTTCGCCCTCCATCAGCCTTGCTACCGGTATGCCGGTCCAGCGGGCGACTATGCGGGCAATTTCGTCTTCTGTCACGCGGTCGCGCAGCAGTCCGCTCGCCTTGCCCTGCTCCATTTCCTTTTCGGCATGGTCAAGCTCTTCCTTCAGCTTGGGCAGCTTGCCGTATTTCAGTTCGGCTGCCTTGTTGAGATCGTAGTCGCGCTCGGCGCGCTCCATCTGTGCGTTAAGGTCTTCTATCTCGCCGCGGATGCGCTGTACGTTCTTGATGGAGCCCTTTTCCTTGTCCCATTTGGCCTTGAGCTGATTAAACTTCTCGCGGTCGTCGGCAAGAGTTTTCTGTATCTCCTTCAAATGCTCCTCGCTCAGCTTGTCGGATTCTTTCTTCAGTGCCGCTTCTTCAATTTCAAGCTGCATTATCTTGCGGGAAAGCTCGTCAAGCTCAGTGGGCATGGAGTCCATTTCCGTCCTTATCAGCGCGCACGCTTCATCCACAAGGTCTATCGCCTTGTCCGGCAGGAAACGGTCGCTTATATACCTGTGCGAAAGGGTCGCCGCGGCTATAAGCGCGTTGTCGCTTATCTTAACGCCGTGGTAAACCTCGTAGCGCTCCTTTAAGCCGCGCAGTATGGATATGGTGTCCTCAACGCTCGGCTCGTCCACCATTACCGGCTGGAAACGGCGGGAGAGGGCGGCGTCTTTTTCAATGTACTTGCGGTATTCGTCAAGCGTGGTTGCGCCTATGCAGTGCAGCTCGCCGCGCGCAAGCATAGGCTTGAGCAGATTGCCTGCATCCATGCTGCCTTCGGTTTTGCCTGCGCCAACTATCGTGTGCAGCTCATCGATGAACAGTATTATCTTGCCTTCGCTGCGCTTCACTTCGCCAAGCACGGCCTTCAGCCTTTCTTCAAATTCCCCGCGGAACTTCGCGCCCGCTATCAACGCGCCCATATCCAGCGAGAATATCTTGCGCTCCTTCAGGTTGGCCGGCACGTCCCCGCGCACTATCCTCTGCGCAAGGCCTTCGGCTATTGCGGTTTTACCAACGCCCGGTTCGCCTATCAGCACAGGGTTGTTCTTGGTTTTACGCGACAGTATGCGTATAACGTTTCTTACCTCGTCATCGCGGCCGATAACGGGGTCGAGCTTCTGCCTGCGTGCAAGTTCAACAAGGTCTTGAGCGTATTTATTCAGCGCGTCGTATGTGCCTTCGGGGTTGTCGGTCGTTACCCTCGCGCCGCCGCGCACTTCTTCAAGCGCTTTAAGAAATTCATTCTTCTTTATGTTGTAGCGGGAGAACAGCTCTTTCATGGCGGAGTTTGGCTGCTCCATCATGCCTAGGAACAAATGCTCCACGGAAACATATTCATCCTTCATATGGATGGCTATTTCCTCGGCTTTGTTCAGCGCTTTGTCAAGATCTTGCGTAACGTATATCCTGTCCGCTTCGTGGCTGGAACCCGTTACCTGCGGCAGCCTGGCTATCGCAGCGCCTACCGCGCCGGCGAAGCCCTCTGCATCGGAGCCCATGCGCTCAATAAGGTTCTTTATCAGCGAATCCTCCTGACCAAGGAGTGCAGCGCACAGATGCTCCTGATCGACCTGCTGATTATTATGCGATACCGCTATGCTCTGGGCGGACTGTACCGCTTCAAGCGATCTTTGCGTAAGTTTGTTTATGTTCATAGGGGTTACCTCCTGCCTACGGGAACTATTGTTCCCATCGATTACAATACTATTATAGTCTTACCCGAAAAATAAGCAATGGAGTCATTGTAATGCTAATTTGAAATAATTGTGAAGGGGAGAAAGATGGGCGAACTATGCCTTGTGCTCGTTTACCCAGGCCAGAAGGTCATCATATTTCATGCTGCCGGATGCCACGCCAAGCCCGGCCTGAACAACGTCCGCGTTGCTCGGGCGCATCTTTATGCCGTTTACTTCCAAAAAGGAAAGCATTATGTACATACCTATGCGCTTGTTTCCGTCCACAAACGCATGGTTGGCTATCAATGTATATCCTATGCGCGCCGCTTTTTCTTCCTTTGAGGGGTAAAGTTCAACGCCGTCAAACGTTGCGTAGGCGCCTTCAAGCGCGGAATTGAGCAGGCCTTCGTCCCTCACGCCTGCGCTGCCGTCCGTTTCCTGAATCAAAAGCTGGTGCAGCAACAGCACCTTGTCCTCTGAAAACTTTATCATTTTGCCAGTTCCTCAAATGCCTTGCGGTAGCGCGTTAAAACCCGCATGGCTGCAATGTCTATCTTTTCGTCGTCGCTCAGTTCCATGTCTGCGGTCTGCTCCAAATCTATCAGTTTGTATTTGGGCTTGTTGTTGCGGAATATTATGGCTTCGCCGTTCTTATCGGCAATTTTTGCCACGCGGGAAAAATTCTTGTTGGCATCCGTCATTGAAACTATCGTTGCGCTGTTTATGTTCACTCAAAATCACCTCTTTGGTTTAGTATATGCAATTTATCCAATTAAATCAACCTATTATTTATCCTAACAGGTGCGGCGGAGCAAACACCATTGTTTGTCAAAAAAACATTTAACCCATTTGCCTATTGAATTAATGGCGATTTTGGGCGATAATTAGTAGTAATTATTTTGATTACTTTTGATAGGAGATATATGCCATTATGAACGTACTTCAGGAG
>CAVDFM010000130.1:0-5871 GCA_963608365.1 bacterium | reverse complement strand
TCAGCGGTTTTTGCTGTCGCGGTAAATGCTACGGTATTGCCGGAATCGGTAGTGAGCGCATAGTTGCCCTCGCTTCCTGTAACGCCATCGCCTGCGATTTCAATATAGGCCATAGGCGAATAGCTGACCTTCACGTTGCTCAGCGTGTTTGTCGTGGCCTCGGCCGGGATGATCCATTTGCCGTTGGAAAGATTCTTGTAATAGCAGAATCTTTCAGTATTTTCCGGATCGCTGTAAAGGAAGCTGCCGACATTGCCGTCGCTGGTTTGGTTGGTTATCTTTCCGTAGGTGCCTTCGGCGCTCATCAGCACAACTTTGCCGGTATAGCCGTTCAACTCTTTGATGGTGCCGTCGTTTATAACCGTAACAACGCAGCCTTCAGCATCGGTTGCTTCAAGCTTTGCAACGGTTACATTCTTATTAACGTACACTTCGCGGGCATTGCTTAAGGCGATAGTCTCGTCGCAGTCCTTGTTTATTTCGACTCTGTATGCATTTTCGGCATCGAGTGCGGTAAGCGCATTGGCAATGTTATCATACCATTTATGGCTGATTACATCGTTATCATCCTTGGACAGCACCTTTGCGGCAGCCTTGACGCTGCATACGCTGCAAACTCCGTTGTCGTCATAGTTATGCGACAGCAGCGGAGCATCAGTTTCGATATTGGTAAGCTCGTTTTTGCCTTCATTATCGCTGAAGTTCAGGCCGCAGCGTTCGCAGTGCCAGTGTTCCACCGTGCCATTGGCAACACAGGTGGGGTCTTTCGCGGGGACGTTATTCAGCTTGTGCCCAACCGGAGGAAAATACACATTTTCCTTTGCGAGTTTGTCGCCGGACATATCCTCTTTGGTGAAGAAATACTCGCAACCGGTGCATTCCCAGCAGCGTACACTATAATAGTTCTCGGTACAGAGATTGACATTTTGCTCATGAAGCACCGCCTTGTAAATTCCCTTATCAGACGTCAGCATAAAGGAAACAGAGAAATTCTTGGTACCGCCGGACGTAAGGTTTGTCTGAATTGTCGCTGTAAAGGATTCGCTTATCTTCTTATGGCAGAACTCCGCATTCGTATCCGTGAAGGTATATTTTCCACTGTAGGAAAAGAACGAGTCGCCGCTGTCGTATAACTCGCACGAAGAATCGGTGCAGCGATACTGCGCATCGTACTGGATCGTGATCTTTTTGCCCGATTTCCACTGGGAAATGTCAACATCAGTTACTTGTATGCTTCCAAGCTCGCCGGTGTGTCCGTCCGCACAGGAGGCGCCTGACGCGCTTAGCGTGAACGTTGCATCGCCGGCCTTGGACGTGTCCTCTCCGGCCGATAACACCGTTGCCGGCAGGAGCGTAAGCACCATGCAGAGTGAGAGCAGAATACTGATCAGTCTTTTCTTCATTTACTTTCCTCCATTTTTGTTATGTTTGCCTTTTCTATTCCCTGCAGCGAAAACTCAAAGTGCATTGCCAGCACTTTGAATAATTGCTGCATTACCTGCTCAGAAATCGTTCTGATATCCAGCCCCTCAACAAAGTGAATGGCTTTGTCTATCTCCTGATTAGGGACGTTATATACCCTAAGGCTCATTGTGATGAACAGCCGCAGCTTTTTCTCAAGCGTCAGCTCATCGTCGCACGGGTGCGCCATATAGCCGCGCATTATGCTTGCTGAACCAATCTCCATTTCATAAAAGTCGCGCAAAGTAAGCCCCGGCAGATATTGGCTGAAGATTTGGTGCAGTTCCTTTGTTGTTTCCCTGAATATATACTCGGATGCTTCTTTTTGGGTATAGGCTTCGATGTAGATTTCCCGCAGGCTTTCGTTAAGCTCTGTCAGCGTCATCTGAATAGCCGTTTCAACGGCATAAACATAAACCGGCGGCAGATTTGCCCCGGCAAGCTGCCTCGCCATGCCGAACTGGGTGCTGAACATGAACTCGACCAGTTCCGTCAGCACGCCGTCCTTTGCGCGGAATATGTTTTGAAAGGAGCTGTATGAAACATTGGCCTTATCGATTATCTCAGCCAGAGTGGTTTTCTTGTAGCCCTTTTCGAGGAACAGACGCACGCACACAGCTAAAATTCGCTTTTTAGCGGGCAAGCTTGCGCTTGTAATTGCTATGACGATCACATCCTTTCATCTGTTTGGTGTATACACCAAGTATTCTAACATAGTACACACATAACCACAATAGGCTTTATAAAAATCAGCCCCCGCCAAACATTTTGCATACAAAGTATGCTCATGCGGCAGGGGCCTGCTATTTCGTATTCTGTTGTGAAGCTTATCGGTGCATCACACAAACGCCTTATCCAGTTCTTCAAGCATGTTGTATACCTTGGTATATGCCTGGCAGGCATCTTCAGGGAGCGCGTAGTTATTGGTAACTTCCCTAAGCTTATCGAATACTTCTCTGCTCGGGTTCTGCTTCAGTTCGGCATAAAGCGCCGCCACCTGATGCAGCTCGGGGTGATGGTCGCTGTGCACACGCTCAACAACGGGCAGTATCTTATTTAGGTTCTTTATAATCTCTTCGTTCATGCTGTCCCCTATCCCTTAGCCTATGACAACATAGCCCAGTCCGGTTATAACCTTTACCAATTCATCTACGCTCGTTTTGCTCTCATCAAATTCGACCTTGGCCTTGCTGGCGTTGTACAACACGGATGCGCTTACCACGCCGGGAGCCTTTTGCAGAGCAGTTTCGATTTTCTGCGCGCACATGGGGCAAACGAGTTCTTCCATCTGAATAGTTTTCTTCATAGTCAATTCTCCTTTTTATTATGAATCAAAAGACGCATTGCGTTCAGTATTACGATCAAAATGCTGGCTTCGTGTATCAGCATGCCTATCGACATATGTATATAGCCCGCTAACAAACCTATAAGCAGCAGCACGACAGTGCCGACCGCAATGGCTATGTTTTCATACAGCGTGCGTACTGTCTTTTTAGACAGCATGAGCGAGCGCACCAAGCTCTTCAAGTCAGACTTTATCAGCACCACGTCCGAATTGTCTATTGCCACATCGGTTCCGGAACCCATGGCTATGCCTATGTCTGCCGCCGCAAGCGCAGGGCTGTCGTTAATGCCATCGCCAACGAACGTAACGATTCTGCCTTTGCTTTGCAGTTCGCGTATCACCGTAAGCTTATCTTCCGGCAGAAGCTCTGCGCGGTAATCCGAAATCCCAAGCTGAGATGCTATTGCGGAGGCCGTACTGGCATTGTCACCCGTGAGCATTATGATGCCGGCAATGCCCATATCTTTCAGACGGCTTATGCTGTCTTTTGCATCTGCTTTCAGTTTATCCGATATTCCGAGGAGCATTTCTGCTTCACCGTCTACTGCTATCAGAGCAATAGATGCGCCGCTGCTCTGCACATCGTTCAAATCGTTCAGCACCTGCTCGGTCAGCTCTATGCCGTTCTGCTCCATGAGCTTTCGGTTGCCTATCAGCACTCTGTGGCCGCAAATACTCGCATCCATTCCGCAGCCATTAATGGTTTGCACATACTCGGCTTCATATGACGGCAAAGCGGCAGCATAACGAATCACTGCATTTGCAAGCGGATGGTCGGACGCTCTTTCCACACTTGCAGCCAAGGCTAAGGCGTGACTTGCATCATCGGAATAGTTCTTTTGAACGCATACTTCGGGAACGCCTTCCGTAAGCGTGCCTGTCTTGTCAAAAACAACGGTATCGGTCTTTGAAAATGTATGAATGCTGTCGCCGCCCTTCAGCAGTATGCCTTCCTGTGCGCCGCGGCCTATTCCGGCAACGTTGGCGATGGGTGCGCCTATCACAAGCGCTCCCGGGCATGCAAGCACCAGCACCGTAATTGCCGTATCAACGTTTCTGGTAAATATGAATACCGCTGCAGCTATTACAATAACAGCCGGGGTATAGTATTTTGCAAACTTGTCTATGAACCGCTCTACAGGGGATTTGGCGTCCTGCGCCTCTTCAACAAGGGCGATTATTTTGGCGAATGTAGTATCCTCGCCCACTTTTGTGGCGCGCATTTGTATTGTGCCACTGTCCAAAATAGTTCCCGCATAGACCACATTGCCAACGGTTTTATGCTTGGCCATCGGCTCACCCGTGATGCTGGCTTCCGCTGCATAGCCATCGCCCTTCATCACAACGCCGTCAGACGCTATCTTGCCGCCGGCCTTGACCAGCAGGATGTCCCCAATCTCAACCTCGTCCGCATCTATCTCTTCCGTTTCAAAGGCATCTTCCGCGCCGTTTTCAAGAACGCGCCATGCCGTAGTCGGAGCCATTTCTGTCAACGCCCTGATAGCAGAGCGCGTCTTTTTCATGGTTTTCTGCTCCAAGAACGAGCCGAACTGGAACAGGAACGTGACTATTGCAGATTCGTTAAATTCGCCGATCACGCATGCACCTATTGCCGCAATGGACACAAGCAGCTCTATGCTGACGGTTTTGAACCGCAGCGCCTGAATAGCCCGAAGCAATATCGGTACGCCGGACAGTACGAACGCCGCGATGAAGCACACGACGGCAACGATTTTAATGCCAAATATACGCGAAAACGCTATCGCCAAAGCAATGAGTATTCCCGCGCCCCACAAAAGCGGTATTGAAAAACGCTTTATCCATGCGTTAAGCTTGAGCAAAATATCACCTTACCCTTCGGTGGATAGTATAGCATAAAAGTGATGCCAGTGGATAAATAAAATATGGCAAATCATATAGCAATGCCGCCTGGAAGAATCCCAAGCGGCATTACACGTGGAGTACAATCTATTTATTTGTGGTCTTTCAGATATTGCATGGTAAGCAGGCCACTTTCTAACTGAATGGCTACGAGCTTACGTATAGGCACAACCTCGTAATGTATTTCTTTTTCGAGATATTCTGCCAACTCATTAAACATGGCAAGAGCTTTTTGCATTCCGCGTTCAAGTGCAGCACGCTTACAAGGATCTTCTTCACCAGTCTTTTGCATATTCTCCAGCTCACTTTCGTGCATACGCACAAGCATGCCAAACTGCAAAAGCTTATAGAACTTTGCTACCAGCAGATTTGAGAATTCTTCGGCAACAGTAGCGTGTTTTTCAAATACAGGATTCACGCTTATCATCTTACGCGTAGCATCATTGCGTTTGGGGGAAGCGAAGTCACGCAGTGTTATCATAAACGGATTTTGTTTATCGATATATGTTTCCGACTCGTTGATGAGCGCGGTAATGCTATCGTTATACTGTTCTTCGCAATTAAGCTTCTCCTCTGCCACATCACGGCGTATAGCCTGGCTTTCGCTCATGTCGCTTATACGTTTATCAAAGAAATACGGAAGTTCGGTAAGCAACGTGAAGGCTCCGCATACCTCTTCACCATAGTCCGCGCTGCATGTGCCTGTTTTTATACGTTTCCCAATTTCCTTGACTCCGTTCTGCTCAAGATAATCGTAATTATCACGTATTGTTGTTTTTTGATATATAGCAGGAGCATACGCATGGCAGTATGGAGATTCGGGCTCACCAAGGTTAAGCGGAACCCGCTGCTTTTTTGCAGCGGCATACATTTCATCGTGTATTTCCGGCATATCATGCGATATGTACCAGTAAACCCCGCCAAATCCGGCATTGTGCAATGAATAAATAAAGCTTGGCCTTACTTCATCTATTAAACGCATAACCGCCTTCGTTTCCGGAATCGCATCGTCAAAATGCAGTTCTTTATAATCGATCGGGAATGTCCAATCAACTTGCTTAAAACCGGCAGGGCGGTAAAAGTTGCGCGAATAGTTGGTTATCGTAAAAGGGCCCTTGAGCCATTTTTCATTTAACCTGACGCCATCACAGTCCCAGGCCTTTACTACGTAGCAAGTGTAACCC
>CAVDFM010000129.1:0-5884 GCA_963608365.1 bacterium | reverse complement strand
GGCGCGGCTCGGGCTAAAGCTTGCGCTTATAATAGGCATACCGTGCGCGGTGGGGCTTTTCGTGCTGGCGCAGCCGATTATACATATGCTCTATCCAAAGCTGACGGAGGCTGAATTGGCACTCGCCACGGACCTTATGCACACGGCGAGCATGGGCGTTATATTCCTTTCCATGGTGCAGGCCATGACCGGCGTTGTTCAGGGACTGGGCAAGCCGCAGATTCCGGTTTTCAACCTGTTCATAGGCTTTGTGCTCAAGGTCATAACGATGCTTATACTTATGAACATACCGTCCGTAAACATTCAGGGCGCGGCAATATCCACCGTTGTGTGCTATGCATACGCAGGCGTTGCGGACACTATTTACATGATGCGCCGCACCAAATGCCCCGTTAAGCTTTACGATACGTTCATAAAGCCCATCGCCGCATCCGTAGCCATGGGCCTTACGGTGCACTTTACTTACACATTGCTTGCAAACGCAGGTCACGGCACGCTTGCCACCCTTGCGGCGGTAATAGCGGGCGTTGCGGTATACGGCGTGCTGGTAATACTGCTGAAAATGCTTTCCGCAAACGAGCTCAGCTTTATCCCGGGTGGGAACAAGCTGAGGCGCATAATGTACAGAAACGCAAGTAAACGCCGAGGAGATAATTGATTATGAAGCTTACGATAGCCCCGCTTTCAACGCCCCTGTCCATAACCGCCGCCGCGCAGCAGGCAATAATCGCGGCAGACAGGCTGTTTATACAAACCGAGCAGCACCCCAGCGCATACTGGCTGAAGGACAGCGGCATAGAATACGGCAGCATGGACGATTTATACGAAAGCTGCTATGACTTTGACGAGCTGAACACCGCCATTGCAGAAAGGCTGCTTGACGGCGATATTGACACGGTATACGCCCCCGTGGGCCGCGGCGTGGGCAGCGCGCTGCTTGAGGCCATACGCTCCCGCGCGGATAAAACGGGCGCAGGGCTGAGCATACTGAGCGCAAGCGGCTACGCGGAGGCCGCCCTGTGCGCCGCGGGACAGCCAACGGGCAGCGTGCGCATACTGAGCGCAAACGAACTGCCCTGCCGCATAGATACGAGCGTGCCGCTGTGCATAGAGGAAGTGGACACGCCCATACGCGCGGGCGAAGTTAAGCTGGCGCTCGGCGAATACTATCCCGACGAGCACGGCGTTACGCTTGCCTGCATGGACGAGCGCGGCGCGTACCATTGCAGCGACATAAAGCTATATGAGCTGGACAGGCAGAAGAACAGCTTTTTTGCGGCGACCGTGCTTATAGTTCCCCCTGCGGCGCTTGAGCAGCTGGACAGGCACGGCATGGACAGCCTTGTTGACGTATTGAAGCGCCTGCGCGGCGAAAACGGCTGCCCCTGGGACAAGGAGCAGACGCACATGAGCCTGAGAAACACAATGATAGAAGAAGCCTACGAGGCCGTGGACGCCATCGAGCGGGACGATATGGACGCGCTGTGCGAAGAGCTGGGCGACGTGCTGCTGCAAATAGTTTTCCATGCGCAGATAGAAACGGAAGCGAGCGACTTTACCATACGCGACGTTACTACCGGCATAGTCAAAAAGCTTATGTACCGCCATCCGCACGTTTTCAGCGCGCTTAAGGTATCCGGCACGGAAGAGGTGCTGAAAAACTGGGAAGAGCTGAAAAAGAAGGAAAAGCATATCCATTCCGCTACGGAGGCCATGCAGGCCGTTCCGCAATGCTTCCCAAGCCTTATGCGCGCGGGCAAGCTGCAGAAGCGCGCCGCCGCCACGGGGTTCGATATGAATGTATCCGCCGCGCTTTGCGCCGTTACGGAAGCGGCCGAGCGGATACGGACGGAATATTCTGGCGGTGCGGATAAGGACACGCTGTATCTTTTAGCAGAAGAATTGCTGTTTGCGGCGGTATACGTTATGCGTGCGCTGGGGTTCGACGCGGAGCTTACACTGAGGGATGCGGGCAGCGCCTTCCTTAACGCATTCGCCAAAATGGAGCAGGAATCCCGCCAAAACGGCACGGAAATGGGCAAGCTTACGCCCAATGGGCTGCACGCGCTGCTGCAAAGAGCAAAATAGGCGAAATTCAAGGCTTTTTTAACGCAAAAAAGCAAAAAAGTGCTTGTACTCAAGCTAAAAAGCTGATACAATATCCCATGCGCAAAATTGTTGCCAATTATTTTTAGGAGGATAGAAGTAATGAACAAAACCGAGCTTATAGCCGCAGTAGCTGAGAAAAGCGGTCTCACCAGGAAGGATTCCGAAAAGGCAGTGCTTGCCGCGCTTGAAACCATCACCGAAACCCTGAAGACCGGTGAAAAGGTGCAGCTGGTTGGCTTTGGCGTATTCGAGACCCGCGTTCGTCCCGCTCATAAGGGCCACAACCCCATGACCGGTGCCGAGATCCAGATTGCGGAAAGCAAGGCTGCCACCTTCAAGGCTGGCAAGGCTCTCAAGGAAGCGCTCAACTAATTAAGGTATCATTACGCGATAAAAGCGGCGTAGCCACAAAAGGCCATGCCGCTTTGTTTTTTACCCTTCTTTTATAAATTCCCGCATGAACGCGCCGAACGCCGCAAGGGCGGGGCTGTGATAATTGGCGTTCATGGCAAGGCCTATCTCTCTTTCGCTGTGCTCAAGCGGCACGGTGCGCACGTTGCCCAAGTGCATTGCGCTCAGCATAAGCTCCGGCAGTATTGTAAACCCCAGCGCACGTTCCACCATTGCCGCCGCCGCATAATCATCGCCCATGTTCAGCACAGCCTTGGGCCGTATCCCCGCCCTTGAGAAAAAGCGGCCCACGTCATGGTTTGTGCCTTCCGCGGGAACAATAAACGTTTCGTTTGCAACATCCTCCGCCGAAAGGCTGCGTTTTGCCGCAAGGGGGCTATCCGGATGCACAACCGCAAGCAGCCTGTCCCGCGCAAGGGGTACGGTTTCAAACTCCGCGCGCGAAGGCAGCGCAACGAATGCGCAGTCAAGCAAAGAACTGCTCAGCATGTCCTCTATGGGCGAATATGTGCCGTTTTCTATTGTTATGGCAATGCCGGGGTAGCGCGCATTGAACCTTGCCATAACGCTTGGCAGCCACGCTATCGCCACGCTTGAAAACGTGCCTATCCTGAGCGTTCCGCGCTCCACTCCCCTTAATTCCTCAGCTGCGCTCAGCACGGCGTTCTCCGCCGCTATAAGCCGCCGTATGTGCCCTATTAGCGCATTCCCCTCCGGCGAAAGCTCCACGCCCGCCTTGGAGCGGATAAGCAGCTGCACGCCCAATTCCTGCTCCAGCGTATGCACAAGGTGGCTAACGCCCGATTGGGTGTAGCCCAGCTTCTGTGCGGCGGCGGTCATGTTCCCCTCCTCCGCTGCGGCTATGAATGCGGCGTATTTGCTGTTTGCCACGGCAATGCCCTCCTATTTCGCTTCGATATGCTTTATTATAATAATTACATCATTGCCGTGTCAATATATTGCAGTATATTCAATTAGTTGCAAGATATCAGTTTTACTCATGTATAATACAAAGTATATTCATTTTACTTGCGCAGGATATGGTTGTATAATCACGTTTGGATTGTATTACGTTCATTTTTCCCTAAAATACCCATTATTTTCAAAGAAAGGGCTACCGTAACAGAAATGAGCATGAATTCTCCCGCCGCGCCCGATGTAAAGGCTGCGGCAAAGGCTAAGGCCGGTTTCAAAACGTGGAAGGCGGTCGTATTCCTTATATGCTTCGTGGCGTTTTTTGCGCTGTTCGCCGTACCGATGGGGCTTTCCAACATGATGGATACAATGATGAACACGGCGTACAGGCTGCTTATGGACACCACGCTTTACCTTATGGCAATAGCCGTAATAGTGGGCGCGCTTTCCGCCGTGCTTACGGAATTCGGCGTGGTTGAATTGATAAACCGCGTGCTGTCCCCGCTTATGCGGCCGCTGTACGGCATGCCGGGTGCGGCGGCGCTGGGCATAGTTACAACATACATGAGCGACAACCCCGCCATACTCACCCTTGCGGACGACCCAAAGTACCGCCGCTACTTTAAGGCGTATCAGATACCCGCGCTGACAAACCTGGGCACCAGCTTCGGCATGGGCTTGATAGTTACAACGTTCATAATAGGCCTTGGCACGGCGGGCGGAGAGCACGTTGGGCTGGCTGCGCTGTGCGGCAACATAGGCGCGGTATGCGGCAGCATACTGGCAACGCGCCTTATGCTCCGTCACACGGCAAAGGTCATAGGCCGCGAAGAAGAAGCTGAGCCTATCGACCCCGCGGAGCAGACCAGCGAACCCACGGAGGGCAACGGCAACGGCCTTATGCGCTTCCTCAACGCGGTCATGGACGGCGGCAAGAAGGGCGTGGACATGGGGCTTGGCATAATACCGGGCGTGCTTGTTATATGCACATTGGTAATGATGCTTACCAACGGCCCATCGGAAACCGGCGCATACACCGGCGCGGCTTACGAAGGCATACCCGTTCTTCCATGGATAGCGGAAAAGCTTGATTTTATACTGCATCCGCTGTTTGGCTTTTCTTCAAGCGCGGGGCTTAGCGTGCCGGTAACGGCGCTTGGCTCGGCAGGAGCGGCAATGGGGCTTATACCCGGCCTTCTTCAGAACGGCTTAGCAAACACCAACGATATAGCCGTTTTCACGGCAATGTGCATGTGCTGGAGCGGCTATCTCAGCACGCATGTATCCATGATGGAGCTGCTGCACAGCACGCGCTTCACCGGCAAGGCCATACTGTACCACACGGTAAGCGGCCTGTTCGCAGGCGTGGTGGCAAACTGGCTGTTTAAGCTTGTGATGCTGATAGTGTAGCAGCAATTGCCCCCAATCTTCCCGGTTTGGGTTTCAGATGCTTCACCGCTACGCTTAAGAAAGCGCTTATTCTTAAACTTTTCAAAGAAAATAATCCGACCCCATCTCCCACAAGGAAGACCTAGTTCGGATTATCTTTGTCTGGTGCCAGAAGTGGGACTCGTCCGGCGGCACTGGGTCAGTACCGCCGCCAGCCCGGTGAACTAAAAAACATTCACCGGATGTTTTTTCCTCGCTCCGCTCGGCCGTTCCCTTCGAGTCCCATTTGTATAATATAAAAAGCCCATGTAAACGCATGGACTTTTTGTCTGGTGCCGGAAGTGGGACTCGAACCCACACGTTGTCGCCAACAACGGATTTTGAGTCCGTCACGTCTGCCAATTCCATCATTCCGGCGCAAGTTGTATTTTATCATAATTCGGCGCGCAATGCAACATGAATTGCGCGCAAACGCCGCACGGCAGCGCAGCTTATGCGCCGCCGCAACGGCATGAATAATTATTCTTCGTCTATATAGGGCTTAAGGAACGCGGGCGCATCGTCCACGCTGCCGGTTATGCTGAGCACCAGCTTGACTTTGCGGCGCTCTGCAAACGCTGCCATCTCCTTGAACAGATCCTCAAGAGTATCCAGCGGATGATGGACTATTTTCATAAAGCCGTCAACAAAAAGGTATTCCAAATCGAAATCCTGCGCCGCAATGCCGGAAACGAAGCCGAAGAACATCTTGGGGCTGTCTATATGATATTCCGAAGCATCCACAAAGCGGATATCATGCTTCAAGCCAAACATATACTGGCTGTCGTTATCGATGAACACTATGCTGCCGTTAGCCGTTTTAAGCGTTTCGTTAGCAATGTCAATTATGCGCTTGGTCTTGCCCGCGCCGGTTTCGCCAAAGATTACCTTTATCAAGTTGAGCCTCCCTCTGCGTCAATAACGCTACTGAAATGTTCATGTATTATTATAACCTTTTTTCATGCGTTTGGGCAATAGCGGTTTATACAAATTCACCTTAAATACATAAATACATTTTATA
>CAVDFM010000128.1:0-5890 GCA_963608365.1 bacterium | reverse complement strand
TACCGCGCTTTATCTTGCGCTGTTCGCGCTTGCGATAGCGATAGTTTTCCGCGGGATTCCGTATTGGATAGGGCTTATAATAATTCCCGCAGTGCTGTTCTTTGCCGACCGGCATGCGCTTGAATCGGTGGACTATCCGCTGCTTTTCACGTTCGTATTCTTTTTCATATTCGCAGGGAACATGGCGCGCATGGATGCGGTACGGAATTTCTTTTCCGCCCTGCTTTCAAAGAATACTCTGCTTTTCAGCGCGCTTTCCTGCCAATGCATAAGCAACGTACCTTCGGCGATACTGCTTTCGCAGTTCACCGGCAACTATGCGGAGCTGCTCATAGGCGTGAACGTGGGCGGGGTGGGCACGCTCATCGCCTCGCTTGCCAGCCTTATCACATTCCGCGAATACGTTAAGCACGACCCCAAAAGCACCCGCCGCTACATTGCGGAGTTTTCCGCATTCAACTTCGGCTTTCTTATAATACTTATCGCCTTTGAGCAGTTTGTGATGAAGATATAGCCGCGCCGTCGTTAAGCAGCCGCGGGGCAAGGGCATCTATGCCTATCGCGCCGAGAGGGGCAGTTATGAGTATTGCAAGCACGGCAACGCTAAGCACCGCATTGCCGCAGCTAAGCCCGAGCGAAAGCGGTATTGACCCTATCGCGGCCTGAACGGTTGCCTTGGGAAGATAGGCCACTATGCAGAACAGCCTTTCCCCTGCATTGAGCGGCGACCCGATAAGGCTTACTATAACGCCCGCGGAGCGGAATATGAGCGCAATGAATATCATTGCTATCGATGCCGCGCCCGCGGAGAGCGTGTAGCGAATATCCACAGCCGCGCCTACCAGAACGAACAGCATTACCTCCGCCGCAAGCCACAGCTTTGAAAACTTGGCGGACAGCCGCGCGGATACGCTGCTTTCGCCCTTTGCCTTTATAACGCACGCCATGCTCACCACCGCAAGCAGTCCGGAGAAGGCAACCGTGTTTTTTAGCAGCGTTTCAAGGGCGATAAGCATGAACGCCGTGCCAAGCATCAATATTACCTTAAAGCTGTTCCTTATGTATTGCCCGCGCCTGAAGAAAAACTCAAACAGCAGCCAAAGCGCGTAACCTGCCGCCGCGCCTACCGCAACGCCGAGCGCTATCGATACGGGTATGTTCAAAAAATCCGCAAGCTTTGCGCCGCTGCCCTGCGCCATACCTGTGAACGTTGAAAACAGAACTATAACGAATATATCATCGCACGAAGCCCCGGCCATTATAAGCTGGGGTATGCTTTTATCCGTGCCGCGTCGCGTTTCGATAAGCTGCACCATTCTTGGCACAACTACCGCAGGCGATACCGCGCCGAGCACCGCGCCCATTACCGCCGCATCTATGCGGGATATGTTAAGCAGCAGCGGCGCAAAAAGGAAATACCCCAGTATTTCAAAGCATGCCGGCAAAAAGGACATGAGCGCCGCGCTCCGCCCGACGCGTTTAAGGTCCGCAATGTCCAGCGAAAGCCCCGCTTTTATAAGTATTATTATCAGCGCGATCTGCCTAAGTTCGGATGATATGCCGAGTATTGAAGCATCCAGCATGTCCAGTGCATACGGACCAAGGGCTATGCCCGTTATAAGCATGCCTATTATGCGCGGCAGCTTCAGCTGCTTGCATATTTGCGCCATTGAAAGACCAACAAGAATGATGAGCGAAAGAGACAGAAACATATTTTATCCTCCTGTGCAGAAAAGCTGATGCCCCCTGCAATAATAATGCAGAAGTCATCAGCTTTGGTAAAGCGGTTTAAGCGTTATGCTACGGGAGAACTTCATTCCCTTTACGTTGAAGTATTGTATCATTGCCAAAAGCGTTTGGCAAGCCGTTTTTTACCCTTGCCATAAAGCGCAGGTATGATATAATCAATTTATCGACAATATTCTGCAAAACATGACACGACCATGATACCCTACGGAGGACATTATGCGTACTCACATTGCCCTGCTCCTTTGCATTATTTTATGCTTATGCGCCGCGCCGCCTGCTAAGGCGCTTGACGGGATATTCATGGCCAACGCTAACGAAACGGAATGGAACGCGGAGAACGCCTGCTGGGTTGAACGGCATTATATTGCCGCGGCGGACGAATTCTCCGCGTTTGTTTGTGCAACCCATGCAGAGGAATATGAGCGGGATGGCGTGCGCGCGCCGCTTGTTTGCGAAGCGTATATCGGCTCAGCCGAGTCCGAATGCTTTACGATCACTTTGGATTCTGATTGGCTGATCGGCATACAGACGGCTGTGCATCTGGTCAATGCGGAACTTATAATAGGCGAAAACGCGACGGCTGTGAATTACGGCAGCATATATATTGAATCCGGCAGCACGCTTACCGTCAACGGCGCGCTTGAGAACGAGGCCATTGAATATGTGTCCGGCGAACTTAGGCTGAACTGCGGCATATACATACGCGACGGCGGCACTCTTAACGCCCTGAGCGGCGAATATACGGGCGATGGCAAGCTATACAAAAGCGCGAACGGCGCCGCGCTCGGTACGGAACAGGGCGATGCTTTGCGCTTTTCAAACGGGCAGGAACTTTCGGCGCTGCTTGCCCAATGCGGCGAATATGCTGCGCTTTACGCCAACGGCGCGGTGACGCTTGATTCGGCATTTACTTTGCCATATGGCGCGGAAATAGTGATAGACAGCGGCAATTCGCTCACCCTTGCGTCGGGCGCGTCGCTTGAATGTACGGGGAACATATGGGTCAACGGCGGCGCGTTTACCGTAAGCGACGGCGCAAGTATCACATTCGGCAATGAGAATGCGCGCATATGGGCAAACGCGGAAGCAGGCTCATATGTGAGCGGGCAAGGTCTTGACGGCATAACGGCGCGGTATACGCGGCGAAGCATAAATTCGCAGGCGGATATGGATGCGGCAATTCGCGGAGCGTATTCTGATGAAGTTATACACATTATTGATGTAAATACGCCTGTTGGCATAAACCAAGCGTGGGACATAGGCGAAAACATGCTTATTCATGTTAACGGCGGCGCACGGCTTACGCTTAATGCGGCGGTTATGCTCCGCGGAGCAATGCATGTTTACGCCGGGGCGGAGCTGAACATATGCGCTGCGTTTACCAACGAAGCATACGGCAGCATTGCGGGAGTTGAGCGAGGGCTGTGCGTATTTGCGGGCGGCATGGCAACGCTTGGTGCGGACGGCGAATATATGGGCAATGGCACACGTCGCGTGTACGGCAGCATGGACGGCTTCTGCCATGCAGAAACAGAAGCGGAATTGAACGCGGCACTTTCCTCCGGCGCGGACACGGTGTATGTAAGTCAAGACACAGCTATTGCGGTAAACGGCGCGGTGAGCATACCGCGCGGAGTCACGCTTAAACTGCTTCCTGATGCGCGGCTGAGCATTGCAAGCGGCGCGCTGCTGATAAACATGGGCGCAATAGAGTTGGACGAAACCGCCGCTCTGCATATATCAAACGGCGCGCAATATATCCGCGGCGGTGCGGAAAAGTTCAGCGGCACGGTAACGGGGCTTGATGCGCAGCCGCGGCTTTTCAATAGCACGACAGCTCAGGCAGTCGGCCTGTTCACCGAAGCAAGTGCGGAGTATGCCACGCTTTGCACGGATGCCGTGCGGATGTTTGAAAATATGCGGCTATGCTATGCGCTCAGCATCGGTAAAAGTATAGATAGCATGGACATATCGTTTGAAGCGGGGAGCGGATTGAGCGCGCAATGGAGCATAACGGACGGCGGCGCGGCGATAACGCTTTTCGGCAGCGGGAATGAAACCGAGGAGCAGATATGCCTGAACATATCCTTCGCGGACGGCACGGCGGGGCGGTATTGCTTCGTTCTCCGCCTGAGCAAAACCGAAGGTGTGTACAGACTGGGAGACATTGACCGAAGCGGCCGCATAGACGTGCGCGACGCGGTGCTGCTCTGCATAAAAATAGCGCGTGGCGACGCAGATGCGGACATAAACGGCGACGGTAGGCTGAACATTGCCGACGTTGCCGCGCTGTGCAGAATTATTTTCCAAGGCTGAGCGCGGTTGCAAAGGCGCGAAACGTACTATATAATAAACATATCTGTACGAACGGAGGGGAGAAGAATGAGCAGAGCGAAAAGAATACTTGCCGCACTTGTTGCCGCGGCTGTGCTTTTGATGGGCACGGCGGCGCTTGCGGAGGATACTAAGATAAACATAAGCGCGGGAGAGGCCAATGCGGACGGCACCGTAACCGTTACCGTAAGCCTTGTCGGCAGCACGGGTGTTGCAGGCGCGCAGTTTGCGCTTGATTATGATGAAACCATGCTGGAGCTTGTCAATGTGAAAAACGGGGCGATAGTTTCCGGCGGCATAAGCGCCACCAATGACGAAGAGCCCGGCAGCGTAATATTTATATGGACCACGATTATGGGCAGTAAGCAGCCCGGCGAGCTGCTCAAACTCACGTTCCGACCCAAGGACGGCGCGCACGGCAGCACGGAGATAAAGCTGGACAACGCGCGCACGGAAACCATGATAATAGACGAGGAACTCAACGAGCTTGCATATACAGAGGGCAGCGCCACGCTTGAACTTGCATCCGCGGCAAACACTCCCGCGCCGACAGCCGCGCCGGAGCAGAGCGCGCAGCCCACGCAGGCGCCTGCCGCTACCGCTGACCCCGATGCCGACGTTACCATGGACATTGGACAGAACACCACCATTCCCGGCGGCAGCGGCACAATATGGTCCAGCAGTAACGAGCGCGTGGCCACCGTTGACCAAAGCGGCAACGTGACCGCCCATGCGGAGGGCGAAACCGTTATCTATGCCATAAGCGAGGACGGCACGAGCGTTACCGAAACCGTTGTGTCCGTGGGCAGTCAGCCGCAGGCAGCGCAGAACACGGCGGCATCTCCCGCACCGCAGACGGAAGCCCCCGCGCAAACCGATGCGGCGCAAGTATCCGTTGCCGAAACGGAGGACGACGGGCCTTCGGTTTGGATGTGGCTGCTTTTCGCGGCGGCTGTGATCGCGGGGATAGTTTCAATTTATCTGGCAATCCGCACCATGCGCCGCAGGTGATTGGCAGGAATTAACAAGTAAATCAACAGTTTGTGAATAATGCCCGCAAAGGAGCAAAATGGCCTTGCTTATGTTGCTTTTTGCGGGTATAATACTATATAACTATAGGTGGTGGAGGTATGCCCATCGCCTGCTCCGGTCCAAATACATAAGGAGTTTAAAGGCATTACATGAAACGACAGAGAATCGTAGCAGCTTGGCTCGCGTGCATAATGGCGGCATTTGTGCTGCCGTTCGCTGCGCTTGCCGAGGGGGGAGGTATCGCCATAAGCCTGAGCGGCGGCAATGCCACGCTTGCGGAAGGCGATTATCTTAGCGTCAACGTTAAGTTTGATGCGGCTGTTGCAAGCTTTGGCGGCGCGGAGTTCAATATTGAGTACGACAGCACGGCGCTCGAGTTCGTGTCCTACACGGCGCTGCTCGGCAGCGCGGCTGACGAGGATGCGGCTGAAAGCGGCAGCGGAACCGGCATGCTCAACTACGGCGGCGTTAAAGACGGCAAGGTGAAGATATTGCTTGTTAATGCGGGTATCATCAGCGGCGGTGATGTGAGTATTGCGGCAAACACCGCGATAGGCAATATCGTATTCAAGGTGATAGGCGATAACGCGAGTACGGCAAGCGTAGCCATAGACAACGCCGGCTTTTCTGCCACAACGGCTGAAGACGGAGCCCCTGCGCTGACCCCTGCGGAGAGCACGTTTACGAAAACCACCGTGACCGTTAGCGACAGCGTGGACTATCCCACGGAGAACGCGCCCACGATATACTGCATCACAAGCGAAGCGGACTACCG
>CAVDFM010000127.1:0-5911 GCA_963608365.1 bacterium | reverse complement strand
ACCATATGCAGTATCAAATACGCGACGCTAAGGGCTTTGCCGAAATGCTTTTGTCAATTATAGAGCGGGACACGCTGCCCGCTTTGCCTTTTTTGAAGAACTGACAGGAGGTTTTATATGATAGTTCAATTATTGCTTGAAGGTTTGGGGCTTGGCGTGCTGCTCGTGCTCGTTTGCGCGGTTGGCATACGCAAAGGCGCGGTCGGTATGGTGCATCTTTACCATCAGGATGTGCAGGACCGCTGCGTTGAGCTTGGCCTTATCACTCATGAGAAAATAAAGAAGAATCAGGCTATGTTCAAGCTTTGCTGCATTCCGGGTTATATTGCCTATGTGCTCGTTTGCGTGTACGCCATAAACGGCGCGCATGGGTTCGTGCAGGGCTTTTGGCAGCTGCTTGTAATATTATCCATTATGAACCTTATCGACCGTTTTCTTGTCGATGACTTTTGGGTCGGGCATACGCAGGCATGGGTCATACCCGGCACGGAGGATCTCCGCCCGTATATAAACAACCGCGACAAATGTAAAAAGTGGCTGTTCGGAACGGTCGGCATGGCAGTAATATCGGCGGCGCTTGCTGGCATAATGGCGCTGTTTATCAAGTAAGGAGTATATATGAAATACCACATTGAGAAAAACACCGTGCAGGAAACGCTGGTAATTCCCGTATATGGGCGCAAAATGTGTTCCGATCTGTTCCCCAACCTGTTTCGGGACGATACGGCTATACGCCTTCTGGACGCGATAGACTATGATTTTTCGGAGCTTTCCAAAAAGTCCGGCAGCACAATGCAGCGGTTCGGCTTTTTAGAGGTCGCCATGCGGCAGAACGACCTTGCGTTCGAAGTGCGGGATTATCTTAAATCCCACCCCAATGCCGCCGTGGTAAACCTTGGCTGCGGGCTTGATGCCACCGGACGCGGCTGCGACAACGGCTCCTGTAAAATATACAACCTTGATTTTGCCGACGTTATAGCCGTGCGCAATGCGCTCCTGCCTGCGGGAGAACGGGAGGAAAACATCGCCTGTGACCTTAACGACACGGCGTGGTTCAGTAAGATAGACGCTTCCGGCGGCGCGGTATTCTTTGCGGCGGGCGTGTTCTATTATTTTCTTAAAAATCAGGTGAGATCGCTCGTTCAGGCCATGGCCAAAGCATTCCCCGGCGGCAGGCTTGTATTTGACGCGGCCAACAAGTCAGCCGTTAAGCTGATGCTCAAAACATGGATAAAGAACGCCAGGATACAGAATGTCGGCGCATACTTTGCCGTTTCAGACGCAAAAGCTGAGTTGTCTGAATGGAGTCCTGCCATAAGCATTTCCAGCCGCGGCTACATGCTTGGCTATAACGACCTTAGCGATCCATCCGTAAGCCGCTTCTTCCGCTCCTTAGCCAAGGTTGGCGATAAGCGGATGAAGATGCAGATAGTGAAAATTGAATTCTAAACAGTATAAACCGTTTATTCTCGCCGTGCACTGCTATATGAGCGCGGCGAGTTTTGTTATCAGTTCAACCGACCCTACCGAATACCCCGCCGAGGCGAAGCGGCAATCGGGATAACCGCCCATAAGAAACAGCAGCGGATAATCGCCCGGTTCCTTGAACGCCGCGCGGGCAAGCGGCTCCTGCGCTGCATCGGCATCAATAAGCGTATCGGTATCACCGTATTTTGCCGCAAAGCGGACATATGCCGGACTTGACGCATCATTGCCCGGCAGCACTATAACAACGCGGCAAACGGCGCTCAGCCTGTTATACGCGTCATAAAGCTCGTTGAGAAAATGCTCCGTAGGCTCACCGCCCGGCTGCAAAAACGCTATCAGCGCCGCACGCCCCACGCATAAAGACGCAAGCGGGCGCGACTGCTTATGCTTATCATATACAATCGCATCGCACAGCGCCGTGTGCCCCAGCAATTCGCTAAGTTCCGCCTTCGGCCGCACAAGAGTATAGCTCAGCTTCTCCCCCGCCGCCAATTCAAATTTGTCGGCCACATATTGCTGATCCCCGCTCGGCAGCCTGTTCGTTGCCATAAGCGCGTATTTCCCCGCCGGAACATCCGTACAAAGCGGCAGCTCGCCCATGTTCAGCGGAATATATTCGCCGCCTTCAAGCCGCGCCAGCGCCCAGCTTTCGCCCTGCTTCAGCCCGTCTCCGGCCAATTCAAGCCGGCCCATCGGAACGGAGTTGAGCGGCGTCCATACCCCGTTTGGCATGTATTCCGCAGCACCCGTCACGGGCGAAAGTCTTGCGGGCGTACCGTTCAGCCTTAATTTTGCAACGGCGGCGGAGTTTGCGCCCAGCATACTCAGCCCATCTTCATCCCATTTGCATATAGGTTCAATCCCTATGTGCGGGCACAGCACATAATTTATAAACAGGCTATCGTCCATGCCATGCTTATGCGGCAGCGCGCGCTTCATGTGATGCATAAGCGTTGCGGCATCGGTATCGCGCAAATCTTTTTCGCTGAGGCTCTTAAGCAAGCCGAGCGCATACGGCATATTCTCTTCGCTTTGCGAAAGCAAAAATGCGCCTATCTCGCCCGCATTGCCGCGCGCGGCGCGTATATACGGCAGCCAAGCTTCGCCGCATTTATGTGATACAGTAAACTCATTATAATATGCGCTTATGCGCCTTTCGCGCAAGTGTGCCGCGTTAGCCGCAGCGGCCTTCATTTCGGCCTGCTTTGCCTTGTCCGCCGCGGTGCGACCGGATGGCGTGCTTTGCGGCGCGCGGAATACGCCCGAAGTATGCCCCTGCGCAAATTCGCCCAATTCGCACGCTACTTCCGCACAAATCGATGTGTCTATGTCCCGCTCAAAATATGCACCGTTATGCTCAACCGATATATGCATGCTGCCCTTGCCGCAGCGCAGCCGCGCGCGGCCCTCGCCGTCTGTCGTCAGCACGGCTATGTCGCGGTATGATACCATGTTCAATAGCTGTATATGCACCTTTGCGCCGCAAACCGGCGCATTGCGGCGAATCACGCCTATTTTCAGCTCAACCGTGTCCGCATAGCGTGCGGTTTGGTTGAAAAGATAGGCCCCGCCGCGCTTTTCTATCAGTTCTTCGCCGCTAAGGCCGTCCGCGGTATAATCGCTGAACGCGCGCGAATGCACAAGCATTGCCCTGCGCGATGCCGCCATGAACCACCCGCGGTTGAGTTCATATTCCGGTTCGCACGCGCCCATATAATGCCAGCCGTCGCCCGTGTACACTTCAACCCATGCGTGGTTATCATCGCAATGGCTCCACCATGGGGAATATACCTGCCGCGCCGGTATGCCTACGCTGCGCAATGCGCATACAGCGAATGCCGATTCTTCGCCGCAGCGGCCTATGCCCGAAAGATATGCGGTTATGGGCCCTTCCGTGCGGTCGTCAGACGAATGGTATGTCACCTGCCCGCAGCACCATAGGTTCACGCTCAGCGCCGCATCCGCTATGCTTTTGCCCCGCACGCGCGCTTTAAGCATTCCCGCAAAAAAGCGCCTGTGCCTTTGCATGCGTTCGTTATTCACGCGGGGGCAAAGCACATATTGTGCGAATATGTCCTCAGAAATTTCAATTCCGTATTGATTTGCCGCGCGGGTCTCAAGCGCGGCGGCGCAGGCTTCTTCCATCCATTCAAACGGCGTGAAGCGAACGTCGTCGTGCGGCAGCGTGCCGTAAAGATACTCAAGCGCGGTGCGCATATCGCCAGTCTGCGCGGCTATTTTGTCCGCCGTACTTTGGGCTATATAGTCCCTTCGCCCGGCGTATGCGCGCGAAGAATACTGCCTGAATTTATCCGAAAACATAGCGTTTACTCCTTCAAGGTAAGCTTAAGCACCGTGTCCGTGCCGTCTGCAAGCGTTGGGTCCGGCCCAAGATCGGCAAAGGCCATGTCCGGATAATCGCTGTGCACCCAGCTATGCGAAAGCGGTATCTCCCGCCCGTCCGAAAGCTGGCGTATTGAATCTATGCTCTGTGCATTTATGCCGAAAAGCGGCAGCGGCCCAAGCGTGTTTTCATACACATGAAGATAAAGCTCGTTCCCTCTTTGCGTTATGCGGCCCCATTCGGGCTTAGGCACGGCGCTTTTTGTGCAGCCGTATATGCTTTGGCCGTTCACGCACATAAAGCGGCCCATTTCTTCAAGCGTTTCCGCGGCGCGCTGCGGTATTGCGCCGTTTGCATCCGGCCCTATGTTCAGCAGGAAATTTCCGCCCTTACTTACGCATTCAACCAGCTTTTTTATAAGCATATCCGCGCTTTTATAATAATTATCCGTGCCGCAGTAGCCCCAGTTTTGGTTCATGGTGGCGCATACTTCCAAGTACACCGGATTGCCGGCGGGGTCGAATATGCCGCGCGGCGGGATTATCTTTTCCGGGCTTACAAAATCGCCGTGGTACGGAGTCGGGCGGCCTTCGGCAAGCGAGCCGAAGCCTTCGCCGCTGCATTCAAGGCGGTTGTTCAGTATTATCCCCGGCTGGAGCGTGCGCACCATGTTCACAAGCTCGCCCGCACGCCACTTTTCCCCACGCATATCGTCATACGAAAAATCGAACCACATTATGTCTATCTTACCGTAGTTGGTGCAAAGTTCGCGCACCTGAGTATGCATATAGTCAAGATAGTTGTTAAAATTGCGGCCTTCGTTCGCGTATTCGGGCCTGTTGCGCATGGGATGCTGCCTATCCCCGTAATGCGGAAAATCCTTGTGGTGCCAATCTATCAGCGAATAATACAGCCCAACGCGCAGCCCTTCCGCCCGTGCGGCGTCGGTAAAGTCCCTCACTATATCCCGCCCAAGCTTTGTATTTGTGGACTTAAAACCGGTCGTTGCGGTATCGAAAAGGCAAAAGCCGTCGTGATGCTTCGCCGTGAGTATTATATATTTCATGCCGGCGCGTTTTGCCGCGCGCGCCCAGCAGGCGGGATCATAGAACTTCGGGTCAAATTCGTAAAAATAGCGCATATAGTCGGCTTCTTCCATTTGCTCGGTACTGCGCACCCATTCGCCGCGCGCCGGTATGGCATAAAGCCCCCAGTGGATAAACATGCCGAAGCGCGCCTCAAGGAACCATTTCATGCGGCGTTCGTATTCGTTGCGATTAAAGCTGTACATTTGTATCTCCTTTCAGCATTCGCGCTATTTTTTCAACCTTCTTTGGGTCTATCAGCTTATAGCAGCCCTCCTTCGGTATTTCGCTGCCCGTGAAGCATATTCCGTTGCCGTTTGCGGCAGACATATCATGCGCAAGCATATGCGCGCTCATGTGCAGCTGTGTGCAGCCTGTGCGCTCCAGAATAAGGCGCAAATTGTTCGCGCGTATGCCTGAGCCAGGCAGAATCTCTATCCTCCCCGCCGCATGGCGAACCATTGCCGCTATCACGTCTGCCCCTTCCATGGCCGTTGGCCGCTGCCCACTCGTGAGCACGCGCGTAACGCCCGACTGTATCAGCGTATCCAGAGCTGCGCGCCAGTCCGGCGCAACGTCTATCGCCCGGCTGAACACGCTTTGCCTGCCATAGCTTTTTGCCATTGCCGCAAATTCATTCGTGCGCCCCGCGTCCACCGTACCGTTTTCATGCAGAAAGCCGAAAACTATGCCGTCCGCGCCATGCTCAAGCATAAGCCGCGCATCCTCCTTCATAACGGCATACTCCGTATCCGTATAGCAAAAGCCGCCTTCGCGCGCCCGCACCATCGCCATTATTTCAAGCGCGGGCGCAGCTTTTTTAGCAGCAATAAGGCTGCCGAGCCTCGGCGTTAAGCCGCCGTGAAAAAGATCGCTGTTCAGCTCTATTCTGTTTGCCCCCGCGCGGCATGCAAGAATTGCGTCCTCCGCGCTTCCGCAGCATATTTCAAATATCGTCCGCAAGATTTATGTCCCCTTTTATATGATAATAATA
>CAVDFM010000126.1:0-5940 GCA_963608365.1 bacterium | reverse complement strand
TGACCATACGGCGTTGTCGTGTTACAATTTCAATACGATAGCTAAATATAGCTGTCAATGTATCCTTATGCAGCAGAACGAGTTTTGACTGCAAAGTAAAAAATAGGAGGAAAGCATGAAAAAGACATTGTCTCTGGTGCTTGCACTGATGATGATACTTACTCTCGTCAGCGCGTGCACACAGCCGGCAGAAAACCCCGACGTTTCCGCCGAGCCCACTAATGCCGGCACCGAACCTTCCGCGGAACCCACGGATGCCCCGGTAGCCGACGTTCCCAGCTATACCTACAATTCGTATAGCACCGCCCTCGCCAGCAACTGGAACCCCCACACTTGGGAAACCAATGCTGACGACGCCATGAACGATTACCTGACCGAGCCCTTTGTGACCATGCAGGCTGAAAACACCGAAGACGGCGTTTATTAGTGGGTTTACAAGATGGCCACCGAGATCAACGACGTTACCGCTGCCCATCAGGACGATCTGACCAAGTATCCGGTAAATCTGCCCGAAGGCACCAACGCTGCTGACATCACCGAAGGTTATGTATTCGAAGTGAAGCTGAATCCCGATGCCAAGTGGCAGGATGGCACCCCCATCACCGCTGACAGCTACATCTACTCCATGAAGCAGCTGCTCAACCCCCAGATGAGGAACTATCGCGCTAACCTGTACTATGCCGGTGAGTCCGCTGTAGCCGGTGGTAGCACCTACTACAATGCTGGCGCACCCATCTACAACCCCATGGTTGCTCCTTATGGCGATGGCGAAGAAGGCGATTATTCCTACGACCTGGATGCCGGTATCGAATCCGGTATGGCGTATGTTAACGTCACCAGCGAAGCTATGACCCTGTACAGCATGAGCCTTTCCGATCTGAACAGCAATTATGGCCTTGGCCTTGATGAGCAGATATCCGCTCTTGCCAGCGAAGCTAACCCCTATGGTTACACTCAGATAACTGCTGACAACAAGGAAACCGTAGTTACCGTTATCACCACCATGCTCTCTGACCTCTTTGGCATCACCGATGAAACCGAGCAGGCTAACTATGTTAAGGAAGCTCTGTTTGTTGACAGCGGCGAAAAGGGCGAGGAAGCCGATTATGACACCACCGTTGGTTGCTACAAGGTTGATGATTACACCTTCAACTACGTCATGGAGTCCAAGATCGACTATTACTATGCTCTGACCTCCTTCACCAGCAACTGGCTGGTATACGAGGATCTGTATGAAGCCGGTAAGGACACCACCGGTACCCTGGTAACCACCAACTATGGCACCAGCGTTGAAACCAGCATGTCCTACGGCCCCTACAAGCTCGTCTCCATGCAGGATGACAAGCAGATGATCTTCGAGCAGAACGAAAACTGGTACGGTTGGGAGCAGGGCGAGGATGGTACCCTCGTATCCTACACCAACTACGAAGTTGACGGCGAGACCAGGCAGCGCTATCGCGCCACCAAGATCGTCATCGACGTTATGACCGATGATGCCGCCAAGCAGGCCTTCCTGAAGGGCGAGCTGACCGAATGGTCCCCCTCTGCCGAGGAAGTTCCCAACTACGCCACTTCCGAACAGCTTTACAAGGCTGACGAAACCTACACCATGTCCTTCTTCTTCAACTGCGGTCTTGAAGCTCTTAAGACCATGGACGAAGCCAAGGGCAACACCAACTCCGTCGTACTGAGCAACATCAATTTCCGTAAGGCCATGAGCCTTGCCATCGACAGGTCTGAGTGGGTATCCGCCACTGCCGGTTACACCCCCAGCTTCGGCCTGATGAACAATCAGTACTACTATGACTTCTATAACAATCCTGATTCCATGTACCGTCTGTCCGATCCTGCCATGCAGGCTATCTGCGATCTGTACGGCGTGCAGTATGGCGAAGGCACTCCTTACGCCACGCTGAAGGATGCTTATAAGTCCATCACCGGTTACAACCTGACCGAGGCCAAGGAACTGATGGCTACCGCCTGCAAGGAACTGGTCGATGCCGGTCTGTACACCGAAGGCCAGGATATCGTTATCCGCATCGGCTACAAGAAGGGCGCACTCGATTCCACTGATAACAAGCAGATCGAGCTGATGAACAAGTACATGAACGCCGCCGTTGAAGGTTCCGGCTTCGGCAAGGTAACCCTTGAAGGCGTTGGCAACATCAACGACCGTTACGGCGATACCGCTAAGGGCGAATACGCCATCGGCTTCGGCGCATGGGGCGGCGCGGCTCTGTATCCGTTCCGTAACTTCCAGGTCTACTGCGACAACGAGCAGTACAGCATCCATGAAGCGGGCTGCTGGGATCCTTCCACCGAGAACCTGACCCTGAACGTCAATGGTGAAGATGTGACCATGAGCTGGAGAGACTGGTCCCGTTCCATGATCGGTACCGGTGCGTACGCTGCCGCGAGCAACGAAGTAAAGCTTGAGATCACCGCTAAGATGGAAGAGCTCTACCTCCAGAAGTACTATCGTATACCTCTGGCTACCACTACTGCTTGCTCCATGTTGGCCTATAAGTGCAACTTCTACACTCCTGATTACAACCTCGCTTATGGCTGGGGCGGTATGGAGCTGATGACCTTCAACTATAGCGATGCCGAGTGGACCGAGTATGTTGCCAGCCAGGGCGGCACTCTGAGCTACGAATAAGATTAGATTCTTATCGGTAAAAACGATATAGTAAGCAAATGAATGTTCCGCAGGGGGAGGCGACTCCCCTTGCGGGATAAGTGCAAAGAAGGCCATCTTTCCAACCGCTGTTTTTTGAGCATATATTCTATTATTTTCTTTTAATCGCAATAATCAAAAAACAAAAAATCGCTTATAAACGATGTAAAAAAGAAGGAGAGATTCGGTGTTTAAATACGTATTAAAAAGGCTTGGCCTGATGCTGGTAACGTTTATGATAATAACGTTTATCACATTCCTGCTCATCAGGGCTCTGCCGAGGGAACTGCCATTGGAGACAGTTCAGAAAGAGGCTATTTTGGCCCGCTGGGAGGCGTTGGGCTACAATGAGCCGCTGCTTAAACAATTCTACATCTATATAAAGAATATCGTAACCAGTTGGGACTTCGGTACGTCCTGGTATATTGCGTACCGCACACCTGCCGCGGAAGTGCTCGGCAGTAGGCTGCTACCCACGGTAATGATAAACTTTTATTCAATGATATTCTCCGTGCCTATAGGCATACTGTTTGGCATTTATGCTGCCATTCGCAAAAACAAATGGGACGATTCGCTTATAAGCACCCTCGTTATGGTGTTCATATCCGTCCCGAGCTACGTTTACGCTTTCTTGGTACAGTATTTCCTGTATTTCAAGCTGGGCATTCTTCCGCTTACCATGTATTCGTTGGCGGATGCCGGCGGCAGCTACTTCACAAGCAAGATGTTTGTAAGTATGATCCCCGCCATAATTGCCCTTTCCTTCGGCTCTATCGCAAGCTATACCCGCTTCGTCAGGGCTGAGCTTACCGAGGCATTGACTTCCGAATATATGCTGCTTGCCCGCACAAAGGGTCTTACCCGCGCGCAGGCCACCGCGCGTCACGCGCTGAAGAATGCCTTCGTGCCCATACTTCCGTCCATATTGTCCGAGTTCGTGGGTCTGCTTGGCGGCTCCATGATAATCGAGCAGATATTCGCGGTTCCAGGCGTTGGTCAGCTTTATATTAAGGCGCTGAACCTGCTGGACTACGACGTATTTATGATGGATTGTATCTTCTATACTTTCATCGGACTGCTGGCCGGTATCGTAATGGATCTGAGCTACGGATTCATCGATCCTCGCATCAGAATGGGAGAGAAATAGTATGGCTGATAAAAAGTACGAAAAGATCGCGCCCGAAAAGTTTGAGTTTGTCAACATTCACGAGCGCTTGACAGATACAAAATTCGACGATAAGCCGATAGGCTATTTCAAGGATGCTTGGATCCGTTTCCGCAAGAACAAGGCTTCCGTTGCCGCGGCTGTAATAATCGTGCTCATATTCCTGTTCTCGTTCAGCGCGCCGCTGCTCACCCCGCATGAAAACGGCTTTATGGACGTGGCCTACGCAAAGAAGGGTCCACGCCTTACCGCATTCAGGCACATGGGCATATTCGATGGCGGCATGAACGGCAACTACTCTGAAGTTGGCCTTATAAAGGCCATGGGTATTGGCGTTGGTGCAATAAACTGGGACGGCAACGGCGTTTCCATGGCAGAAGGTATGCAGAGCGAGTATCAGCCGATACTGAAGCTTGGCGATACCTATACGCAGATAGACGCTACTAAGAAGGAAAAGACCTATTATAACGCCCGTACGGACGTGTATTTGAACGTCGGCTTTATGTACAAGAGCATTGAGCAGGCAGAGCTTGCCAATATTCAGGCATACGAGCAGGAAACAGGCAAGCACGTGCTGTATCCGCTTATAGAGGACAATGAGTTTAATGCGGATGCTGCGGATGCCAACAACTGGTATAAGACAAAGAAGAACGTCCCCGTATCCGTTGACGAAAACGGCAAGGTGAAAAAGCTTGCCTATTCCGAGGAACTTGTACTTGAAGATAACTACAAGCGCGA
The DNA here is from genome assembly GCA_963608365.1 of bacterium. Classification (GTDB taxonomy): domain Bacteria; phylum Bacillota; class Clostridia; order Christensenellales; family CAG-138; genus Phil1. The sequence goes on along the minus strand of CAVDFM010000126.1, from coordinate 1,360 downwards.
CGCCGAAGGCAACCCGATTTATTACGAGTACACCGGCGGCGGCACTTTCGAGACCGCGCAGTTGAAGGTTCGCGTTCTTTACTACAATTATTATATGTACAGGAACGGCTGCGAACCGGAATACGCCTTCGGTACGGACAGCCAGGGTTATGACCTGATGCTCCGCCTTGCGGGCGGTCTTAGGCTGAGCCTGCTGCTTGCGGTGAGCGTATCGTTCATCAACTTCATAATCGGCGCATGCTACGGCGCGATAGAAGGTTTCTATGGCGGCACGGTAGACCTGGTAATGGAGCGTATAACCGATATACTGGGCAATGTGCCTTTCATAATCGTTGCAACGCTGTTCCAGATGCACCTTTCTGCAAAGGTTGGCGCGATACCGTGTTTGATATTCGCGTACATACTCAATGGTTGGATAGGCATTGCATACCGCGTAAGGACGCAGTTCTATCGCTTTAAGAAACAGGAATTTGTTCTGGCGGCAAAAACGCTGGGCGCAAGGGACAGAAGGCTTATATGGAAGCATGTATTCCCCAACTCCCTCGGCACAATAGTTACCAGCACCGCGCTGATAATACCGGGCGTTATATTCAACGAAAGTATGCTCAGCTACCTTGGCATAGTGAAGCTTGGCACGGCCAGCACCACTTCGCTCGGTACGCTGCTTGCGGACGCCAGCGCTATCTGGACGAATTATCCGCACCTGATGATACTGCCCGCGTTGTTCATATCTTTGCTTGAGATATCGTTCAACCTGTTCGGCAACGGCCTGCGCGATGCGTTCAACCCCTCGCTGCGCAATGTGGAGGATTAAAGCATGGATAAAATACTTGAAGTAAAAAATCTGAAGGTGTCATTCCGTACCCAGGCCGGTACGCTGAAGGCCGTGCGCGATATATCCTTTGACCTTGAACGCGGCAAAACGCTGGCAATAGTCGGCGAATCCGGTTCCGGTAAATCCGTTACGGCAAAGGCGATGCTCGGCATATTGGCCGGCAACACCATAATAGAGGGCGGCGAAATATTCTTCGACGGCAAAGATTTGCTGAAGATATCCGAAGACGAGTTCCATCATATCCGCGGCGACAAGATCGCCATGATATTCCAGGATCCGCTTTCTTCGCTGAACCCGATAGTAAAAATCGGCAAGCAGATAACCGAAGCTACCCTGCTGAAGAATAAGTCCAATCGCCGCGAAGCCAAGGCAGAGTTTAACTCGCTTCTGGCCAATTTGAAGAGCGACGTTATAAAGTCCGGCAAGGAAAACGAAGCGACCGTAAACACCATGTTCAAAACTTTCGATAAGTTCTGCATCGAAAGCAATCATTTGGAGAACGAGTACAACAACGCTTATTCCAAC
>CAVDFM010000125.1:5213-6005 GCA_963608365.1 bacterium | reverse complement strand
TACCGCTCTCGCCCTTTGCGCTGCTGCTCGCCCCCACTTTCAGGGCGGCATCCATATTCCTTATCGTATACGGCTCCTTCTGGTCAACCCTTTTTGCCACCATAACCGGCATAATGACCATAGACAAGCGGTATCTCGATAACGCTGCCACGCTGGAACTGACCGGCATAAAGAAGCTGACCAAAGTCATACTTCCCGCTGCCAGTCCATCCATACTGGCGGGCTTCGTAAACTCCCTCAGAAGCACTTTCGTAATGCTGGTGTATGCGGAGATGTACGGCGCTCAGTACGGCATGGGTTTCTTCGTCAAGAAGTACTCTGAATTCGGCATATACGAAAACGTGTGGGCCGGGTTCATATTCATGGTAGTCGTGCTGGTGATAGTCATGCAGCTGTTTGAGAAGCTCAAAAAGCGGCTGCTGAAGTGGACGATCGGCTAAGCGCAGAATCATAAAAAACGGTATGCGGACCGCAGATACGGTCCGCATATTTGCTATAAGTTCTAAAAAGGCAGATACAGAACAGGAGGTTGCACAGTGGAGCACAGTGCATTGCGCCATCAGGCAGAAGATACGGTAGGCATTGTTATATACCCTGTAAACGCAGGCAGCGAGATAGCTGTAAAGGATATAGCTACGGAAGAAAAGCTATGCCTCACCGTCCGCGAGGATATTCCCATATTCCACAAAATTGCCCTCAGCGACATGGCCGAAGGGCAGGACGTAATAGAATACGGTCAGATAATAGGCAGGGCTACGGCGGATATTCCCGCAGGCAGCTATGTACACATAC
>CAVDFM010000125.1:0-5203 GCA_963608365.1 bacterium | reverse complement strand
TGAAAGATATCAACATTTGGGCGTATAGGCGGGAAAACGGCAGCCTTGGTGTGCGCAATTACGTTCTTCTGCTGCCGCTGGATGCGGTTTCGAGCCAGATATGCCGCGGCGTAAACAGCCTTATAAACGGCACAAAGACATTTTATCACCCTTACGGCAGGATGCAGTTCGGCAAGGATCTTGATCTGCATTTCCGTACCCTTATAGGCACGGGCTGTAATCCCAACGTGGCCGCCGTTATAGTTGTTGGCATAGAGTCGGAATGGACAAAGGTGATAACCGACGGCATAGCAAGCACAGGTAAGCCTGTGGCAGGCTTTTCATCCTCCGGCAACGGGGACCTGAAAACAATCGAAATGGCGGCCCGCAAGGCCATGGAATTCGTGCGCTACGCCACCGGCCTCAGGCGCGAGGAAGCAAGCCTCAGCCAGCTTTGCATTGGCCTGAAGTGCGGCGAGTCGGACACCACCTCCGGCTTTGCCAGCAACCCCGCCGTAGGCGTTGTTACCGAACGGCTGGTGTCAAGCGGCGCAACTATCATGTTCGGAGAAACTCCGGAGCTTACCGGCGCAGAGCAGGTGTTGGTTAATTCCTTTGAAACAGAAGAGCTCAAGGCCGACTTTATGAAGGTATACAGGTCTTACTTTGACTTTATACTTTCCCAAGGCGTGGACCTGCTCGGTTCCCAGCCCAACAAGGGCAATATCGCCGGAGGAATATCCACAATTGAGGAAAAGGCCATGGGCAATATACAAAAGATAGGCCGCGCGAAAATACACGGCGTATTGGATACCGCCGAGGCTCCCGCGGAGCCAGGTCTGTACTTCATGAATACATCCTCTGCCGCCGCGGATCTGCTGACGGCCATGGCTGCGGCCGGAGCTGCGGTGCAGCTGTTTACCACAGGCAAGGGCAATAACGTAGGCACCGTGGTATCCCCCGTGATAAAAATATGTGCCAACCGCGAAACATGCAAAAACTCCGCGGAAAACATCGATGTGGATATCAGCAACATAATATACGGCGGAAGTTCACTTGCAAGCGGCGCCGACGATATAATGAATTGCATGGCACGCGTATGTTCCGGCGAGTATACTTCAGCCGAGATGCTTTTCCACGAAGAATTTGCCCCAACCAGGCTCTTTCCGCAGTCCTGATCGGGCTAACTGAAATACCCCCGCAAAGCGGGGGTATCTTTATTTTGCTAATATGCTTATTTCCTCGGCTTTTTGAATTCCTTCTGGCCGCGTATCGTGCCGCCGTCACACAGTATGTCTACGCCCGCAAGGTAGCCGTTGCGCTCATCCGCAAGCGTTGCTATGGCAAAGCCTAGCTCCTCCGGCGTACCCATGCGCTCCTCGCAGGATGTTGCCAGCATGCTGCCACCGTGCTCGCTTTCAAGGTTGCCCATGTCGGTAGCGATAAGTCCGGGCGAGAGCGAAGCCACGCGGATGCCGCGCGGGCCGAAATCGAACGCGCACTTTGCCGCGCACCATGTTACAAAGTTCTTGGATACCGAATACGCAAGGCCCTTTTTCTGGTATTCGTCCTTTATCATGCCTGTCATCTTAAGCGCCTTTTTGATGAACAGCGCCTCATCCGTTTCAGCAAGGGGATATGCCTTCTTGGGCAGCATCAGCTCCGGCATCGCATATGCGGACATGGACGCTATATCTATTATAACGCTGCCTTTATGCATCAGCTTCGCAAATTCCTGATTTACATATACCGTGCCGAGCGCGTTTATGCGGAGTATATCCTCCATCGTAACGTTCATTGCAGGGGATACGCCCGCCGCATGGATAACGTTTATTATCTCGCCCAGAGACGCCGCATATTCCGCCAACGCCTTCACGCTTTCGCGCTTGGAAGTATCGCAGCTTTTTGCGTATGCTTCAAAGCCCGCTTCCTTCAGCTCCTCAACGGCCTTCGTCAGCTTGCTCTCGGTTCTTCCGGACACAACTATTATTCTGTCCTTCGGCATAAATTTGGCCGCAGCCAGTCCCATTCCGGAGCCGCCTCCGGTAACGACGCATACTTTACCCATAACTTTTCCTCCTGCAATAGATTTGATAACATAACGTGACGGGCCTATTAAGCCCTCTTTATATGGATTATATACCCGTTGTTAACGCGTTGTCAAACTCTACAGTTATGGATATAACAAATTATGTTCACATTTATATAGAAAAAAAGCTTTGAATCCGCAGCAAAGTGATAGTATTATATTACATGTTCGAATATGACATATTAGCAAAAAGGAGTGAACGTATGCGCAAATACACAAAAAATCTTACGCTTTCTGCTTTATTCTTGGCCTTGGGCTATGTGCTGCCGTTTTTGACCGGGCAGATACCCCAGTTCGGCGGCATGCTGCTGCCCATGCACATTCCCGTGTTCCTTTGCGGGTTGATATGCGGCTGGCAATACGGCGCGGTGATAGGCTTTATTCTGCCGCTCACGCGGTGCCTGTTTTTCTCTATGCCACCCGTATACGTTGCAATAGCCATGGCGTTTGAGTTGGCGACTTACGGCTTTGTGGCGGGATTCCTATACAACCGTTCCCGTTGGCAGTGCGTAATAGCCCTGTATCGCTCCATAATAATAGCCATGCTTGCGGGCAGGCTTGTTTGGGGCGTTGCGGAAATAGTAATATTCGGCCTTCAGGGCAATGCCTTCACATGGCAGGCATTCATGGCAGGCGCGTTCATCAACGCCATCCCCGGCATAATAGTGCAGCTTGTGCTCATACCCGCGCTGATGGTAGCGCTGAACAAAACCGGACTTGTCAAGTTTAAGCGTGCGTCCAAGCAGGAAACCGCAGCCGCCAATGAGTAGCCCCAACACCGCCGCCGTACTTGAGCTCATCGCCCGAATGCAGCCGCAAAAGCCCTATATATTAGCCATAGACGGCCGCTGCGCTTCCGGCAAAACAACGCTTGCAAATGAGCTTTCGCAAAGCCTTAGCTGCAACGTGGTGCATATGGATGATTTCTATTTGCCCTTTGCGCTCCGCACCCCCGAGTGCATGGCAAAGCCCGGCGGGAATATTGAGTTTGAACGGCTGATAAGCGAAATAATGCTGCCGCTTCTTGCGGGCAGGGACGCTATATATCGTCCGTATGCCTGCCACGAGGGCAAATTTTTGCCGCCAGTAACGCTGAGCGTCGCCAAAAACACCATTATAGAAGGCTCATACAGCTGCCATCCGTGCTTGGCCGATATGTTGAGCATAAAGGTTTTCATGGACATTGCGCCGAATAAGCAGCTAAGCCGCATCGCCCTGCGCAATCCCGGCCACGTTGAAGCATTCCGCACAATGTGGATCCCGCGTGAAGAATTCTATTTTGCCGAGTGCGCCGTGCGCGAAAGATGCGATATGGTGCTTATGAATTAAACCGCATACCAGCAAAAGGGACGCCGAAAAGCGTCCCTTTTTATGTTTACATCATATGTGGTGTGTGGCTTACAGGCTCATATCGTCTATCTCGCCAAGCGCCTTCACCAGCGGCGCTATCGCGCGCTGCACAGTGCCTTCCTCAAAGGGATTGGACAGATGCGCAAGCTTCAGCAGGCTGAGATACGGCAGGCTGCCGCCCGCGCAGCACAGCGTATAATAATCATTCCAGGCCTGTTCGCGGTTTTCCTGCATACGGCCGAAGAACTCGAACGCGCCCATAGAGGCAAGCGTATAGTCGATATAATAGAACGGAGAGGTAAAAATGTGCAGCTTCTGCATCCAGAATCCGCCCTTCTCCATTATCTCCACGCCGTCGTAGTCGCGGTCGGGAAGGTACTTCTTTTCAAGTTCCTTCCATGCGGCGGTACGCTCATCCGGCGTAAGGTCGGGATTTTCATACACAATGTGCTGATATTCGTCCACGCAGCAGCCGTAGGGTATGAACGTGAGCGCTTCCATCATGTGGGTATAGCGGTTCTTCACAACGCCGTCGCCAAAGAACAGCCCAAGCCACGGATACGCGAAGAATTCCATGGACATGGAGTGAATCTCGTTCACTTCACTGGTGCTCCAGCAGTATTCTGAAATGGGCTGATGGCGGCTGGCACAGAAAGCTTCAAAAGCATGGCCGGCTTCGTGCGTAAGCACGCCCACATCCGCCGCGGAGCCATTGAAGTTAGAGAATATGTACGGCGAATCATAATCCGCTATAAACGTGCAGTATCCGCCCACGGCCTTGTTCGGGCGGGTATCAAGATCCATCAGCTCATGCTCGCGCATAAAGTCGAAGAACTCGCCCGTTTCCTTGCTCATCTCGTGATACATTTTGTTCGCCGCGTCCACCATAAAGTCGCGGTCGCCCACGGGGTCCGCATTGCCGCTGTTAAACAGCAGCTTTTCGTCAAAGAAGCGCAGCTTATCTATGCCAAGGCGCTTGGCCTGCCGCTTGCGCAGATCCGTGCATACCGGCACGATGTATTTAACTACCTGCTCGCGGTATTTGGCGACTTCCTTTGCGGTGTAGTCCATGCGGCCCATGTTCATGTATCCAAGCGGAGTGAACGTTTCAAAGCCCATTATCTTGCCCATGCGGTGCCTCAGATGCACCAGCTTATCGTAAAGCTCGCCAAGCTTCTTTTCATTATCGGCAAACCATCCCGCCCACGCATGGAACGCGCCGCGGCGAATGTCCCTATCTTTGCTTTCCATGTATTTGAGCAGGCCGTAATTGTTGCATTCCTCGCCCTGGAACGTTACGCTCATGCTTGAGGTAAGGGCGCTGTATTCGCTGCTAAGCCTGTTTTCTTCCTGCATCAGCGGCACAAGTTCCGGCGTCATGCTCTTTACGGAAAGCTCCGCGTTCTTTATGAGCATTTCACCGTATTTCTTTTCAAAGTCCGCCTTGAACGGGGACGCAAGCAGCGCCGCGCTCATCTTAACGCCAAGTTCCGTCAGAAGCGGACTTGTCTCGTCCCAAAATTCCTGCTCCGCCTTATAGAATTCATCCGCAGTATTGAGCGTGAAGCGTATTGACGCAAGCGTGCCCATAGTGTACACGGAACGGCTCAGCTTTTCGTCGTCAAGGAAAGCCTTCTCAGCCTGCTCAAAGCTTTTTGCGTAGCCAAGCTCGGCTATAAGCTTTAACTGCTGCTCCTTCACATCCTCAAAAACCGGCCTTTTGTATTCATATTCGCTGAATTTCATATGCAGCCTCCTTTTGCTTTTTTGGTTAAAGCCAATGTA
>CAVDFM010000124.1:2573-6026 GCA_963608365.1 bacterium | reverse complement strand
CTCCACGGGGGGCAGATCGTATGCATCCTCGTCGCGACGGGGACGCTCACGGCGCTCGCTGCGCTCAGGCCTGTCGCCCTGCTGCTGACGGCGCTCGCTGCTGTTGCGGCGATTCTCGCGCTCCTGCTGGCGCTGCGCATCCTGCTGCGCGCGCTGCTGGGCACGCTCGGCGGCCACGCGTTCACGCTCGGCCTTTTCCTTGGCTATCTCCTCAGCTATCTCGGGGTTCTCCTCAATGAGGGCCTCGCGGCGGCTCAGGCTTATGCGCTTAGCTTCGGTGTTAACATCCAGAACCTTGCAGCGGACAACATCGCCCACATGCAGTTCGTCCTCAACATTGGCAACGCGCTTTACGCCAAGCTGAGAAATGTGGATAAGGCCATCGATAGTGGGCTCAAGCGCTACGAAAGCGCCGAAGGGCACTATGCGAACAACTTTGCCTTCTACTATGGAGCCAACGGGATAACGCTGATCCGCGGTGACCCAGGGCTTGGGCTGAAGCTGCTTATAACCCAGAGATACGCGCTGCTTTTCAACGTCAACATCCCTGATAAGAACTTCAACTTCCTGACCGACGCTGAGAACCTCGCTGGGCTTCTTCACGCGGCTCCAAGAAACGTCGGTAATGTGGATAAGTCCGTCAATACCGCCGCCAATGTCAACAAACGCGCCGAAATCGGTCAGCCTGCGAACAACGCCCTTTACCTTGGAGCCAACTTCCAGCTCCGCCCAGCGCTGCTTGCGGGCCTGCTCGGCTTCTTCCATCATAACGGCCTTGTGGGACGCTACGATGCGCTTACGGCTCTTGTCTACCTCGATAACCTTAAGGGTTATGGGCTTGCCGACCATGTCCTCTATCTTCTCAACGTACTTGGTGGAAAGCTGAGAAGCGGGAACGAACGCGCGCACGCCTTCGATGGTAGCGATGAGGCCGCCCTTAACAACTTCCTTACCTACGCCGTCGAACACCTTTTCGGAAATGTGCTCGTCCTGGGTAAGAGTATCCCACATCTTCTTGCTCTCTACGTTCTTGTGAGAAAGCAGTACGTTGCCTTCGCCGTCGTTGACCTTTATGACCTCTACCTCGATAGGATCACCGATCTTGACTACATCGGCAGGATTCACGTCCGCATCAGAGGAGAACTCGTTGCGGGGAATGAACCCATCGGATTTGTAGCCAATGTTCACACAAACCTCGCCGTCAACTATCTGCACGACGGAACCGGTCAAAATCTGGCCGTTGCGGATACGCACGAGGGTCTTTTCAAAGGCCGCGGCGAAATCGGTGTCGCCATCGCCCTTATCCTCGGCGGGTTCTTCCGCTTTGGGTTCTTCGGTCTGTTCGGCATTGCACGCGCAGGCGCACTCTGCCTCGTTCTTGCAGTCACACTCCGCTACAATGGGCTCTTCAACGGCAGCGGCAGCTCCCGTTTCGACTCCATCGTTTTCTACGGGGTTTCCAGCCATCGTCTTTTCCATTTCGCTCATCCTGGTAATAACCTCCCTAATTTTCCAATCCGGCGCAGAAGCGCCTGACACAATCCCTATTATATCATTATGAGCGATTTTTTCAAGAGAAAGTTCGCTTTCTTTTGATACATAATGTACATGTTTACAGTATTTTTTGCAAACGGAGGCAAGTTTGGCCGTATTGGAGCTGGATTTGTCGCCTATTACGAGCATTTGTGAACATTTTTTGCTCAGCTCCTCCGCCTCTTTTTGCCGCGCCGCAGTAGTGGGGCAAAGCGTTTTTTCTATCACAGCATCGAAAAAATGCTCCCGTACCGCTTCCGCCACCCTTTCAAAGCCTTCCACCTCCGCCGTGGTCTGCGAAACAATGCATACGCGGAGTCCGGTGTCAAGCGCGGATATATCCTCCGCCGTATGCACGAATATGCCGCTGTCCCCGCAGCAGCCGTTTATGCCTATGCATTCTGGGTGATCGTCCTTGCCGTATATAAGTATTGTCCTGCCGGCTGAATACTGTTCGCTCACTATCGAATGTATCTTTTCAACAAATGGGCATGTGGCGTTCTTCACGTTGAGCGAGCGCGCAATGCAATCCTCTATCACCTTCGGCGGCACCCCGTGTGAACGGATAAGCACTGTTTCGCCCGCGGGAACTTCGTCTATGCCGTTCACCGTTATCGCGCCCAGCGATTCAAGCCGCTGTATAACGGATGCATTATGTATCAATTCGCCGAGTATATACAGCGTGCCGCGCTCCTTCAATATGCTTTCCGCCATGTCTATCGCGCGCCTTACGCCGAAGCAGAAGCCTATGTTCTTGGCCTGTATCAGTTGCAATATATCTCCTCCAGCTCCGTGCCGAGCGCCGCCACGGCATCCGCCAGTTCGTCCGTAACAACGTCTATAAGCGTGCTCTTCTGCGCGTTGGCGGCAATTTCGCTCACGTCTATGGCCTTGCCGACCATTATGACCGGCCTTAGCCTGCGCTGCGAATCGGGGTGAATATATATGGGTATTACCGGCGCGCCGGAGCGTATTGCAAAGAACGCGGTACCTTTTTCAAATTCATCCAGCGAATCGCTCACTTCGCGCTTGCCTTCGGGGAAAAGGCCGAATATCTTGCCGTCGTTGAGCACCTTCAGCGCGTTTTTGAGCGACATGAGGTCAACGTTTTTCCTGTTCACAGGGAATGCCCCCAGCGAGCGGAAGAATATGTTGCCTATTTTTGATTCGAATATCTCTTTCTTTGCCATGAAATGCACCATTCTGGGCGTGCATATGGCAATTATAACGGGGTCCCACATGGAACGGTGATTGCAGATGAATATGGCCTTGCCCTTAACGCGCAAATTCTGCTTGCCGTAAACTATGGGGCGCAGTATCAAAAGCAGCAGCGGCCCCAGCAGAATTTTCAGCAGCATATACAGCATCAGTCTTTTCCTCCCGCTTCATTATAATACACGGCCTTTACCCTGTCCGTCACGGTCTTGACCGCCTGCTCTATCGTCATATCGGTCGTATCCACAAGCACAGCGTCGCTGACCCTTGTAAGCGGAGCAAATTCGCGGTGGCTGTCCGTATAGTCCCGCGCTTCTATCTCCGCTTTGAGCTGCTCAAGCGTTTTGCCTTCATCCTTGCCGCTTGCCCTGAGTTCATTCAGCCTCCTTGCGGCGCGCTCTACGCTTGACGCCGTAACGAAAAACTTGCACGGCGAAGCCGGTATAACGCATGAGCCTATGTCCCGCCCTTCCATAACAAGGTCGGTTTTTTCGGCAATCTTCTGCTGCTCACGCACCAGCATTTGCCTCACTTCAAGTATAACGCCTATGTCGGACGCGCCTTTGGACACCTGCTGCGTCCTTATAAGGCCGGATACATCCTCCCCGTCAAGCAGCGTTCTCTGCACGCCGCCGTCGTTTTCAACGCTTATGTGCGTATTCTTCAGCATCGGCCGCACGCGCTCCGCGTCGCTCGGGTCAATTC
>CAVDFM010000124.1:0-2563 GCA_963608365.1 bacterium | reverse complement strand
TCCAAGCCTTATCGCCTTCAGCGCCACAGCGCGGTACATTGCCCCCGTATCAAGATAAAGTATCCCCAGTTCCTTTGCCGCGGCCTTGGCAACGGTGCTTTTGCCCGCGCCGGCCGGCCCGTCTATGGCCACGTTTATATGCGTCATACTATGCTCCTTCCCGCAAGCACGCCCGTTGAACAGGCTATTTGAATATTGAATCCGCCCGTATATGCATCTACGTCTATAACTTCGCCCGCAAAGTATAGCCCGCTCACAAGCTTTGATTCCATCGTGGATGGGTCTATTTCCTTCACGTTTATGCCGCCGCGCGTAATTATGGCCTGATCTATCGGCATGGCGGCCTTAACCGTTATCGGTACGCATTTTATAAGCGCGGCAAACGCATGCCGCTGCTCCCGCGTTACGGAATTGGTTTCCGTGTCCGCAGCTATGCCCGAAAGCTGCACCATGACCGGTATCAGCCTGCGCGGGAAAAGCCCATCCAGCGCATTTTGGAAGCTTTTGCGGCTGTTCTGCTGAAAATCGCGCACAAGGCGGCGGTCAAGCTCGTCTATGTCAAGCCCTGGCTTTAGGTCTATCGTCAGCCGCGCGCCGGCGGGGTCGTCCGCAATGCGGCTGGATGCGCTCAGTACCAGCGGGCCTGACACGCCGAAGTGGGTGAACAGCATTTCGCCAAGTTCGCTGTAAACAAGCTTTTTCTTTTTGTTATATGCATTGAGCGTAACGTTTTTGAGCGAAAGGCCCATCAGCTCCTTGGGCCATTCCTCCTCCGTTTCAAGTGAGATAAGGCTCGGTACTATCGGCGTTACGCTGTGGCCGAAGGCTTTGGCGAATGCGTAACCGTCGCCCGTGGAGCCGGTAGACGTGTAGCTTGCGCCGCCCGTTGCGAGCACCACCGCGCCGTAACGTTCCTTTTTCCCACCAACATATATAACAAAGCCGTTTTCGTCCTTTGTTATCGCCTTCACGCGGCTGTTCAGCCGAATGTCCACACCCGCTTTTTTCACGCGGTTTGCCATGGCGCGGAGAATGTCGCTCGATTTATCAGATTGGGGGAATATTCTGCCGCCGCGTTCAACCTTCGTGAGCACGCCCTCCGCATTTATGGCGGCAACAAGTTCATCGTTTGTGAAGCCGTAAAGCGCGCTGTAAAGGAAACGCGGATTGCGCGGTATGTTCTCAAAAAAATCCTTTATATCGGCGGAATTGGTCAAATTGCAGCGGCCTTTGCCCGTTATGAAAAGCTTTTTGCCCAGCTTTTCGTTGCGCTCATACAGCGTTACGCTGTGGCCGTTATGCGCGGCCTCCGTTGCGCACATCATGCCCGCGGGGCCGCCGCCTATTATTGCCACGCGGCTCATATAAGCCCCTTTCTCATCAAAAAGCCTCTCTCGTTCCAGGTTATCAGCCTGCTTGGTTCGCCATTATGCAGCTCAAGTTCGCATACGCCGCAATTATCCACCTTCACCTGCCGCATGTTTTCAAGCGGAATACCTACAGCATCCGCCATCAGCAGCTTTATGGGCATGGTATGGCTTACTATTGCAACGGTTGCATCCGCCGCGTTTTCGTCCATAACGGCGCTTACGGCGCGCTTTGCCCGCGCAAGTATGGCGTAAGCCGATTCAGCCCGCATCATGGCGCTTTTCTCTTCGTCCAAATGCCATGACCAGTCAACCCAAAACTCCGGAAATTCCTTTGAAAGCTCGCGCGAGGTTTTGCCCTCCCAAAGGCCGAATTCTATTTCTATCATTTCATCAAGCAGCTTTACGCAAAGGTTGTGCCTATCCGCAATGGCCTTCGCGGTGTCATGCGCGCGCATAAGCGGGGATGCATATACGGCGTCTATCTTCCTTCCGCTCAGCCATTCGCCCACGGCCTTCGCCTGCGCCATCCCGCGCACGTTCAGGGGAATATCAGTCCTGCCCTGCACGCGGCCTTCGCTGTTCCATTGCGTTTGCCCGTGGCGTATCAATATTATTCTCATTCCCTGCCGCTCTCCTTGGTAACATAAACGCCGTGGCTGCCCCATATGCCTTCAAGCTGGCTTAGGGTGCTTGATACCTGCTCCCTGCGCCTTAGGCTGCACGCGACTATTATTGCGTTTATAAGGCTGAGCGGTGCAACGAGCGAATCCGCAAAGCCCGCCATGTCGCTGCGGGCGATAAGCGCATGCTCCGCCTTTTCGGCTATCGGGGAAGATACGCTGTCGGTTATTGCGATTATGGTCGCGCCTTTGCTGCGGGCAAAATCCAGCGCGTCAATGGTGCGGTTTGAATAGCGCGGGAAGCTTATGCCTATGCAAACATCCTCGCTGCCTATGCGGAATATATCTTCATATATATTGCCCATCGCGCCGGACACCGTAACCACATTGTCCATGACGAACCCAAGGTAATACGCCAAAAACTGCGCAAGCGGCGCCGCGCTCATAAGGCCGACTATGTATACCTTTTTGGCTTCAAGCAGCGCGTTTATTGCGGTATTGAAGGAGGCATTGTCTATTGAATCTATCGTGGCGCGGATATTTGATACATCGGACTTCAGCACGGACCTGAGC
>CAVDFM010000123.1:0-6073 GCA_963608365.1 bacterium | reverse complement strand
CGCCTCCTTTCGGGCTTCACCTATGTACTACGGTTTCAGCGGCAAATACTACATCAAATCTCAAACTTTTTCAAAAAAATTATATCATACTTCGCGAATCCCCCGGCCTTTTATTTTATGCTTGACAAGTAAACGAGCGCTTAATATAGCGCGGCGAAGGAAAGGGAAGAGGTGCGGCGGAAAGCACCTTAATTTTATAAAGATAGTGCTGAGGAAGAAGCAGTAGCGTAAAAAAGAGAGCCGGACGCATCCGACCCTCTTAAGTATCCTCCGCAGAGAGATACCGCAATTCAATTTTATTATAACTCACAGCGGTGAATTGTAAAACCATAATTTTCACTAAGGTTAATAGTTTGTTCACTTGTATTGGGCGCATATTGCATTATAATGGAAGTATACTAAAGCCATAAGGCCAAGGTAGAGAAATGATACCGTAAGGGAGGATTGAACTATGAAAACACGTAAGTTGATCTGCTTCGCACTCGCCGCGGTAATGATGCTGTGCGCCGTGCCCGCCCTGGCGGCGGGAAATAGCGGCTGGAACAGCTCAACGCGCTATGTGCCCGAAAACGCGATCGAAATGACCCTTTCGACCGCAATGGTGACCAAAGCCGACTCCACGCTGAGGGTAACGTTCACCAACAATTCCAAGAACACCAACTATTCCTTCGGCGATGCGTTCACGCTGGAGGTTGCGCGGGACGGCCGCTGGGTAAACGCCGGCGGTTACGGCGGATATTACCCCTCCTGGGGATATACGCTCACCCCGGGCAAGAGCATGACCATGAACGTGAGCCTTTCCGGCTACGACTTCAGCGCGGGCGTATATTACCGCCTTGGCAAGAGCGTATACGATGAAAGGTGCAGGACCAGCGAAATGGTTTACGCCGAGTTCTATTACGACAAGAACTTCAGCGACAACTGGAACACCGGCTGGAACAACAACGGCAACAATAACGGCAACAATAACGGCAACTGGAACAACGGCAGCGATTACAACTACGGCCGCTATGAATACCGCTACGCGACCGAGCGCGTGAACGTGCGCACCGGCCCCGGCACCAAGTACGGCATAGTAGGCGTGCTTGACGCGGGCGAGCAGGTAAAGCTGATAGGCTACAGCGGCAAGTGGTCCCAGGTTGTTTACCGCGGCCAGATAGCGTATGTGTTCACCAAGTATCTTGGCACCTATGCGCCCACCAACCCGACCCAGCCCACTCAGCCGACCCAGCCCACCCAGCCCACCTGGGGAACCACGCTTTACACCACCACCAACCTTAACCTGCGCAAGGGCCCCGGCACCAAGTACGGCCTGATAGGCACCATCCGCGTAGGCACCGCCGTCACCTTCGTTGAAAAGAGCGGCAACTGGAGCAAGGTAGTCTGCGGCGATTACACGGGCTATGTGTTCACCAAGTACCTGACCAGCACTGCGCCCGCGGGCTACGTCCCCGGCTACGGCTGGACCGGCGGCAGCTACTATCCCAACAACACCACGACCACCACGCCCTCCGGCTACGTTCCCGGCGTGGGCCTGTTCGTCCCCGGCACGGGTTCCAATAACGGCGGCTGGAGATAAGAATAAATAAGTAAGTAGTGAAAAGAGCTCCTGAGGGGGCTCTTTTTGCGTGGGGGAGCTGTCGAGCAGTAGGCGAGACTGAGGGAGTGAAAACAAACAAAAGAGAAGTGAGTTACTTTATAATCTTTTTTGCAGGGGGCCAGGGAAGATTTCGATTTCTCCCCTTAGGCCCCCCTGCACTCCCCGTAACCCCATTGAAACGATCGCTCCGCGAAGGGGTACGGCACTGTGCGCCGAGGTTGTACTGCACCAAAAAGGCTCCCCGAACGGGGAGCTGGCAATACGCCGCAAGGCGGATTGGCTGAGGGGTTGACGTAAGCAAAGTGCTGTGAGTTGATATAACCCCTCCGTCTGCTCGTTACACTCGCATCCACCTCCCCTTTCAGGGCAGGCTGTTGGTAGCACCAACCAAAAGCTGTCCCCGCGTGCGGGGAAAGTGGCCGCGAGTGCAACGAGCAGTCGAAAGGGGAACGGCTCAAAGCTGACAAGCGACGCGAGATATTCCCCCTCAGTCTGTTCACTATCGTTCACAGACAGCTCCCCCGCACGCGGTGGCGCCTTTTGGGTTAGCGGCGAAGCCGACTGAGGGGTTGCGATACCCACATTTCCCCAACGAAAAAAGGAGCGTTGCCGCTCCTTCTTCAGAATGCATCACACCGGAAGGTTTATATTTGGCTGCCGCTATTCGGAAAGGTTCTCCGTAACGAACAGATCGATAACGTTGTGTATGGTGGCCTCGTCGGCGGCCTGGTCTATGCCCGCGCTGAGCCAGTAGGCGTAGGGGCCTTTGAAGTAGAGCAGGAGCTGGTCAAGGTCACTGCCGTAGCGGAACTCTATATGGTAGGTCGCGGCCATGGTGTCGTCCCGCATGAGCAGGTAGGTGAACTCGCCCGCGTCGTCGGTGGACTTATAAACGTCGCAGTCAAAGGAGGGGTCTATCTCCTGACCGTTGTATATCATGGTTTCGTTTTCGCCAACCTTGTATTGGCCCATGTATTCATAGGTGTGGGTCTGCTCGGTGCCGTCGTCAAGGGCGATGGTGGCGGTGTTGTCCTTGAAGGTGAAGGTCTTTGCGCTGTTTATGTACCAGCAGTCGAAGCCCACCTTATCAGGAGAGTCGTATGCGTCAACGGCCTCCTGACCGTAAATGTCGCGGCTGATGTAGGACTTGAGGAACGCGGCGGACTCCGCGGCGGCATCCTCGCCCACGATGGAGGCACACTTTTCCACCCAGTAATCGTCATACTGACTGTCCAGTATAACGTCGAACAGATTGGCGTAAGTGGTGCCGTTTTCGCCGGCGATCTCGCTCAGTATGCCAAAGTCGGCAGGGGCGGGGGAGTCGCTCGCTTCGGGCGCGTTAGCCGCGCACGCGGCCGCAAGGAACAGCAACATGAATATGCAGCCGAGGAATATCAGTCTTTTCTTCAAAAGCTTCATCGCTTTTACCTCCTAAAAAGTATTTTCTGTGGTGGTTAGAGTGCTCTAACCGAGAAATATGATATCATACCGGTTTACTTTTGTCAACACGGATAATGATGCAATAATGCGGGTAGCCAAATCGCCGCAAACGTGATACCATACGCATAGCGTTTTTTGACGAAGGAGAAATGATAATATGATAAATTCAAAGCCCGTGATATGCGTTACCAGCAGCACCAACAACGCCGTGTTCCCCGAGGCCACGCGCGAGATACAGATGACCATGACCTATTGCGACGCGATATACAGCGCGGGCGGCGTGCCGGTGATTGGACCGGAGCACGGGGCGGAGGAGCTGAGCGAGCTTTGCGACGCGCTTCTGCTCACGGGCGGCAGGGACGTTGAGCCAAGCCTTTACGGCGAAGATGTGCTCAACGACACCGTAAAGACAGACCCGCCGCGCACTGAGTTCGAGCTTGCCCTGATACGCGAATTTATGGCGCGCAAAAAGCCCATAATGTGCATTTGCCGCGGCGTGCAGATGCTCAACGTAGCCCTCGGCGGCACGCTCTATCAGGACCTTGTGGAGCAGTGCGGCTATGTGCATTACAATAAGGACATCCGCCACTATGTCTATGCCGAGCCGGGCAGCATACTGCATGAGCTTTTCGGCGAAAAGTTCAAAACCAACAGCACCCATCATCAGGCCATAAAGCAGCTTGCCACGGGCCTGAAGGCCACCGCGCACTCGATAGAGGGCATTGTTGAAGCATTCGAGCACGAATCCCTGCCCATATTCGGCACCCAGTTCCACCCGGAGCGCCTCAGCGGCAAATACAACGACGGCCGCACGCCGGACTTCACTCCGCTGTTCAAGCGCTTCATAGCCAACGCCAAGGCGCGCGCGGAAGAATAAGTCCGCAAAAAAATACAGAAAATGTTGCCGCCCCGCAGTGTTTCACGTGAAACATGGCGGGGCGGATTTTATATGATGCAGTATTATTTTAGGATATTCTGCCGTATTCATCGCAGGTGACGGAAACGTCTATCGTTACGGAATCGATGGGGATACCAAGTATTTGATGCTCGAATACTCCCGAAGCGGACGCGGTGACTTCCGTGCGGCTGTTCTGCGTGCTTTCTGCCGCGCCCGATACAAATTTGCATTTCGTTCCCGCGATGGAGCGGAAGTATTGCCGGCTGATGCATTCTACCTTTTTGCCGTCGAATTTGAACACGGCATACACGCCGAACACGAACAGCAGTTCTCCGCTGCCGCTGTAATATTCGGCTGTTTTTACGCCGTACTTCATATTGGTTCCTTTTATGCACGGAACGCTGCCGCCGGTCAGCGGCTCAGTTTTATTGAAAGCCACGGCATCGGAAGAAGGGCTGAGCGAAAAGAGCATTATAAAAACGGTTATCGCCGCGATTATTCTTTTCATAAATACTCCCTTCCTGTTTAGTGTATCTGTTCAACAATGTACCCGTTGCGGAAGTCGTTGTTTTCGTCTATCATATGCCCTATAACAAACGAAATGGCTATTACGGCCACTACGAATATAACAGCCGCAGTCATGTATGCCACCCGCAGGGCTTTGCGGCCGTTGTTAAGCTTATCGTTTATTTCGCTGTAAGTCATTTCGGAAAGGAAAGAAACGGCAATCTCGTCGGGCGTGCCGAACCGCGCGCAGTAATCGGCAAGCGTAGCTTCGGGATGCCACGCGCAGTATTCGTCTATTTCCTCGCGTATTCCGCAAAGATACTCTTTCTTCTTTGCGCCGCTTATGGGTATGCGCTTTTTGATTTGCTTAAAATATGCGTCCGCGCAATTCATGGCGTTATTCCTCGCTGTCAGAATAGTTCAATATCATTTCAACTCCGGCAAATGTATTATGGTAATCCTCAAGCATTTCTTCATAATACTTCATGCCTGCTTCGGATAGTTTATAATACACGCGCTGCATGCGCTTTCCGGACAATACCCGCCGCGTTTCAAGGTATCCGCTGTCGTCCAACCTATACAGTATTGGGTACAGCGTACCTTCGGGCAAGCAGAAGCGGCCTTCGCTTATCTTGTCCATGGCCTGCACCAGTTCATAGCCATACATCTCGTGTTTGCTCAGCAGCGACAGCAGGCATAATGTTGCCGCGCCCCGCTTAAAAAAGCTCTGTGTTCCGTCCTGTACTACTCGTTTCATATCAAGTCCTTAGCGCTATATCGACTCCGTATTTAGGATACAAGAAATATTATTCTATGTAAATACCTTTTTTACAATAATATTGTTGACAAAGAATACTCCGACTGTTAGACTGATTATAACACCCACAATCCAAGGAGGTACACCATGAAACGCATCACAACGACGATAATGATATGTTTATGCATGCTGCTGCTGTGCGGCTGCGGGGCGGGGCACGAATGGATCGCCGCGGGGACGGAGGACATGCCGATAGCGGTGTTCAGGTCGTGGATAAACTCCGCGGGGGAATTGAGCACGGTTGAATATGCCGCCTGCGACAACGGCGTGATGAAAACATATGAATACAATCTTGCCTACGGCGCGGAGGTCAAGCAGACTGAAAAGGAGCAGATGCAGGGCATGGGGGCGGAGGAGCTGCCGCTGACCGTGAGCCAATTTGCCAAGGTGTATGAGGACGTGCGCGAATGGGCAAAGACGCCCGGCAACATGGAGGAGACGGTGAACCCCGGCCTTGCGATATCGTTCATCAACGCGCGGTATGCGTATTCGGGTGAGCTTGACTTTGGCGAGCTGACGTATGTCTATTCGCTGTCCACGCGCAAGATAACCCCGCTTGAGGGCGAATACACCGGCGCAAAGGCCTACGGCATAATAAGCGGCGGCTATCCCATGACGTTCATATTTATCGATAAATAAACCTTTGCGGCCGCGCGCGGGAAATGCGGCAATAACCTGTTGACAACGCGCGCGGGCTTTGCTATAATACAAAAGCTGGACGAGGAGAGATGTCCGAGTGGTTTAAGGAGCTGGTCTTGAAAACCAGTGATGTCGCAAGGCACCGGGGGTTCGAATCCCTCTCTCTCCGCCA
>CAVDFM010000122.1:3846-6153 GCA_963608365.1 bacterium | reverse complement strand
CTGTCTGCCTATGGTGGCCACCATTACAGCCTTTATGGTGTGCATGCGGTTCTCCGCCTCGTCAAATACCTTGGATGCGGCGGAACGGAACACCTCGTCGCTCACTTCCATTTCCGTAAGGCCGAACTTTTCGTGTATGTCGCGGCCCACAACGGTTTCAAGGTCGTGGAAGCTGGGCAGGCAATGCAGGAATATGCAGTCCGGATTGCCGGTCTTGGCCATCATTTCCGCATTCACGCGGTAGGGCTCAAGCAGCTTTATGCGCTCGGCAAACTGATCCTCTTCGCCCATGGACACCCAAACGTCGGTATATATAACGTCCGCGCCCTTCACGTCGTCTATGTTCTCGGTAAGCGTTATGGTAGCGCCGGTGGTCTTTGCGACCTCCTTCATCTCGTCCACAAGCTCCTTGCTCGGGAACAGCTCCTTCGGCGCAAGGCCGACGAAGTCCATGCCCATCTTTGCCGCGCCTATCATAAGGGAATTGCCCATGTTGTTGCGCGCGTCGCCCGCGTAAACGAACTTCACCTTGTTCAGCGGCTTATGCACATGCTCCTCTATGGTCAAAAGGTCGGCCAGTATCTGCGTGGGGTGGTAAAGATCCGTAAGACCGTTCCATACCGGCACGCCGCTGTATTTTGCCAGCAGCTCAACGTCGCTCTGCTTAAAGCCGCGGAACTCTATTCCGTCATAGAAGCGGCCCAGCACCTTCGCCGTGTCCTCAAGCGATTCCTTTTTGCCCATTTGGCTGTTTGAAAGGAATGTGCAGTGCGCGCCTTCGTCATATGCGGCGACTTCAAACGCGCAGCGCGTACGGGTGGAGGTTTTTTCAAACAGCAGCACTATGTTGCGCCCTTCAAGCAGGTTTCCCTTTATTCCCGCGCGCTTCTTTGCCTTCAAGTCATGCGCCAGGTCAAGCAGATACCTTATCTCCTCGCTTGAAAAATCCTTCAGTGTCAAAAACGAACGTCCTTTAAGATTAACAGGCATACTCTCTCTCCTTTGTTGCTTGTTTGCTCTGATTATATCAATAAATGTATATTTTGTCTACGTATACACTCGAATATACATTCAGCAGCGCGCCGTAACTCACGCCGAAGCGCAGCACATCGCCCACGGCAAAGCTGCCCTTTGCGTGGGTCAGATCCACTATCAGGTGATCCGAACTCGCGCCCAGCACCTGCGCCCCTTCGTCAAGCGGGGTAAGGCCGTTCGGGTCGGTATCCTGCCGGCCTATTGCCAGTATTGCGCGCAGCATCTCCCCCTTGTCCTCGAACTCAACGCTTTCGCCGAAGGCATTCATGCCGCTTTTGCCTATGGGTTTGGAGGGCTTGCGCTTCAGCTCCGCAATGCTTGCCTCCAGCGTGAACGCATCGCCGTAAAGCCCCTCCATAACGCTGCCGGTGACTGTTTCGTTGCCAAGCAAATACCCTTCACCTATCCTGAGGTTGGTTATGCCCTTGGGTATGCGGCCGTCCTTAAGCATTATAAGGCTGCTTGAATTGCCGCCGGATACAAACGGTATGCCAAGCCCCGTTTCGCTCCGCAGCCACTTCGCCGTTTCAACAAGCCCGCCCAGGTTGTTCTCGTCCGGTATTATGCCGCCGAAGCAGGTAAGGTTTACGCCTATGCCGAACAGCTCCAGCATTTCCGCTTCCTTCACGGCGTTGGCAATGCTCAATAGTTCCTCCCGGTTTTTATAGAACACCCCTTCACGAAGGTCCCCCATGTCCACCATTATAACTATCCTGTGCCGCTTATTCTGCCGCGCGGCTTCCTCGGCAATGAGTTTAACGGTGGAAAGCTCGCTCTGCTGGCTTATGTCGCTGTATGCAACAACGTCCGCGGCCTCGCACGCCTGCGCAATGCGCAGAAGGTACTTCGGCTTTTCGGTTTTTATGTTTTTTAAATTCAGCAGGCGGGAATCCGCAATGAAGTCCGCCTCCGTTTGGTTCATCAGCTCTATTATGGGCGCGTCCGCGCATACGCCCTTGCTCACAAGGCCAATGCTTATCCCCTGCCCGTGGCCCATGGCTATGAGCGCGTCCATGTTATGCTTCAGCTTTTTCGTGTCAACAACTATGCGTGGGTACATATATTTCTCCTTATAAAATCCCCCGCACATCTTATGCGGGGGACAAGACTGCATATGCTATTATACCATTCACGCTTCCTGCGCGGCAAGGCTGTAGGAGCATAAACGCGCCGTACCGCAGCCGTACGGAGGTAGCGACAAAGGAAGGTAAATCAGGCCAATATTTCTTCCCAGTTTTCGGGGAAACCGATATGCTTAAACGATATAGCATC
>CAVDFM010000122.1:0-3722 GCA_963608365.1 bacterium | reverse complement strand
TGAACAATTCCATTATTACCCACAGCGGGAACTTTCCATTATATTTTACCTGATAATGTTTAACAAACAGCAGCCTTGAATTTTCTTTTTTCGACTTGTCAATCATTGAAATGAATCGCTCGTGATCATGCCTGGGATTAAAGTTCGGTTCATCCATATAACCAACAGCACCGTATTTATGCGCGTGATAGTATGACAATTTAGCGCGAAGAGCCACCTCTATCGTTTCAACCGCAGAGAACAAAAGCCGCCGCATTTCTCTATCGAATTCATACAGCTTATACACTTTTTCAAACGTAATCCCGTTTACATATGATTTATCAGCTCTGCGGAATGGCAAAAAGTAAGCGGATATTCTAAAGTAGCTTACTTCGCTCAGTATTTTTCTTACTCTTTTTTCATCGCTGATAGAGCAACCATGTTCTTGCAGTTTGCTTATTTGTTCATCGTATGTTGCGGGCGACTTAAGCATCTTTATCCTCGTATAAAAAAATGTCCCCCACTGGGTCACTTGATGCATTTCTGCATTATAGGTGCGGGGGGTCCTGTTGCTATTATTATATGCTTTCGTTCGTAAGATTGTCAATAAATTTATTTGGTTTTACCCTGAAAATACGGGCAGTTTTTGCCGTAACGCGAACTGCCCACACGCAGCATTCACGCTTCCTGCGCGGCAAGGCTGCCGTTGGCGCGGCGCATTGGTATGAACGCGCCTATTATCCCGCCGAGCGTTGCTGTCAGTATCCACGAAAGCTTGACCGAGTCAAGCGGCAGATATTGCAAAAACGGCAGTTCCGCGCCGAAGCCGGCTATCACGTCCAGCGTGCATACTATGAACGCGCCTATCGCCGCGCCGCGGTACACGTTGTCGTTGGCTATCTTCTCGTTGAAGAAGGAAAGTATTATCTGCGTAAGTATTATGGGATAAACTATGTTCAGTATGGGGGACGCGAACTCTATCATGGCGGAAATGCCCACGGTGCTTATAACCAAGCCAACCGCGCAGACTATGCCGACCATTACGGGATAGCTTATTTTATTCTTTGTAAGGCGGGAGAAGAACTCCGCAGAGGAGGAGGTCAGCCCTATTGCCGTGGTAAGGCAGGCGAAAAGCACTATCACCGCCAGCAGCACCACGCCGAAGCGCTGCAGCAGCATTTCGGTTATGGTCACAACAAGGCCGGCCTGATTCACCGCGCCAAGTTCAAGCTCGGACGACGTTGCGCCGAGGAAGCTGAGCGCGCAGTACACGAAGAACAGCCCAAGCGCGGCAACTATGCTGGATTTTGATATTACGCTGAAGCGAAGCTTTTCTTCATTATAGCCCTTGTCTTTGACCGTGTTCACGACCACAAGCGTTATGGCAAGCGCGCCGAAAACATCCATTGTTTGGTAGCCCGCAAGCAGCCCCTCCTGCGCAACGTTTACGGCGGGCGCGGCGGTGCTTATGGTGCCTATGGGGTGGATAATGCCCTTCACGAACAGCACAGCGAGCGTCAAAAGCAGCGCGGGCGTGAGGAATTTGCCTATTATGTCAATAACGGCGCTGGGCCTTACGGTGAGTATGAACACCGCGCCGAAGAACAGCGCGCCGAAAAGCCACGGGCTACATTCGGGGAACAGCGGCAGCACGCCCATTTCGAACGTGGTGGCGCAGGTGCGCGGTATGCAAAGCAGCGGCCCCACGCACAGCATGGCTATCGTGGCAAGCACGGCGGCAGCGGGCTTATGGAGCCGCTTGAGCATGCTCCATACCGTGCCGTCATAGCGTATCATGGCAAGCACGGTCATTATGGCAAGGCCCGCGTCAGCTATCATGAAGCACAGGAAGCCCTTGAACCATTCCTGACCGGATACCATGCCAAGGTACGGCGGGAAAATAAGGTTGCCCGCGCCGAAGAATATGGCGAACATGGCAAAGCCTACAACTATAACATCCTTCAATGAACTCTTTGCGTTTTTCTGCATAAAATAGCACCCTCCGCTGAATATCGCTAAATTAGGGGATCTGCGTTCTTTGTTAGGATACATTTCAATCGGGCTTCGGCGCAAATAATATACTTTTCGTTTGGCGAAACTCATGCAGGAATTTGTTTACTCACAGTAGAATTATTTATATATCAGCGGTATAATATACCACGCTGCGGCATAAATTTGCCGTCAAAAGCGCATAAAGTTAATTTATACGAAACTTTTATGTGCAATTATACGGAGGGGATCTGTATGGAAGGGATAAACGCGCGCGTCGGCGCGAGGATACGGCTTTACCGCCGGGCAAAGAAGCTGACGCTTATTCAGCTGAGCGCAATGATACACAAGAGCAAAGCCACCCTTTCAAAATATGAAACTGGGGACATTGCAATAGACGTTGAAACGCTTTACGACATCGCCGCCGCGCTTGACATACGCATAGAGCAGCTGCTTGACCAGCGCACGTTTTCACACGGCGAGGCGCACGGCGAATCCTGCGCGTTCTTCCAGCAGAGCCGCATATACGTTTACTTTTACGATGGGCGCATAGGCCGCTGCGTAAAGAACGTGCTTCAGCTGGACCGGGCCACGGAGCCATGCACGGCGGTTTTCTATTTGGACGTGCCAAGCTTTGACGACGACGCGCTTTCCTCCTGCCGCTCGCTCTATTACGGCACGGCGGAGTACTTCGACGCGGTAACGAACTTTTCGCTGGACAACCAAACCAACCGCATGGAGCATACTTCGCTCTGCGCCGTTAACCCCATAGACCGCGTGGAGCAGGTGCAGGGCATGCTTACGGGCATTTCGCGCTACCCAATGCTGCCTATAAGCATAAAGTGCATACTCTCCCCCGTGCCGCTGACCATCGACGATGCGCTTATGGAAAAGCTGATACTTTCCCGCCGGGACATGAAGCTGATACGGCAGCTTAACATGTTCGCCGTGGAGCAATAAGAAAGAAGCATCATTATGAAAATAGCAATTATAATTGCCCAGGCCGTGCTGTTCGCGTGGTTTTTCGGCTGCATATGCACATACAAAATACGCGGCCGCGTGCTTGTTGACGGCATGGGCATAAAAAGCGCGAAGTTCTTCATGCTGTGCCTGTATACGCTTGGCATAGCGCTGTTCTGGATAGTGCCTAAAATAGGCAAATGGGCGCTGTTCGCGGTGCTGCTGTTCTGGATAACGGTTCAGTTCTTCTGCCATTGGTATTACACCATATTCGGCGCATCAGAAAAGAAGCTGAACGGCTACAACCAATGCTTCCGCAACACGATACGCATTTTCCCCGCAAGCGACACGCGCCTTGTGCCCGATCTTTACCACGTTGTGCTGCATGCGCTCATAATCGCAAACATCTGCCTTGCGCTCATCGCCGCATAAGGCGGGCATACAAAAACGCTCCCCCATATGGAGGAGCGTTGCATATAAAAAATATCTTAAAATGAGTTTCTATCTCGCTGCATTTCTATACTCACTTACTGTCTGACCCGTCCAGACGGTGAACGCCCGAAGAAACGACCCTATCTCCTGATACCCAAGCAAGAACGCAATATCTTCGGCGGTCGTATCGGTATTGGCAAGATAGGTTTTTGCCAGCAGCTCCCGTGTATAGTTGAGCTGCTTTTGAAAATTGGTATCTTCCTCCTGCAATTTGCGCTGCAAAGAGCGTTTGCTATATCCAAGCTTCTTTGCAACATCGTCGATGGTACATTCTCCACTTGGCAGTAGTTCCATTAAGGCAC
>CAVDFM010000121.1:0-6190 GCA_963608365.1 bacterium | reverse complement strand
CTTTAGCGTCGTTTGAGTTATTATTATTGTTGGTGTTGTTTCCGCAGGCCGCGAGGGCAAGCGCCATCACTATGGCAAGTACGATTGAAAAAATACGTTTCATGGTTATATGCTCCTTTTAATGCAATATTTATGCGGATGAGCGTTCGGCGGCACGACCGTACGCGAAATACCCCTTTTTGCCCGTCCATATATCCATACGAATGGGCAAGGCGAAATGTCGGTAAGAAAATAAAAAAATCGGAGAGAATTTTTCTCCCCGATTCAAACACATGTTTTACTGCATCAGCAGCCTTGCCGTTTCGCTGATAGCTTCTTCGCTTGCACTGTCAAAGTTAGTAAGGTAAAAGCTTATGCCGTCCTTCTCCCAATGCGCACGCCAGCTTTCAGGAGAAAGCCTGTCGAGAACGGCGTTATATTCGGCGTTCAGCGATGCGCTGCCTATTGCTTCGCCGTCCGCACGGGAAAAGTTGCCGCTGAGCTTTGCGGCCTCATATGTGTATTCATGGCCGTTCAAAGTAAAGTCAATGCGGGCAATTTCGCCGTCATATATGCAATAGTACATATCCTTCGCCCCTTCCGGAGCATATATGCAGAACCCAAGCTTTTCAAAATCCTCCGAGCCAGACACATCCTCAAAGGGTGAAACGCCAAGCAGCGGCGGGTCATCTACTACCAGTTGTTTTGTGATGCGCGGAAGCATAATGCCTATCACTACCGCTGCTGCAACGCATGCGGCTAACCTGCCCCAGCGCTGCCATGCGGGAAGACTCCTGCGCTTCTGCGGCGCGACTTCGGCGCTGATTTCTTTGTGTTCTGCCGCCTTTTTCAGTATGTTAGCATACATGCGCTCATTAGCGCTTTCATCTGGCTCTATCTCATCAAATGCCTTCTTTATTTCGTTTTCGTTCACGCTTCCTCACCTCCTAGGCTGAGTTTAAGCTTTGCGCGTGCGTCGCGCAGCTGGTTACGCACCGTGGATGCTGGCCTTTTCAGCATAGCCGCTATTTCATCGGTTTGGTAGCCTTCGTAGTAGTGCAGCCAAACTACCTCTTTATATTTTATCGGTAAAGCCATAACGGCGTTTACGACTTCGCTTTTGTTATCAGCTTCCGCGGCAATGGTTTGTTCTATTTCTTCATCTATGAGCGTCACCTTCTGCCGCCACCAATGCTTCAGCTTATCCTTACAGATGTTCATTGCGGTAGTCGTCAGCCAGGAGCGTTCATGACGCTCATTCTCGAAAGTAACATCGTTGGTCATTGCCCGCACGAATGTATCCTCCGTGCAGTCCTCCGCATCTTGTGCATTTTTCATAAAGGCATAGCAAACGCGGTAGATAGCCTTAACGTGCCTAAGGTAGAATGCTTCAAAATCTCCCTGCATGGCTTCGCCTCCCTCTCCATAAGATTATACGATTAAAGGGTACAAATTGTCGGGCGGAATGTCAAGGAAAATAAATCATCCGCCCTGACGTGTTCATCAGAGCGGATGTTAGTGTTAGCTGTTGGTTTGATTCAGAATCTTACCTTTGCTTTTTCCTTCTGCCGTAAATAACGGTTCCGGCGGCCGTGGATGCGCATATGAGCAGCAGCGCTATCCAAATGAACGCAGTATTGTCGTCGCCGGTAGCGGGCAGGTTGGGGTTAGGCGTCCAGCCGGACGGGTCGCTCGGTTCTACATCGCCGCCCTTTGCCGGTATAAAGCCAACTGCCGTAACATAATGGCAAACCGTGCATTCCTTGTGCTGCGTTCCGCTCTTAAAGTAAGTGGGTGCGGTGTCTATTATCCAGCCGCTTTCAGTATGCGCAGCCTTGCTACCTTCTATAATTGCTCCGCAGCCTGAGTTTATGCAGTCCTTCCAATGGTCTGCCTTATCGAATTTCCAGCTTTCGGAAGGCGCGTGGCCGGTAGCTGGGATTATGACAGTTGTTTTGTCGGTTATCTCTATGCTGCCATTAGCATCCTCGAACCACATATCGCAGCCGTCGCAGGCATAGTAGGCACTGTTGCCATCCTTGGTACAGGTAGCGTCGTTGGCGGAAACAAGCGTTAGATTATGTGTATGCGGCACGGTCTTGTCGTATCCGCAGATATCGCATATGTTATCGTCGCCGTATTCATGATCTCCCTCGTCCTCCTTGGAGTGGCAGCGTTCGCATTCATGCCAATGCTTATTTTCGTCCTTACTCCAATCGTTAGGCAAGTCATGGCCCAGCGGATTGCCGTCGGTCGCGCCGCAGCCTTCACGCCGGCAGGTCTTGGGTTCGGTACAAGTCGCTTCGGCCCAGTCATGGTTAAGCGCTGTGCCAGGCACTTCGAATGTTTCGGTAGTGCTTACCGCGCCGCAGGAGCAGGTCTTATAGTAAACATCGTTGTGCGTGCAGTCCGCTGAGGATTTCTTGTACTGCTCCTCTACGTGCTCTTCCGTAAAGCTGTGCGCCTCGAATATTGGCTTCACAGTCACGTTGCCGGCCGGCATGATAAACTTATTGTTGGATACTTCGGCATTGCCACTTACGATCTGCCACTCTTTGAAATGATAGCCGTAGTTGGGCGTTGCGGTAAGCTGTATCGTTGTGCCTGCCGTTGCTGAAGAAGCGTTTACCGTTGCGGTGCCGTTGTCATCCGTAAGGACATATATATTGTATTTCTTTGCTCCCGCCGCAAGCTCAAGTTCCATGTTTGCATTATAGTTCACGTGGGCATCAGCGGCATCAGCAAAGAAGTAATCTGAATAGTCCTGACCATACTTGCCGGAGAATACCACGGGATAATTCTTGCTTTCGGTAGTGATGCCGACGGATGCGCCGCTGCTCATGGCGGCGTTTATGCTCAGCTTTTTGCCGGAAGGCAGATATACGTTGTTCGCAGCGCCTGAAACAGTGTTGCCCTTTACAACGGGACTGCCGCTTATTTTTAGCTGCCCGTTATTGCTGGGGTTGACGTATATTCCGCCGCCGCTCTTGGCAGTATTGTTTTCAATAGTGCCGCCGGAGAGGTTACAGACCGAACCGCTGCGGTAAATATACACCGCGCCGCCGTTACCGGTAGCTTTGTTGCCGCTGATAACGCCGCCGGACATATTCAGTACGGACGGTTCGCGATTAAGGTAGATAGCGCCGCCATCACCCGAGGAGTTTCCGCTGATAGTACCGCCTGAGAGATTTAACGTGGAGGTGCCGAATACATGCACCGCGCCGCCCTCTGAATTGGCTTTATTGTTGCTTATCTCGCCGCCGGTCATGGTCGCCGTTACGCCATTGTAAAGATAGACCGCACCGCCGTAGCGGCTGGCAGTATTGTTGATAAGCTTTGTGCCGGAGATTGTGACCGTACCGCCCGCCATATTAATGACGCCACCGTCGCCATTGGTGGCATTGTTGCCGGAGATTGTGCCGCCTACCAAATTGACCGTACCGCCGGATGTAGCGTAGACTACGCCGCCGTTGCCTGCGTTGTTGCCGGAAATCTCGCCGCCAACCAGATTGATTGTACCGCCGCATGCGGAGTAGATCACGCCGCCATTGTTCGCGGTGTTGTTGGCGATAAGGCCGCCGTATATATTCACGGTGCCGCCTTTTTTGTCAGCGCTGTTTAGGAATATAGCACCACCGGACTTTTTGCCGTTATTACCAGAGATCTCGCCGTCGTACATGTTCACAACGCACTTGCTGTCGTCAAGCGCTATTGCGCCGCCACCTCCATTACCGCTGACTTTACCGCCGGTTATCTTGCCGCCGAAAATATCTAAAGTGCTGTTGTAGAGGTATATGCAAGCGCCGCCCCAGCCGCTGGTTGCGCCTTTTATAGTACCGCCGCCCTTGCAGTCGCAAATCACAATCCGTCCGCCGTTTTTGACCTGAATCTTGCTTGTGCCGTTGCTGGCGATGGTTTTACCGTTCAGGCACAGGTAAAGCGTAGTGCCGTCTACAACCAGATTGCTGCTAATGGTAGCATTCTGCCCCAGATAAACGTAGGCGGTTTTGTTGGTGTACGAAATGGCGTCCGCGCCATTCCACGCGGAGAACGCAGCATTGATATGCGCAGTATGGTCGCCCGTATTTATGCTGCCGCCGCAGATGCAATGCTCGTGCGCCGTCCAATGCGCGTAAAGCGTATGCGGCTCAACAGCAGTTACAACTGTACTCGCTTCAACTTTAGTGCCGTCGTCTTTTTCGGTGAACCAGCCGTCAAAGTCATACCCTGCGCGATTGGGCGTTGGCAATTCGCCATAAGGATTGTTATAAGTCACTTCATAGGTGGTATTAGCAAGAGTGCCTCCGTTGGGGTCAAGGGTTATATTGTACTTAGCCTCCGACCAACGGGCATGAAGCGTATGCGCTTCTTTTGTTGTCACAGAGGTGTTTGCGTCCACCTTGCTGCCGCCGTCCTTTTCAGTATACCAACCGTCAAATTGATAGCCATAACGAACAGGCGTAGGCATTTCGCCGTAGGTACCATTATGCTGTACGGTCTTTGTCTCGTCTCCCGTATTCAGCGTACCGCCGTTGGGATCAAACGTAATCGTGACTTCATCGCCGGTGTTGATAAGATACAGATTATAATAGGGCTTATCTTCTCGTATCTCCAACCGCCCATAATCCGGGTTATCGCAGAAGATGCGCTCGTG
The DNA here is from genome assembly GCA_963608365.1 of bacterium. Taxonomy (GTDB): domain Bacteria; phylum Bacillota; class Clostridia; order Christensenellales; family CAG-138; genus Phil1. Next base: position 1,557 of record CAVDFM010000121.1, on the reverse strand, counting down.
GTATGGCTTCGCCCGAGACTCCGAATTAATTTGCAGATAATTCAAAAGGACAGACGCGCCGTTTTGGGTGATGCCGGTGAAGTAGACGCCGAGCTTTGCATCTGCGTCCGTGTTTATGCGGGCGGTAAATTTGATCTGCGTGTCCGGATCGCTGAGATAGAGGTTGTTCTGGGCGGAATTGACCGTGTTGTCATAGATATACGGAGCGATCTCGCCGCCGCCTCCATACACGTTGCCTATGTATATTATCTTTTCAGACGCAAACGGTACAAGATAGAGGCCGCCGCCCGCTTCGGTGGCGGTATTGCCGGTAATGCGGCAGTTACGGTAACCGATGTAGCAGACGCTGACAAACGCGCCGCCGCCACGTTGGGCCGTGTTGCCGGAGATCGTACTACCGTAGAACTCGCAGCGTCCGTCTGCGTTGCTATAAAGGCCGCTGCAGTAAACGCCGCCACCATCCCCTGTGGCGGTGTTGTTGATGATCTCGCCGCCGTTGAGATGAAAATGTGTTCTGCTTGCGGCATAGATACCGCCGCCGTTGGCAGCGCGGTTATTGGAAATGACACCGCCGTTAATTATGACCGTGCCGGCGTTCCAAGAGTCGGAAGCAGAAATACCGCCGCCGTTGCCGGTAGCCGTGTTGCCGGTGATTGCGCCGCCATACATCGTAAAGCTGCAATTTCCTTTGACAACCACGGCACCGCCGTCTCCGGAAATGTTGTTGCCCGTCAGCGTGCCGCTATAGAAATTGACGTTCGCATACTCTGCGGCATTTATGCTGCCGCCGCTAACCTTGGAGCCGCCGAGCGTACCTGTGCCAACGCAGTCGCACAGATCCAGCTCCGCAAGCTTGCCATCCTCGCCTGTCAGCGTGATGGCCGGCTGGGACGAATCGGCACAGGTAAAGCTGTAGCCATTCAGGCACAGATACAGGATCTGCTTCGGCTCAACTGTCAGATTGGCTGACACATTGCCGGTCAGATAGACATAAGCAACATAACGGCCCTGTTTAGTGTTTTCGCTGACCTGAACCCATTTCTGTTCATATTTAATTGCGCTCTTGCCGTCCCACGCCTGCCATTCCACGTTTTCATGGGTGTGATTGAACGTACCGCCGCAGATGCAGTGGTCGGCGTGCGGCGTGACGGCCACCGAAACCGGTGCAGAGATCGTTGCCGCATAGTTATCCGTCTCTGCGGCATAGGCATATATGTAGCTGATTCCAGTCTGAGCGAACGCAAAGTTCTCGTCTATAACCGTATCGCTTTCAGGGGCGGGAGAAGTGCCGTTCATCAGGTAATACGTTATGACAGCATCTTCCTTGATACCTTCAACGGAAAGCAGCGGAAGTATCTTTTCGCGTATGCCAACGGTAGTCTTGGATACGTTAAGCGTGAAGTTCTGCGACTCCTTCTCCCCTGCTGCCGTAAGCACAAGCTTGGCGGATATGCTGTAATCATCGGCAGTCGCCGTGCAGACTACGGTGCGCTTTCCGGCCTTTATATTCTCAATGGTCAGTTCTGCTTTTTCAGAAAGAATAGTATAGTCCTGACC
>CAVDFM010000120.1:0-6243 GCA_963608365.1 bacterium | reverse complement strand
GCTTTATACTGCTCAAATATGTCAGCCGCTTTTTTTTTTTTTTTTTTATAACCGTTCAATGCAATCAGATTGTCATATGCCTCAACGAATTCACCATCGTCTATCAATGAAACAGCTGCATTATATTTGCAATTTGGAATGATTACTGTTGTAAGTACGATTGCAAACACAATGCAGATACATGCTAATATTAACATGCTTTCTTTACGCTTTTTCGCAGCCGCTATAGCAGCAATCCTTTGTTCTTTTGACCTTCGCTCAGCTTCTAATCGTTTGGCCTCTGCTTTAGCTTTGAGCTTCGCTATTTCTTCATTGCAGATGATAATTTGTTCGTTAACATCCCTCCATAGCGGAATGCTCCTAAAGAGATTTATTGCATATTCATAGCTGTTTATATTTCCAACGGACATATGATACTTTGCAGAGTTGTAAACTGCATCTTTTTGAGCAATCTCCTCGGCTTTTTTCTTGTTACAAACAGCAATCAGTTCGTCAGCATCTTTGAATAAAGGAATATCTTGAAACATCTTTACTGCGGCTTCATAACCAGCAATGCTTTCACTGGCCATTTGACGCTTTGCTGATATATATATTGCATCCTTGCGGCAAAATTCAGCCTTTTCAAGGCACTCTTTTGACAGTGCGGCAGAATCCTTGAAATCAAGAATGTTTTGGAATAGCTGCGCCGCATCCTTACATGCTTGCTCGGTGCTGGCTTTTTCCATTGCTTTAAGTGCGGTATTGTAAAGGCCTGTCAGTCGCTGCTGCTCGTTTCTTATATATATATGATCCAAGTATTCATTAAGCTTATTTAAAAGCTTGTCATCGCCGAATCTTTTTATTTTCTTGTAGTTATCTGAACTGTCGAAAGGTGTATAGCAATACTTTAAGTTGGCTATTTCCGTGACCCTTTCTTTCACCATCAACTTACCCAAATACGCCTCTGCACATTCGGGATCCATATCCAGCACGCGTTCGCAGTATTCGTCGGCCTTAGCCCAGTCGCCGTCGCCAAGGAATATGGATATGCGCTTGAGCAGGGCGGAAACATTGTCGCCGCCGGTGGCGGGTGCTGGCTTTGGCGGGATTTGCTTAGGCTCGCCCTTCGCTATTATCTTTTTTATGTTGCGCACAAGGTCCGGTATAAAGCCCACGCGGCCCATATCCTGGCTTTGCAGCATGGAAAGCTCATCCGGTATGTCGTATGCATCCATGTCCCTGTAGCAGGGTATAAGCAGGCGGCTGCGGTCTTGGCGCATAAGCTCAAGATATCGGCTCCACTCGTTCTTCACCCATACGGCGTTGAAATGCTCCGGCTTTGTGCCGATGACCAGCATTACACGCGCGCTGTTGAGCGCGGCGAATATATATGGCTCGTATTCGCGGCCAAGCTTATCCTCCAGCGTTATGCGGCTGAAGAATACGCGGTAGCCCTCCTGCACAAGCTGATAGTAAATATCCTGCGCTATCGCGCTGTCCTGCGTTCTCTTGCCGGATGCATCCGCTTCCTTATAGCATATGAATATGTCATACGGCTTCTCGTTCGCGGAGATGGCCAGTATGCCCTTCTGAATGTCCGCTATGTGGTGCGCCTCGTTTTCATAAAGGGCGCGCGTAGCCGCGTCAGGCGCGTTCTCTATGGCCGCCTTGCAGTCCGCGTCGGCCAGTATGGACGTTATCTGCAACCGGTGGCATGTGGGTATGCGCTCGTGCGTGGTCGGGTCCTCAACGTATTCTATGCCGTATCTGGACAGCGCCGCGCCCCAGTGCGCTTCCGCGTCCGTATCGTCGTCATTGAGCAGCCGCTCATATGTGGCGATGGCCTTATCAAACTCCTTCTGCATACGGAAATGGTTCGCCCGGTTGAAGGCGTTTGCCCGTATGTCGCTATCCACGCTTGGCAAGGTTTGCCTTGTGCCGCAGTATTCGCATTCGCAAATGTGGCTGCCTTCCTCTATTGCCAGATCCCCGCCGCAAATTTTGCACTTTAATGTTATCATGCTTTACTTCACCATTCCTTTATACCAATCCAGCTCTTTTTGGGCGGCGGAAACGCGGGTATCGAACCGGTTCAGCTCGTTAGAGGCGGTGGCAACGCTCCTCTCGGCGTTCTTCAGTTCGGTTTCCAGGGCATTTACCTTTTCGGCAAGTGACTTGGCGGTCGCCTCAAGGCGTTCCGCTGCACGCTTTTTGCCCTTGCGATTGAGAACCACAATAAGGCATATTATGAGCACTACTATGCAAATGAGCAGAACAAATCCCATTTCGGGGTCGTTAAAGAACATATCGAGGCCGCTCCTCGGAACATATATGAGCAGAAGCGGCACGCTATAGAGCAGCGCGAGCACTATGAGGACCTTGATAAACTTTGGCACGGGGGCCATGTTTGCGCCTTTCGTGACCTTTTGGCTTATTGCATCGCTCTCGATCTTTTTATTATTGAGCTCAAATTGCAGCTTCGATGCTTTTTCGGAAAGCTGCTTCAGGTTTTCGCTCATCTTATTCTTCTGCCCAAGCAGGGGAGCAAGCTTGTTTTCCGCGCTCTTTATGTCGCGGTTCCTCATTTGCTCAAATTGCTCGCTCAGGGTGCTGCGCTCGCTGTCCGGCGCGTAATTTATTGCGCGGGTGTAGTTGGAGTACAGCTCGGTTTCGTCAAAGTAATGCGTACCGGTGTCGTAAGGGATAGCCTTCAGGTCGTCCGTTTCCGCGCGTACAAGGCCCCACCAGGCGCGGTAATCGTCCGGATAGCTGTCCAGATGCTTTTCAAAATAGCCGCGGGCGTCGCTCATTTTGCCGTCTGTAAGGCGCTGTAAGCCGCGCTCAAGGAACCTGTCCTTCTGCGGTATCAAAACCCCGGGGGCAGCCCCGCCGCTGCGGTGACCCAGTATGTTGCTAACGCCGTGCGTAATATCGGATATGGCGGATATCTTGGTCATGTCCTGCCCCTGCGTGCCGCTGAACTCCTGCGGGAAATCGGCAGGGTCCATGCCTTCGTATGCGGGGATGAAAACGCGCTTTGAGTCGTGCGCGCACAGCGCAAGGAAGCGGCTCCATTCGTTCTTTACCCACGGGGAGTTGAGATTCGCCGCGCTTGTGCCTACGGCTATCATTATGCGCGCGCTGTTTAGCGCCGAGAAAATATACGGCTCAAACTGCACGCCCAGTTTGTCCTCCAGCGTCCTTTCGGCGAAGAACACGCGGTAGCCTTCCTGCGTGAGCGCCTTGTAAATTTTTTCCGCAATCAGGCTGTCCCGCGTGCGGTCGCCCGATGCATCGCTGCGCTTATAGCATATGAACACGTCGAACGGATTCTGCTTTGAGGATACGTCAAGCATGCCCCGCTGGATGGAGTCTATCTTTTTCGCCTCTGCGCGGTATAGATCCGCCGCTTCGGGAGAGGCGTACTCAAGGGCGTGGTTGTAGTCCGGGTCGCCGTATATGGACGTGTACTGCATGCGGTTGCAGGTTGGCTGCATGGCGCCCGTGTTCATGTCGCGCACATAGGCCACGCCGTATTTGCAAAGCACCAGCGACCAGTATATTTCCGCGTCCGTGGCGTCCTCCGCCAGGGCAACGTTGAAAAGGCCTATGGCCTTATCAAAATCGAAAGAAAGGCGGAACTGGGTAGCCTTATTGTAAAGCTGGGTCTTTTTATCCGTAAGCGAAGGCAGGGCTATAATGGAGCCGCAGTATTCGCATTCGCAAATATGGCTGCCCTCGGTAACTTTAAGATCTCCGCCGCAAATTTTGCACTTTAATGCCTGCATTGTCCGTTCCTCCTTATTTTACTGTTTTGCACATTTCGTTGCGTATTTTAAGCAGCGTGCTCATCTCTGCGCACAGGGCAAGGGCCTTGTCCGCATCGGTGGCTATGCACTCGCGCGCGGCAGTCATTTTGGCGGAAATTTCCTGCTCCGTGGGGAACAGGGGGTTGCTGCTCACGGGATCGCTGAAGCGTATTTCCTCGGAAAGCTTTTTGTATGCTTCCTTCACCTCGTGCTCCTTGGCGCGCAGCACCAGCGCGTCCGCGTCAACCTTCAGCATGCTTATGAACAGCGTGCTGTCGTTTACCTGCGTGCGCATTTCCTCTATTTTGTCCCGCGCTATCAGGCAGGAAAGAGCAAACATAAGATGTACGCACAGCATTATCAGCTGCACCGCAAACGGCGCGGCAAAGCCCACCTTAGCGTCCAGCAGCATGAATATTACCGATACTACAAGCTCCGCTATAAAATATATGGTGCAGTGCTTTATGAGCGGATAGCCCAGCAATATGTCCTTCATGCCCATGCCGCGCTTTTTCATCATTACCGCGGCAAATATTATTGATGCGAACGCAAGCAGCATGAATGCATAGCTTGTGTAAAACGCCGCGCCGTGGTCAAAGCCTGCTATTACGAACAACGCCGCATTGTATGTGACCAGGCAAATTATGAATGCCGCCAAAGGCAGAGTGCTTTTCTTATTTTCCATTGTTATACCCTCCAAGTCAGATCCTGTTTATTATGAACGCGGCTTGCCGCATTCTTCGCAGCATTTGCCGTGGTTACCGGCGTGTCCGCAGGAACATGTCCATGCGCTTTCGGGCCTGGGCTTGCCGCACTCTTCGCAGCACTTGCCGCGGTTGCCCTTGTGCCCACAGGGGCAGTCCCAGCTTTCGGGCTTGGGGTTGCCGCATTCTTCGCAGAACTTGCCGCGGTTGCCCTTGTGTCCGCAGGAGCAGTCCCAGCTTTCGGGCTTGGGGTTGCCGCACTCTTCACAGAACTTGCCGCGGTTGCCTGTATGCCCGCAGGAGCATGTCCATCCGTTTTCGGCTGCGGGTTCCGCTTTGAGCGTGTTGGCGCCGCCGGTGGGGTTCATGCCCTGCATTATGCCGCCCATGGCTTCAGCCGTCTTCATGCCTACCATCAGGCCCACCATTTCGCCTGCAATGCCGCCGGACGCGCTGCCGCCGCCCGATGATGGTGCGCTGCCTATTTTGCCAAGGCCTTCGGCATATGCCTTCTGCACCTCCGCCTGTATAACGTCGCGCTGGGTGTATCCCTGGGCGCGCATAACTTCCGCATCTGCCTGTCCGATGGCGCGTCTTGCGGCGGCTTCGGCTTCCGCTTTTGTGCGGCTGATCTCAGCATCGTAACGCATGGAGTCGAGCTCAGTCTGCTTTTTCTCCAGTTCAACGCCGCGCTTAGCCTTCTCTATGTCCGCCGCTATCTGCTGCTCGTGTACCTTGATGTATGCGTCCGCCAGCAGCTGCCTTATGCTTTGGAAGTTCTTATCGTCCTCCGGCAGGGAGACGGAGGTTATATAGAAATTGTGCAGATCAAGGCCGTATTCTTCAAAGCCGGGGGCAATGCGCAGGCGCAAAGCTTCGCTAAGCTCGGCCGTGTGCGCGTCTATTCCAAGAATGTTCAGCTTCTGTTCCTTTATAACGCTGCCAAGGAAGGAGCGTATCTCCATGTTCATCATGCCGCGGAACGCCGTTTGCAGCGATTTTACCGCCCGCGCTCCGTCGCCGGAAAGCTCGGCCTTGTTGCCGACAAGTCCGCCGGTTGTGCCAACAAGCTTAACTATCAGCTTGCGCGCGTCGCTGACCATCAGGTTCATTTCGCCGCTTGCGCCAATGTCCAGCGGTATCTGCGTGATGGGGTCAATAAACCTTACGCGGGAGCTTGTGCCCCATTTAAGGTCCATTTGCATTGCTTTGTTTATGAAGTATACTTCCGCGTGGAATGGATTTGCGCCGCCTGTGGGCAGGGACTGCACCTTGTTCAGCAGGGGCAGCCGCTGCGTTTCAAGTATATGCTCGCCGGGGCCGAGAAGGTCAAGCGCTTTGCCGTTGAGCAGGAACAGCGCCTCCTGCGATTCATGCACGATAAGCTTGGAGCCGCAATAGAAATTCTCTACCGGGTGCTTCCAAACGAATGTGGAATTGTCCCCTTCGTATTTTATAACGCTTAATATATTGTCCCGCACCAGCTTTGCGCGTTCTAGCTCCGCCTGAGCATTAAAGCGGAACCCGCACAGGGGACATTCAGCCTCCGCACCCGCGCCGGATCTTTTGCTCACGCCTATGCCGCAGCCGCATTGCGGGCAGCTTACGCGCGTTTGCTTTGTAAATTCCTCCATGGGGTCGAATTTGCGCTTGCAGTCCGGACAAGTTACTGTTTTCTGCGACTTTTTGAACACAACATTCGTGCCACAGCTTGGGCAGGCGGCGGATTCCATGCGCTCCTGCTTAACGTC
>CAVDFM010000119.1:0-6265 GCA_963608365.1 bacterium | reverse complement strand
CGACTTTCAAAATAGCGATTGATGTCCGCTATAATCTCCCTCTCGCCCTCGCGCCCTTCTTTCAGGAACGTGAACACTGGATAAGCGTGCGGCATACCCTCTTTTATTTTGATCTCATAATCCTTCACCCCGCAGCGGATGAAGGATTTTTCATAATCCGGCGCGATTCCGGCAAAAACCTCATCTCCGCCAAAGTACATGATGATTTTAGGGAAGCCTGTGTAATCGTCCTCATCCGCCTTGCCGAGAATGTACTGCGGAAGATCTCCGTTCGGGTTATAATACTTTACCATCGTCTCAAACATATCCCAGTGGAGGATCGGATCGCGGGAATCAATCCCTCTCATCCGCGTTTTCGCATCCTCGCTCATCAATAGTCCTGACACAGAAACGGGTAGCATCAGTCCCGGCATGGGAAGCTCTGGATATTTTTTAACCATGTGCCGTCCTGCCTGCATCAGGACATCCGCGCCGCCGGAAATTCCAAGCCAGACGATGTTCTCCGCAGGAAACCTTTTCAGCATCTTCTCATGCAGTCGAATAGTAAACTCCGTTTCGTCCATAAGATCATAGTCCGGCAGCAGCGGATAAAGCGGTATCCAGAGCTCCGCTCCTGTTCCCTCAATATAATTCCTGATAGACCCCCTATACGGAAGCTGCCATCGCCTCGATCCACCGCCGGGGAAGTACACAACCGCGCGATCCGGCTTGGTTCCGGTCTTTTTTCCCACGATGACGTGAAATCCGTCCATCATTTCGTCCCGAAACTCAAATCCCTTGATTTTCGGAAGAGAAAACTTGAATTTTCGCTGGATGTCATAGGATGCCTGCTTAAACTCCTCATAGGACTCCTCTTTGTGAAGGGAACTGCCCTTCACCACCGTCTTTACGATTGGTTTTAATATGCTATATAGAAGGCTCATCCATTCTTCTTCCTTTCTCTTTCATTCATTCCGCGTTAGTCGCTGCTAACCATTATAACACTGTCCTTCAGAAAAAGCAAGACGTTCTCGCATGTTTCTGCGATTATATGTTTCGTCCTCTTCGCAGCCGTATAGTGCAGAAATCTTGGCAGTTTTCCACAAAAAAAAGCCCATGCTCTGCATAGGCTTTCTGTTTGGTGGGGATGGAGGGGCTCGAACCCCCGACCTCTTCGATGTGAGCGAAGCGCTCTAACCAGCTGGGCTACATCCCCGGCGCGAGATATATTCTACAACAAATCCGCGCTTAATGCAACACCTAAATTTCATTCGCAGGAAAATAGTGGTGCGACGTGCGAGTTTTACCTCTCCTGAATCGTTATATCGCCGGAAACGGTATCTATGTCAAAATCTGCAGATGCATCGCCATAGACATAGTTTGAGCCGTTTTTGGTCAGTCCGAACACGCTGCTCACATCGCCGGAGACGGTCGATACCTTCATGTTGAATCCGGCGCCTTGGGGCAGCTGCATTATAACATCGCCGGAAACCGTGCCTATTTTAAGTTCCTTTATTCCGTCGCTTCCGTCCCTAAACCATACCGTGCCGGAGGTTGAATCAAGTTGGGCATTGCCAAAGCCGCCGTCTACTGTTATGTCTCCAGATATGGACACTACCTTTATCGCATCGGCCGCGCAGTAGGTTGCGCTTATAAGTCCGGATACGGTGTCCAAATCTATTTCCTTGGCTGAAACGTTTTCAATGCCTATGCTGCCCGATATGCCGTTCACATTCAGCTCGTTGAGCTTAGCGCCTATAATATAGGTATCGTTAGATACGCCGTCAAGCTGTATGTCCAGTTCACCTGACTCAAGCATGTCCCGCGGCACGCTTACAACAAGCTCTTTCGGCTTTACTATTTCGTCCAGGTTAAGCATGGATGTATCTACGCCGTACCATGTATGCTTTTTGCAGAAACGCACCGTAAGCTTGCCATCGGCTATTTTATAGCGCAGAGCGTATTCTTCGCTTATATCAATGTTGCTCATCTCGTCCAGCTTTATGTCCGTTCCTTCATAAGGCTGCACCCGTACAAGACCGTTTATCCATTCCACGCGGATCTTATCTATGCCGTCCGCCGCTATAGAATATGAATTGGAACTGGCATATGCGTTGTTGAAGCCCGTATCGTCATCGCCAAAGCTGTATTCCACGCCTTTTTCTACGGCATAGCCAAATATGTTGGAAACTAAGCCATCCTTGCCGGTTATGCTCTTTATTATGCTGACGCCGGCAATGCAGCCTACTATCGTGATCAGCAGCACCGTGCCGCAAAGTACGGCCGCGATTATCGCTATCACTTTGCCCACATTGCTCTTTTTCTGCGGCTGCTGAACGGGCTGAGCGGGCTGCTGGGGCGCATTCTGCGCATTCTGCTCCCCGCCGCCAAGGCTTTTTATAAGCTCACTCACGTCGCCTATCCCGCCTATCGCCGCAGCATATGCCTGCTCCGGTGTATAGCCCTTGGCTATGCCGTCATGGTAGCGCTCTATCGTGTTCATTATCATTTCTTCGCGCATGTTGTATGCCTGCGCCGTGGTCGGCGCGGTAGCAAACAGCTGCTCAATATGCTGCCTTATCCTATACTCGTTTATGTTTTCCATTTTTTAATACCCTTCCTTATTCGTCAATTCGTCTATCATGGCGCGTGCGTCCTTCCATTCTTCAAGCAGCGCCTCGTAATTCTTCCTGCCCTGTTCCGTTATGGCGTAATACCGCCTGCGCGCGCCCGTGGCCTCGTTCCCCCAATATGACGTTATGCTGCCGGATTCTTCCAGCCGCTTGAACGCCGTATACAGCGTAGCTTCCTTCAGCTCATACCTGCCGTTGGTTTTGCGCAAAATGGCCTTATTTATCTCGTATCCGTAGCTATCCCCCGCGCTTAGCCGCGCAAGTATGATAGCGTCCGTATGGCCCCGAATTATATCCGATGCAATGGACAATGTTTTCGCCTCCTTACCTCGCCGTTGCAGGATACAGTATACTTCGCTATACCTCGCCTGTCAATGTATATTTTAATTTTATGTATATTGTTTTTGATATGTTGGTATGTTTTTCGCAATATCGCCATACTATAATATATACAGTGTATTGCTTTTGGCTATACATAAGTTTATAATATTCTAAATGAAAGGAGTGATAGTAATGGCTCAAACCATGGTCACCATTCGTATGGATGATTCATTGAAACACAGTATGGAACAGACCTGTCAGGATCTTGGCCTGAGCATGACGACCGCGTTCACCATTTTCGCAAAGAAAATGAGCCGTGAAAAGCGTATTCCGTTCGAGGTATCGGTTGACCCGTTTTATTCCGATGCCAACATGGCATATCTAAAACGCGGAGCCGAAGCCCTCGATTCAGGCAAAGGCACAGCGCACGAGCTTATAGAGGTAGAATAAATGCTGAAAATATGGTTCGACGCTGCATGGGAGGATTACGTCTACTGGCAGGCACAGGATAAGAAAACGCTGAAACGCATAAACGCGCTGATAAAGGACATAGAGCGCGGCAACTTTGACGGATTGGGTAAACCCGAACCGCTAAAAGGCGACTTGAGCGGATTCTGGAGCAGACGTATAGACGAAGTAAACCGTCTTGTGTACAGAATACGGGACGGTATACTTGGAATCAGCTCTTGCCGAAACCATTATGACGATTGACCATATAAATTCCCTCGGAGGCACACATGCCAAGCATAAAGCTGAACGGCATAGTTACGCGCTATGCGGATTACAAGGATAACGACCGCATGCTTACCCTGTTCACATATGAGCAGGGGCTTGTTTCCTGCGCCGCGCGCGGATGCCGCCGGGCAAAAAGCCCTCTCATGGGCGCAAGCGAACTGTTCGTTTCCGGCGAATTTGTGCTGTTCAGCGCAAAGGACAAGCTTACGCTGGACAGCGCCGAAATATCGGAGCGTTATTATCCGCTCAGGGAGAATATAGACCGCTTTGCAGCGGCAAGCTATATGCTTTCCATCGTAAACGCTGGCGCCGAGGAAACTGCAAACAGGCCGCTTTTTACGCTGCTCCGCTATGCCCTTGCGTATACGGCATACGCGGACGTGAACCCCACAGACATGGCAATATGCTTTGCGCTCAAGTGCCTTATGGCACTGGGATATAGGCCAAGCATAACCGAATGCGCGCTTTGTTCAAAGGATCTTCGCCGCCAGAGCAGCGCGGCGTTCAGCGCGCGTTTCGGCGGGGCCCTTTGCGATAGCTGCGCGCGGGCAGTATCCGCGCAGGACATAAGTCCGCTCTCGCTTGAAGCCATGCGCAGGATGCTTATTATAGCGGACAGCGAAATGAACCGCGTGGTTTTACCAGAAAAGCAGCGCGCGGAGCTGAAGCAAGCCGTGAACAGCTTTGCCGAATTTGCTCTGGAAAAAAAGTTCCGCGCAATAGATATGATATAGCCGCCAAATGCCTTGACTTTAATTGAATTATGCGTTATATTCAGCTAAATGGGCTTGACCTTGCGCCGCGCAGGGATAGGCCCGTTATTAGGCTATAAATTTTTTTATTTATATAGGAGAGAATATGGAACGCACTATACGATCCGAGAACAGTATGGTCACGGGCGTTATCTGGAAACAGCTGCTGCTGTTCTTCTTCCCGATAATGTTAGGCTCGCTGTTTCAGCAGCTTTATAACACCGTGGACGCAATCGTTGTTGGCAAATTCGTCGGCACGGACGCGCTGGCAGCGGTTGGCGGCAGCGCATCGAACATACTCAATCTTTTGATAGGCTTCTTCACCGGCGTGTCATCTGGCGCAACGGTAATAATATCCCAATATTTCGGCGCGAACGACCGCAACGGTGTAAGCCGCGCGCTGCATACAGCCATGCTGTTTGCTTTGGTCGGCGGCGCGTTCATAATGGTGCTTGGCCTTGTGGGCACGGAGTTCATGCTTCGGCTTATGGATACTCCGGAGGACACCATTGCCGGTTCCGCGCTGTATCTTAGGATAATGTTCATGGGCATGGTGCCCAACATGGTATATAATGTCGGCTCCGCTATACTGCGCGCAATGGGCGATTCAAAGCGTCCGCTGTATTTCCTTATAGTTGCATGCCTTTCAAATGTTGTGCTGGACCTTGTGTTCGTGCTCGTGTTCAAGATGGGCATTGCCGGCGTTGCCATAGCCAGCATACTGGCGCAGGCCATAAGCGCCGTCATGGTGGTCATGTCTCTTTCTGCGGAAAGCATGGAATACCGTTTCCGCTTCAAGCAGATGCGCTTTGAAGGGGATATACTTTCCCGCACGATACGCATAGGCTTGCCCGCCGGCTTCCAGTCCATAATGTACTCCCTTTCCAATATGCTCATTCAGGCCTCCGTAAACCGCTTCGGTACGGACACGGTGGCATCCTGGGTTGTGCTTGGCAAGGTAGACGGCATAAACTGGATGATACTCGGCGCGCTCGGCATAGCCAGCATGACGTTCGTTGGCCAAAACTACGGCGCGGGCAGGTTGGACAGGATTCAAAAGAGCCTTAAACTGAGCCTGTTGATAGGCGTATGCATATCGATAGTGTTCGGCGGGGCGCTGCTGCTGTTCGGATGGCCCTTGTTCAGCCTGTTTACAAGCGACGATAACGTGCTTGCAATGTCCATGCAGCTGCTGTGGTACTTTGCGCCGTTCTATTGGCTGTTTGTGCCGATAGAGATAATAAGCGGCGCGCTTCGCGGCATGGGCGATACGCTCATCCCCACCATCATCACCGCCACGGGCATATGCGTATTCCGCGTGGCATGGATATACACGGTTGTGCCTCTTAACAGCAGCATGTACACCGTATCCCTCAGCTACCCGATCTCATGGGTGCTGACAGCCATAGCCTTCGCCATATATTACATGATAGCGCGCAAAAAGCTCATTGCCAACGCGCCCAAGCCCGCAGCGCTTGATTGACGCACAAAGTCCGCTTTCATAATCAAAATATAGCAATATTAAAATCCTCCGTGCAGTTGTTGTACGGAGGATTTTACTTATTTATTTTTCAAACGAGATATAAATGGTCAGGTTGTCTGGTATATAGCTTATGCTCAGCCCTTTTTCTCCATTTGACAGAAGCGTTCCTATAGAAACATAGTCCTGTCCCTTGACCTCCTCAGCCACGCCCTCTGTTACTGAAAATCCTTCTTGTTCTAAAAGCTTCATATAGTCATTATAGTCGCCCTCAGCTATTCCAACAACGCTTATGCTGCAATTTTCATGTTCATCATCAAGCATTGCCCACGCTACCGTGCCATTAGACACAGGCAATCCATCCG
>CAVDFM010000118.1:5847-6321 GCA_963608365.1 bacterium | reverse complement strand
CAACAACGTCCAGCGAATCGGCCTTGAGATCCTCAATAAGTCTGGATTCCATGGTTATGGATTCCTCGGGAATGTCAAGCTGCCTTGCTATATTCTTGCGCACATTTTCAAACTCCATTTTAAGCGTCCCCTTTCATGCTCTGCTATATTATTTAAGTTTAGCCCCAGCGGCATAATATGTCAATCCTTCAAAACGATATACTGCGCCGCAATATGCGTTTATTCCTCATCGGGAAGTGATGCAATGGCCTCGGCTATCTTGGGATTAACATTACCTTTCACAAACAGCTCCGCCTGTCTTATGGCCGAAGCGAACGCCTTTGCGTCGGAACTGCCGTGCGCCTTTATGACGCAGCCGTTTATGCCAAGCAGCGGCGCGCCGCCAACCTCTTTATAATCCATCTTCTTTTTGAAGCGGCGGAATGCGCCCATTGAAAGCGCCGCCACGATTTTGGACTTAAAATCGGCCATAAG
>CAVDFM010000118.1:5281-5820 GCA_963608365.1 bacterium | reverse complement strand
TGCAAGGCCTTCGGTATATTTAAGCACCACGTTACCAACGAATCCGTCGCAAACCAGCGCATCAAATTCGCCGGAGAGCACCTCCCTCGCTTCGCAATTTCCGGCAAAATTTATGGGCGCCGCGCTGAGCAGCTTATACGCCGCTTTTGTCAGTTCGCAGCCCTTTTCAGCTTCTTCGCCATTGTTAAGCAGCGATATGCGCGGGTTTTCCACCCCCATAACGCTTTGCATATATGCGCTTGCCATCACGCCGAACTGCTGCAAGTACTGCGGCTTGCAGTCCGTATTCGCGCCGCAGTCTATCAGCATTATCCATCCGCCCTTTACCGTTGGCAGCAGCGGAGAAAGCGCCGGGCGCTTAACGCCCTTTATGCGCTTGACTATCAGCGTTGCACCAGCAAGCAGCGCACCCGTGCTGCCGGAGGACACGACCGCGTCCACCTCGCCTTTTGCCGCAAGGTTCAGCGCCTTTACCATGGATGCTTCCTTTTTTCTTATTGCGGCGGTAGGCTGCTCGTGGCAGTCTATCTCCTCCGCCG
>CAVDFM010000118.1:1881-5122 GCA_963608365.1 bacterium | reverse complement strand
TCAAGTATCGTTATCCTGTCGCTGTTTACATTCAGCTTTGCAAGTTCGTCCTTTATCGCCTGCTCTTTACCAACAAGTGTTATGGCTATATCACGGTTGGCTGCCGCGGCCTTTACCGCGCCTTCCACCGCCGCGCCTGGGCAATTATCCCCGCCCATAACGTCTAACGCTATGCGTATCATATAAGTGCAAATATCCTTCCGTATTAAAAATATATGCTATTCTATCACATATTTCTGAATAACGCAAAAAGAGGATACGAAAAACGCATCCTCTATTTACTTAAAGGTCAAATAAATTATTTGGCTTCTTCAACCTTGACGACCTGCTTGCCGTCGTAATAGCCGCAATTCTTGCAAACCCTGTGGGCCAGCTTGGGCTCATGGCACTGCGGGCAAGCCACGATGCCGGGGATGGAAAGCTTCCAGTTGCTGCTCCTGCGTGAATCACGCCTCGCCTTGGATGTTTTTCTCTTGGGGACCGCCATTTGTCACACCTCCTTATCCTCGTTAAACAGTGCCTTGAGCTTAGCGAACGGGTTATCGTCTTCTGCTTCCTGCTCACAGGAACACTGTACTGTATTCAAATCGCACCCGCATACCGGGCACAGTCCGCGGCAATCATCTTTGCACAGAACATAGTTTTCCATGTTCAGCAATATGGTGTCGCGTACAAGGTCGCTTAGGTCAAGCTCTTCGCCGCTGAACGGATAGGCTTCGCCGTCTTCCGGCGCGTTTTTTTCAAACCGCTCCTCAAACTCATGCGCAAACGGAACCGTAAGTTCCTTCGCACAGCGGGCGCATTCGCCCTTCAGCGCCGTTTTGACGCTGCCTGAGGTTTCAAAGCCGCTTCCATCGAAAACATAGTTTATCTCAACCGTTACATCGTCCGCAAAGCGGATCCACCGGCCGGGATACTCAATGTCCTCTATTTTTTCGCAAAGGACTGCGTGTCCTTCGCGCCCGGGAAGCTTAAGCTCCGTTGCCACGTTCAACTTCATAAAAAGTCAACCTCGTCTATTTTATCCGTTACGATATTGTTTGTCAACAATATCTTGTATCAAAAGTACCGTTTTTTGCGGGTATTTTGCTTATTTGGCGGTAAGGGCAGCCGTATCGCGGGCGATCATCATCTCTTCGTCGGTCGGGAAGTCGAAATCAACGTCAACGCCCAGATATTCAAGGCCGCTGAGAACCTTTTCGCGCACGCCGCGGTCGTTTTCGCCAACGCCGGCGGTGAACACTATCGCGTCAACTCCGCCGAGTGCGGCGGCGTATGCGCCGATGTACTTCTTTACCTTGTAGCAGAAGGTGTCAAGCGCAAGCTGGGCGCGCTCGTTGCCGTTGTTGGCAGCTTCTTCCAAATCGCGGAAGTCGCTGGATACGCCGGAAATGCCGAGCATGCCGCTCTTCTTATTCATGTAATTTTCTATGCCCTTCTTGTCAAGGTCAAGCCTCTCCATCAGATAGGTAACGATGGCGGGATCCATATCGCCGCAGCGGGTACCCATGGGCACGCCTTCAAGGGGAGTGAAGCCCATTGAAGTATCCATGCACTTGCCGCCCTTTATTGCGGAAATGCTGGAGCCGTTGCCCAGATGGCAGGTGATTATGCGGGTATCTTCCTTGGGCATATCCAGCTTCGTCATGGCGCGCTGGGAAACATACATATGGGAAGTGCCGTGGAAGCCGTAACGGCGAACCATGTGCTCCTTGTATGCTTCATAGGGCAGGCCATACAGGAACGCCTTAGCGGGCATGGTCTGATGGAAAGCGGTATCGAACACGCCTACCATGGGAGTGTTGGGCATTATGGCCTGGCAGGCGCGCACGCCCATCAGGTTGGCGGGATTGTGCAGCGGAGCCAGCGGAGTGAGAACTTCCATTTCCTTTATGAGTTCATCCGTGATGACGACGGACTTATTGAACTTTTCGCCGCCATGTACAAGACGATGACCAACGGCGTCTATCTCGTCCATGCTCTTCACAACGCCGATCTCGGGATCTATCAGCGCGTCCAGCACCATGCGGATGGCATCGGTATGATCCTTCATGTCCTGCTTGAACTCGAACTTACCCTTGCCCTCGGGCTTGTAGGTAAGCATGGAGCCGTGGATGCCTATGCGCTCGCAAAGGCCCTTGGCGATAACTTCGCCGTTGTCAACGTTGATAAGCTGATACTTGAGGGAAGAGCTTCCCGCGTTAATAACAAGAACTTTCATTTTTATCTCCATCCTTATATTATTTGATAGCCTGCGCCTGCACGGCGGTTATTGCGACCATGTATACTATGTCCTCTATGCTGCATCCGCGGGACAGGTCGTTGATGGGCTTTGCAAAACCCTGGGACACGGGACCTACAGCCTCGGCACCGGCAAGACGCTGCACCAGCTTATAGCCGATGTTGCCCGCCTGCAGGTCGGGGAATATAAGCACGTTGGCATGGCCGGCAACCTTGCTGCTGGGAGCCTTGAGCGCGGCAACCTTGGGAACCAGGGCGGCATCCGCCTGAAGTTCGCCGTCAACGTCCAAATCGGGCGCAAGCTCCTTCACCTTGGCAAGGGCCGCGGTGACCTTGTCCACGTTCTCGTGCTTGGCGCTGCCCTTGGTGGAGAAGGAAAGCATAGCTACCTTCGGATCCATGCCGAGCAGGGTCTTTGCGGTGTTGGCGGTGGCAATGGCTATGGAGGCCAGCTCATCGGGATTGGGGTTGATGTTTATGGCGCAGTCGCCGAACAGCATAAGGCCGTTGGCGCCGTATTCTTTATTGGGTATTTCCATTATGAAGCAGCTGGAAACAGTGCTGATGCCCTTGGCCATCTTTATTATCTGAAGGCCCGGCCTAAGGGTGTTGCCGGTGGTGTTTATTGCGCCGGAAACCATGCCGTCCGCCTTGCCTTCCTTTATCATCATGCAGGCATAGAACAGCGTGTTCTTTATGGTCTCGCGGGCCTTTTCGGGGGTCATGCCCTTGGCCTTGCGCAGCTCGTAAAAGCCGTTTGCATAATGCTCAAAGTCGGGATCGGTAATAGGATTGATTATGTCTATACCACAGAGGCATACGTTGAATTTCTCCGCAACCTTCTTTATCTCTTCCTCATCGCCGAGCAGCGTGACCTTTGCGATCTTCTCGTCGGTAATTATCCTTGCGGCCTGAACGGTGCGCTCCTCGCTGCCTTCAGGAAGCAGAATGTGCTTCACGTCCGCTTTAGCCTTCTCTTTAATGCTGTCCAACACTGACA
>CAVDFM010000118.1:0-1871 GCA_963608365.1 bacterium | reverse complement strand
CCTTTCAAAAAAAGCGTAAAACTTCTGGCCTCAGGCCACAATAATGTATTATAGCACGTTTTTTGCTTATGTCATAGCCATTATTGGGAATTGTGACGTTTTTTATTTTATGTTATTATTCCCGCTTTCCATAGTTTCGCCGCAGTACGGGCATTTCATAGTTTTGTCCTCCTGTGCTACTTTTTCTTTATAATACCATACAAGGCGTGGTATAATCCAGCTATAAATAACTTAGGAGCATAATCGCATGACGCGCTGCACGGGCATAATTGCCGAATACAATCCATTTCATAACGGCCATCGCTTTCACATTGAGCAAACCAAGGCTCAAAACGGCGGCAGACCGGTTATAGTTGCCATGAGCGGCTGGTTTGTTCAGCGCGGTGATGTTGCGGCGTATGATCCATATGTTCGCGCCAAATGGGCGCTTGAAAACGGAGCGGACATAGTGCTGATGCTGCCGGTAATGTTTTCAATGGCTCAGGCGGAAAGATTTGCTGTTGGCGGCGTAAGCCTGCTCAACTCCACTGGAATAGTAGATTCACTCTCCTTCGGCGCAGAATGCGGAGATGCAGCGGCCCTCAGCCAACTGGCCGAATCATTAAAGGTCGAGTCCGCCGAATATAAAACCGCGCTTGCATCAGCCCTGTCATCAGGTAAAAGCTTCCCTTCTGCACGCTCCGCAGCGTTATGCGCAATGCTTGGCGAAGATAACGCCCGTATTCTGTCTTGTGCAAACAATATACTGGGCATTGAATACATAAACGCTATAGCCAAGCTGAATGCCCCCATTGTTCCCATGGCCGTAATGCGTACGGGCGCGCCGCACGATTCTGCCGAAACCGAAAGCGACAGCATGAGCGCATCCGCAATCCGTACGGCGCTTTTAGGCGGCAATGCCGATGCCATACGCCACGCCGTTCCTCAAAGCGTATATGGATCAGCCGCAGAGCTGAACATGATGAGCATTGAACCCCTGTCTCAGGCCGCTATATATGCGCTGCGCCGGCTCAGTCCAAGTGATATTGCCGCCCTGCCGGACGTTGCGGAAGGGCTTGAGAATGCTATATATGCCGCCTGCCGCGAAAACAGCGGCTTTACTGAACTTACCATGGGTATCAAGAGCAAGCGATACACCCTTTCCCGCATACGCAGAATATGCATAAATGCGCTGTTGGGCATAACAAAAAACGACTATGCGTGCCATCCGCTGCCGGAATATATCCGCGTGCTCGGCGCGCGCCGCGAAGCATTGCCATTGATAGGCGAAATGGCAAAGGAAGCTTCGCTCCCCCTCGTTGCCTGCCGCGCGGACTACGATAAGCTTGGCGAAAGCGTAAAAGCAGCCTTTGATAAGGATATTTTTGCAGCAGAAGCCGCGCAGTTAAACTGCAAAGCAATAAGCGAGTTCAAAAGAAAGTTTATAATTGTCTAAATACTCCCACCCGTCCGCTCATACATTATAGCATGAGCAGAAAAATAATCTTTTCATTATGCGTGCTGCTTTGCGGTGCGCTTATAGCATTGAACGGCGAAGCGGCCGAGGCTGCCCGCAACGGCTTTGCCCTGTGGCAAAACAGCGTTATGCCCGCGCTGCTGCCGTTTTTCGTATGCACGGGGCTTATGCGCAAGCTTGGGCTTATAAGCCTTGGCAACCCGGCGGCGCTTATGGCGCTGTCCTTCATATCCGGCGCGCCAGGCGGGGCAAGGCTTTGCGCCGGAATATATGGCGATAGCAATCAGGACAATACAGTAATGGCTGCCTCTCTCAACGCACTCAGTCCCATGTTCATCACAGGCGCATTCGCTTCATCCATGCTGCGCTGCCCTCAGGCCTCTATACCGATTGTTTCTGCACAGCTTATAGCCAT
>CAVDFM010000117.1:5459-6438 GCA_963608365.1 bacterium | reverse complement strand
AATATGACCGCTCAGGAGGTGCTGGACAGCATAAAGAAGGACTTGGGCGACAGCTTTGATTGCGACGTTACTGAGGATGAATCCCGCATGAGCGGCTACTGGGGGCTTGATATGACCAAAGTTGAAAGCTGGGCTGCCATGAGCAACTCCAACTCAAGCCTTAACCCCAGCTCCGCAGTTATACTGAAAGTTCAGGATGGCTATGCGCAGGACGCCGCCGCGCTGCTGCAAAGCGGCTATGAGCAGGTGCTCAGTTATTCCCGCATGTACAACATGGATCTTCAGAAGGTTCTGCAGGCTCGTTTGTTCGTGAACAGCAACTATGTTGCACTGCTGATACTCGGCGCGCAGGGCGACTGGGAAGCCAGCGACGAAGATCAGGCTAAGTTTGCCGCTGACGAAGCCGCAAAGGTTGATGCAGCGTGGAGCAGCATATTCGGTTCAGCCAATAACTCCATCGTTATCCCCGAGGATGACGGCAGCAGCAACAACTTCTTTGATGTGAGCGCCGATATAGAAGGCTAAGTATGGTATTCTCCAGCCTTACGTTTTTGCAATGCTTTCTTCCGCTGTGCCTGCTTGCGTATTTCGTTGCGCCAAAGGCATGGCGGAACGGAATACTGTTCGCATTCAGCCTGTTGTTCTATGCGTGGGGAGAGCCGGTGTATGTGCTGCTTATGATATTCTCCACAGTGCTTGACTATACATGCGGACAGCTTGCCGAGCGGTACCGTGGTCAGAGCCGTGCAAAGGCCGCGCTGCTTGTATCGGTATGCGTCAATCTTGGTTTGCTTGGGGTGTTTAAATACAGCAACTTCTTGATAGGCACCGTCAATTCGCTATTCAGAACAGCTATACCTCAGCCTAATTTGCCTCTGCCGATAGGCATCAGCTTTTATACCTTCCAAACCATGAGCTACACCATCGATGTTTACCGCGGCGAAGCAAAGGCGCAGAAGAACATAATCAACTTCGGCGC
>CAVDFM010000117.1:0-5449 GCA_963608365.1 bacterium | reverse complement strand
CGATCGTCCGCTATCAAACCGTGACAGACGAACTGGAGCACAGGGAATGTACGGCAGAGCTGTTTTCGTCCGGCATAAAGCGGTTTGTATGCGGCATAGGCAAAAAGGTACTGCTTGCAAATAACATAGGGCTGCTGTGGGAGGCTGCAAGCGCACAGACCACGCCAACGGTGCTTACGGCATGGCTCGGCGTTATAGCTTACGGGTTCCAGATTTACTTTGACTTTTCCGGCTATTCCGATATGGCCATAGGCTTGGGGCGCATACTGGGTTTCCGATTCCTTGAGAACTTCAATTACCCGTTCCTTGCCGATAGCATCACCGACTTCTGGCGCCGCTGGCATATCTCCATGGGAACATGGTTTAGGGATTATGTTTACATCCCGCTTGGCGGCAACAAGGGCGGCCTCGTAAAGCAGCTCCATAACATTGCCATAGTGTGGCTGCTTACGGGATTCTGGCACGGCGCAAGCTGGAACTTCGTGCTGTGGGGTGTGTACTTCGGAGTGCTGCTGGTGCTGGAAAAGCTGTTTCTGCTCAAGCTTCTCAAGAAACTGCCTTCAGTCCTTAGGCACGTTTACGCGTTGCTGCTGATAACGCTGAGCTGGACACTATTCGCGTTTACCGATGTGTCTGTCGGGTATGAATGGTTCAAGGCAATGTTCTCCGGCGTTTTGTTCGATAGCGACAGCGTTTATCTCTTACTTACATATGGCCCGATGCTGCTTCTGTGTGCTTTTGCCGCAACGCCAGTCGGCAAGCATATCTACGATTGGCTTAACGGCCATTTAAAGCAGGGTTTACTTACCGTTGCCGATTGCGGCGGGATGCTGTGTGTACTTACCGCAGCGGCAGCGTATCTTGTAAGCGGCAGCTATAATCCGTTCCTGTATTTCAGGTTTTGAGGTAGCGTTATGCGAAACAAGCTGATTATTTCATTCTTTTGCGTACTGCTGGCGGTATGCGCGCTTGCGGGGCTGTTCATTCCGGATAAATACTATTCGGAGCGCGAAAAGCGCACCCTTGCGCAAGCGCCGAAGTTCACTGTAGCAGACTTTTTCTCCGGCAAGTTTGGCGATAAGCTGGAAACTTATCTTGCCGATCAGGTACCGCTCAGGGACAAATGGATAACACTGAAAACCTACCTTGAACTCGGCATAGGCAAGCGTGAAAGCGGCGGCGTTTATATCTGCAAAGACAATTACCTGATGGACAAGTTTACGTCTTACAGCAAAAAGCAGCTTACGGCCAACGCAGAAGCGCTTGCTAAGCTGCAAAAAGAGTTGGCATGGGAGGGCATATCAATGAGTACGATGCTCGTTCCCGTTGCGGCGCAGGTACTAAGCGATAAACTGCCCGTGTGCGCGCCTGTTGCAAACTATGCTGCCATACTCAAAGTACTCAGCGACGCAGATGTAAACGTAACCGACGTCATAAGCATACTTGCGGCGCATAGCGACGAAACTATCTATTACCGCACCGACCATCATTGGACGAGCCTCGGCGCGTATTACGCATACTGCGCATGGCGCGGCATTGAACCCGCAGGAGATGAATGGACAAAGGAAGTGCTTTGCAATAACTTCCGCGGCACAACATGGAACAAAGTCCCGCTGCCTTCAGTTCCTGCCGAGGAGATAACTGCATGGTATAAGCATGCGAACAGGCGCGTTTCTTATAACAATGGGGAATACGAGACTGACAGCATATATGAGCGCAAATACCTTGAAGGCAGCGACCAATACGCCGCGTTCCTCAATTCTAATCAGGCGCAGACCGTGATACAAGGAAGCGGGGAAGAAGGCAAACTGCTGCTTATAAAGGATTCATACGGCAATACATTTGCTCAGTTCCCGGTTGAGGATTACGCCGAAGTTCATGTGATAGACTTGCGCTTTTTCCGCGACGATATAGCCGAATATGCCAAGGCGAACGGCATTACAGACGCACTTGTACTCTACGGCGTGCAGAATTTTGTTAAGGATACCAATTTATCCTGATGTTCCCTTGACAACCAAGCCCTCAATAACTATAATCACAACCAGAAAGGCTGCCGCATGGCGGCTTTTCAAAGACTCTTGAGTTAGAGTACATTAACTATAATTCGGGCTGAATTATATGGAATTATATTTATTGGGGGTATACCAATATGGAACTTGATTTCAAGGCATATCGCCGCAGCTGTCTGCTCGGCGCGATCGGCGCGGCGCTGATGATGGTTGGAGACCTTTCGCTCAGCGTGATTCAGGCAAGCCAAAGCGACAGCGGACTTTTCATGCGCGAGGCGTATCTTAACGGCTCATATGAATCATGGCGGCTGCCGCTGCTGCTGGTAACGGGCTTAATAGGCATGGCGCTTTGTTCATTTGCCGTGCGCGCTTCCTATACGCAAATTCGGCCGCAGTACCGAAAAACAAGGCTTGTCATTCTGATAGGCGGCATAATATACCTGACATCCGCCGGAGTTATACATTTTATGATAGGCAGCCTTGCCGACTGGACAAGCGCGCTTGCGCCGCTTATCGGCAGGGAAGAAGCCGCCGCGCTTATCAGCTCGCAATATAACAGAGTAATGCCGCCGCTGTACATTTCCTATGCGGGCATGATTTTGATGATACTTGGCAGCGCATGGGCGGTCTTCACAAAAAAGACTATTCTGCCGCGTAAGATGTTCGTATTCCATATGCTTGTGTGGCAGATAGTGCTTGCAGGCATACCGGACATACGCCAGGCGCTTGGCGCGGAGATATCCACTTGGGATTTTGTATTGAGCCAGAGTTCGGGCAATGCATCGCTTATGATATGGATGATAGCAAACGCCATATGGGCGCAGCGGCATAAACAAGAACTGGAGATGAACTGATATGGACGAAAAGATAACCCTTTCCGGCGTGCCGGAAACAATGCTGCAAACCATATACGCCCGCGCAAAGGAAAGCAAAGGCCGCGGCGCTATCCACGATAAAAAGGCGGAGGAGATAATAGGTAAGCTTAACTATGATTTCTCCCTTGCGGATAAAGACGCGCCTATGCACAGCGGCGTTATAGCAAGGACGATAGTACTGGATAAACTCGTGAGCGATTATCTTGCTAAGAATCCTGGAGCAACAGTTGTAAACATTGCCTGTGGGCTTGATACCCGCTGCTACCGCATGAACGGCTTCGGGCATTGGTATAACCTCGATTTGCCAGAAACAATCGCCGTACGCGAAAAGCTCCTGCCGGAAAGCGGCAATATCACCCAGATTGCCATGTCCGCAATGGACGACTGGGGCAGAATGGTCGAGGAGAGTCGACCTCCTGTCCTTATAATCATCGAAGGATTGACTATGTATCTTTCCGAAGTGGACGTACAGCAAATATTTGCCGTTATAGCCAACCGATTTGATGACACTACGGTGCTGGTTGAAATAATGAACCCCATGATAGTGAAGCGCTTCAAGGAAAAGTCCATAGAAGGCAGCAATGCTAAGTTCACATGGGGCATAAAGGATGGCAAAGCATTAGCAGCGTTGTTGCCGAACTTCCGATTTGTTGAAGAACACGGCTTGACCGAAGGTATGGCTCAGTTCGTGCCGATTTACAAGGTGCTCGATAAGATTCCCGCCATCAGGAACATATCCAATAAAATCATTAAGCTAAAAAGGGTGTAAGGAGGTAAAGTAATGGCATTCTTTGACAATACGCGCAAGCCTACCGGCCTTAGCGGACAAATAATGGTCTCCATGATGAACATTGGTCATCGTTCTTTGGCGGACTGGGGACTTAAATACCTTAAACTTAATGACGATGCCAACGTGCTGGACTGCGGCTGCGGCGGCGGAGCGAACATAAAAAAGCTGCTCAAACTTTGCCCAAACGGCTTTGTGAAAGGCATTGACTATTCACCCGTAAGCGTAGCCAAGGCTAACAAGGTCAATAGCGGCGCGGTGAGTATTCATCGCTGCGTTGTGCTGCAAGGGAACGTTGCGGATATGATATTCGCATCGGAATGGTTCGATGCCGTTACGGCGTTTGAAACGGTTTATTTCTGGCCTGACCTGCTGCAAAGCTTCAAGGAAGTGTGCAGAGTTCTGAAGCCCGGAGGAACATTCCTTATCTGCAACGAGTGCGGCGGAGATAATCAAGAAGATGAAAAATGGACGGAAAAGGTATCCGGAATGACCATTTATAAGGATGCTCAGCTTAAAGCCATACTGGAACAGGCCGGCTTCCACGATATACAGATATACAAGAACGAAAAAGGCTGGCTTTGCATTCTGGCACAGAAATAAGGAGGATAACTGAGATGAGTATTTTCGCATCGTTGCTGCGTGGCGCATATAAGCTTTCGGGAGCTAAAAAGGCGTTCGGTCTGCCGGAAGATGAGATACTGAAGGTGATTGAAAAGCAGAATAAAAACCGCGGTGTATTTACGCCAACCGACCACAAGGCATATTATGAGATGATCACCGTAAACGGTTTTAAGTGCCTTATCGTACGCCAAAACCCGCAGCCTTCAAAACGCGCTATTCTGTATTTCTTCGGCGGCGGCATGGTAATAGGCCCCGATAAAGGCGACCTGCCCGTGATGCGCAAGCTTAGCCGCGAAACGGGCTGCGACGTGTGGTTCCCGTTTTATCCGCTCTGCACGGAGCATTGCATTACGGAAACATATGCCATGGCCTACGAGTGTTACCGCAAGATGATAGCTATGTATGGCGGCGGGAACGTAAGCACATGCGGCTTCTCGTCAGGCGGTGCGCTTGCGCTTGGCATTGCGGCGCATAACAATGCTCAGCCTGAACCCTTACCGCAGCCTCGGCATATAGTTGCCGTATCTCCTGGCGAAGTGCCTTGGAACGATGCCGAAAAGGCGCGTATGCAGGCGCTTAACGCCAAGGATGTTTCAATAGATTATGCCTTTATGGTAACTGTGGAGAAGTTTATGCGTCATGGGCAGGACAATGTGCCGGATTATATGATATCCGGCTCCCGCGGCGATTTCTCAGGCGTAGGCGACATATTTTTCGTCTATTCAGCCGACGAGGTGCTTTACGGCGCATTGCCGGACTTTGAAGCCGCATGCAAGCGTGCGAACGTTCCGTATTCCGCCTTTGCTCGGCCTAAGATGGTGCATTGCTACTGCATGCTGCCGATTTTTAAGGAGGCGAAGGAGGACTTTGCCAAGATAACGGAGCTTTTGAAGCAGTAAAGCTTAAGTCAAAGGTAGGGAGGAACGAAGATGTTCTGGGATAATGTTGCGTGGGTATATGATATTTTTGCCAATATCATCAACCGGAAAGCAAACAAGGCGCTGTGCGCGGCGGTGGAAGGGCTGATCTCGCCCGCCGACGAGGTATTGGAATGTGCCTGCGGCACGGGACTTTTGACCGGTGTGATCGCACCGCGCTGCAAAAGGCTGATCGCCACCGATTTTTCCGCAAAGATGCTGAAGCGTGCGGAAAAG
>CAVDFM010000116.1:0-6532 GCA_963608365.1 bacterium | reverse complement strand
GGCTGCGATATGGCGTTCAGCCAAAGGGACGAAAGTCGCATCGAACTTAGCGCACTTCCGGCGGAAGCATTTATCCCTAAGCATGATACTGCGCCTGTATATGCCGTACATGATAAAGAATCGGCTAACACCGCGCACAGCGAGGATATTGGCGAAAAGACCGTCAGCATGCCTACAACAAATCCTGTTTGGCAGGAAATAAAGAAGGCAGAGGAGACGGCGTACATAGAAGCGGATGAAAAAGCAGCCTCTCAGCCGGTAAAGCAGGCGGAGGCATATATACCGCAGCCTAAGGCGGAAATGCCAAAGATAACGCCTGTGCAGCAAAGGGTGGACTTTACTCAATACGAAATAATAGGCCAGCTTTTCAGCTGCTATTGGATAGTGCAGCATGATGATGAGGTGATATTTATAGATCAGCATGCCATGCATGAACGCAGGCTGTACGAAAGAATAATTGAAAGGGATATTCCTGCCGACTCGCAGCAGCTTTTGACGCCGGAGATAATCAAGCTTACGCCGGTTGAGTTTGCGCTGATTATGGATAACATAGACAGGTTCAGCGAGATAGGTTTTGATATAGAAGAATTCGGCGCTATGAGCGTGAGCGTGCGCGCCGTGCCCGTGATAATGGGCAAAACGGATATAAAACGCTTCCTTACGGATGCAATAGCGTTGTTTGACGCAAAGAATAAGCTTACTACTATTGATATGAAGCGCGGCGCGCTGATAACGCGGGCGTGCAAATCCGCAATAAAGGCGGGGGAGAGAATAAGCGAAACGGAGATAAGGGCGCTGCTCGATCAATACGATAAAGAAGGCGTGCCGCTTACCTGCCCGCATGGCCGTCCGGTTATGGCCCGCATGACGAAAACAGAGTTTGAAAAGCTGTTCAAACGGATAGTATGACGAAGCATAAACTGTTTATAATAACCGGGCCTACCGCCAGCGGAAAAACGGCGGCATCGGTATCGGCCGCGCGGCTGATGAATGCGGAGATAATATCCGCCGATGCGATACAGCTATATAAGCAGCTGGACATAGGTTCGGCAAAGCCGACGGAGAAAGAACGCCGCGGCATAGTTCACCACATGATGGACTGCATAGAACCCGATGAGCCGCGCTTTACCGTATCGCGATTCCGTGACGGGGCGATTGAAGCGGCGAATGAAATAATTGCAAAAGGGAAGAGACCGCTTGTTGTGGGCGGTACGGGTTTATATATAAACGCGCTCACATACCCGCTCACTTTTTCACAGATTGCGCCGGATGGTGAATTGCGCGCTGAGCTTATGGAAAAAGAGCAGGCGGAAAAGGGCGTATTGCATAAAATGCTTGCGGAGATGGATGCAAAAACGGCCGAGCGGCTGCACCCGAACGATGTAAAGCGAATAGTAAGGGCGCTTGAAATATGCATAAAAAGCGGCAAGAAGGCATCTGAGCAAGGAGAAGGCTTTACTTATCGCAATGATGATGCGCTTGAGTTCGCGCCAGTAATGGCGGGCATAACAATGCCGCGGGATATGCTGTATGCAAGGATAGAGAAGCGCGTGGACGATATGTTTAATGCGGGGCTTGTTGACGAGGTACGGGCATTGCTTTCGCATGGCTGCACACGGGAATTACCGGCAATGCAGGGCCTTGGATACAAGGAAACTATTGCATACATAATGGGCGAATGCACGCTTGAGGATGCGAAGGAAACAATAAAGCGTGAAACGCGCCGCTTTGCCAAGCGGCAGCTTACATGGTTCCGCAGGGAGGAACGCATACGTTGGTTCGATGCAACGGAATACGGCGGCGCTGAGGAGCTTGGTAAGGCGATAGCGGAGCATTTTTTGACACAGGAGGGGCAAAATGGCTGATATACGCGGCAATTTGCAGGATGAATTCCTTAACCAAATACGGAAGGAAAAGCTTCCTGTAAGTATACATGTTATAAATGGCTACCAATTCAACCATCTGAAGGTTATCAGCTTTGATAACTATGTTATTTTGGCGGAGGATGATGATGGAGTGCAGCGGCTTATCTATAAGCATGCAGTATCGACCATAACGATAGAGAAGAACGCAGCAAATAAGGAGCAGATAACAGCAAAATGACAAACGAAGGCATCGGCGCGATAATGCGCGAATTGGGGATATCAAAGCAGGCATATGATTTCGTCCGCTCGGCTGAGAATAGTATAAGGCCGGTTTTTGAAAGGATAGATGCTAATGCTGAAGTGAACTTTGCCCGTGTGTTGGCTGGATTCAGGGAAGAAAACGTCGGCCTTAGGCATTTTGCCCCAACGACCGGCTATGGTTACGATGATGCGGGCAGGGATACGCTGGACAGGCTGTTTGCACATGCACTGTTTGCGGAAGATGCATTGGTGCGGCCGCAGCTCACCTCAGGAACGCATGCGCTGTATCTTGCGCTGTCCGGCCTGTGCCAAATGGGGGATGCTGTTGTTGCCGCATCCGGCAAGCCGTATGATACGCTTGAAAACGCAATAGGACTGAGCGGGGATCATCCGCATTCGCTCAAAAAACAAGGCGTTTCGTTTGACTATGTTGACCTTAATGACGACGGCAGCATAAATATAGACGGCGTGCTGGATATGGTGGCACAAAAGAACGCCGCCGTGCTGTATGTTCAGCGTTCGCGCGGCTATGCGTGGCGCGATTCGCTGTTTGTTAATGAGCATATGGCGCCGCTGTTTAAGACGGTAAAGGAACGCTTCCCCAACATAGCAATATTTGTGGATAACTGCTACGGTGAATTTACTGACGTTGTGGAGCCGCTGTGTGCAGGTGCGGATATAATCGCAGGTTCGCTTATAAAGAATCCGGGCGGCGGAATTGCGCCCACGGGCGGATATATAGCCGGCAAGGCGAAATATATTCAGCGGATAGAAAATCTGCTCACGGTGCCCGGAATGGGGCGGGAGGTTGGCTCCTACGCGGCGAGCTACCGCCCGTTCTATCAAGGATTGTATATGGCGCCGCACACCACGGCACAGGCTTTGAAGGGTGCGGCGCTGTTCGCGCGCGTGTTTGAAATGCTTGGCATGGAAACAATGCCCGCGTCCGACGCAAAACGATCGGACATAGTGCAGGCCGTGCGCTTTGAAGAAGCGGATGGGCTCATATCATTCTGCCGCAGCATACAGAGCGCGTCTCCGGTAGATTCGGCAGCCGTGCCGGAACCATGGGATATGCCAGGCTATACGTCGCAGGTGATAATGGCTGCGGGTGCGTTCGTGCAGGGATCCTCCATAGAGCTCAGCGCGGATGCGCCGATAAGAAAGCCCTACACGGCATATGTGCAGGGCGGGTTGACATATGAGCATTGTTCGCTTGCGGCTATGCTTGTGCTGACGGATCTTATAAAGAACGGCATAGCGAAGCTTTAATATTCGCGGTAAAGGCCAATAAGCTTGCCGACTATTTCAACATCGTTTATATCGACCATAATGGGCTGCATGCTACTGTTTTCGGGCTGCAGCCTAATTTTATTATCCTTTTCATAGAATACGCGCTTTAGCGTTGCCGATTCGCCGGATACGCGCACAACGCCTATTTCGCCCGATTCAACGGACATGCCGCGGTGGATTATTATAATATCACCGTCGTTTATTCCGGCTTCTATCATGCTTTGGCCCTGAACCCTAAGCATGAATACTTCCGTATCGTTTGCGCCTTTAAGGAGATGCTTGGGCATGACATAGTATTCCTGAATGTTCTCCACGGCAAGAATGGGTATGCCCGCAGCCACATTGCCGACCAGCGGCACGGATTGCATATGCGCGTTTGCGGCGCGGTCATTTGCGCCCTCAGGCAGCGTTATGCTGCGCTGCTTTGACGGATTGCATATTATGAGCCCTTTTTCGGCCAGATTGGTTATATGCATATGGACTGTGGACGTGGACCTCAGCCCAAGCGCCGCGCCAATTTCGCGAACGGTAGGAGGGTAGGAGTTGATTGCTATGAACTCCTTTATATAATTATATACCGCTTTTTGCGTTTCGCCGGATTTACGCATGGTTAACCTCCTTGATTTGTGGTATTATAGTATCGCGTTGACTGATTATAGCACATGTTCGCAGTCAATGCAAACTTTTGTTCTGAAAGAACAGGAAAAACGGAGTACGTTATGAACGCAAAGCAACCTTACAGAACCCCGGAAGGGGATATGTGCGATCTTGACCCGAATAAGATTTGCGATAACTGCATGAAATGCGTGAATAAAAACGGTGCGGATTATACGGAAATACTTGCCGATTTTGACCCGGAATCGATACGGGTATTCACGCCGGGCGATGACGAGGACGATATAAGCGAACCTATAGAGCAGCTGGATATAGATCCTGAGCTTATGGCGGAATGGGAAGAAAAACTACGCCTTGCGGAGGAAGCTGAACGCGAGGGCGAAGCCGAAACGGTAGAGGAGGAGCTGATTGAACCGATAGGCTACCGCGGCGTGCGCCAAAGGCGGGCGCATGTTTCCCATGTGCAAAGGCGCGGTTAATCGTCCCTTAGCTTTATTACCTTTGCGGCAAGCCTGCGCCTGTCTTCGGATACTGCGGCGTAGTGCTTGCGCGTGGTGTTAACGTCTTTATGACCCAAAACATCGGCCACCAGATATATGTCGCCGGTTTCCCTGTAAAGATTCGTGCCGTATGTGCTCCTAAGCTTATGCGGAGATATCTTCTTCAGCGGAACGGCGATTTTTGCGTATTTTTCAACCAGATTTTCAACTGCGCGGACGGTGAGCCGCGTTTTTTGCAGCGAAAGGAACAGCGCGTCCTCGTGCCCGGGTGCAGCCTGTATGCGTTCACGCTCAAGCATATATTGTAGCAGCGCTTCGCGCGCTTCATCGCCAAACACCAATATGTCCTGCTTGCCGCCTTTGCGCACGATGGAAAACTCATTTGAAGTAAAGTTTATGTCGTCCATGTCTATGCCCACCAGTTCGCTTATGCGTATGCCTGTGCCGAGAAACAGGGTGAGAATGGCCAAATCGCGCGCCTGAGTCTTTTTATGGTATGCTTTTTGTTTATCGGTCAAGCCGTCTCCGTTTTGCACAACGTCCAGAAGGTCGGCCACTTCGTTCGGCTCAAGGCGTATTATGGCCTTATCGCGTATTGTTGGCAGGTCAACGAGGGACGGCGCGTTGTGCGTAAGCTTTTCTTTTTTATAGAAATACTTATACAGTGCGCGGATGCTTGAAAGCTTTCTTGCTTTTGCACGGTCTTGATTTACCTTTTCGCGCTCATCATCGCCAACGTACATGGTAACATAGCTTAGATATATCTCAACATCCGTAACGCTCACCCTGTCAATATCCGAAAGGGTAAGGGTACGGATATCATCCCGCTTGAAGTCCTCGTTCTCCTTTATGAGGAAGCCAAAGAAATTCTTCAAATCGCCCGCGTATGCCACGCGTGTGCGTATAAGCGTTTCGTTTTCTATGCCGCGGAAAAACTCCGCGCAGAACGGCGGTAGCTCGCTGATCATGCGCTTGAGCTGCGCCATGTGTTCTTTATATTGAACCGAGTCGAATGTTTGGTTCGCCATAGGGAACCTGTCTCCTTCCAATTAGTAACTATTCGCTAAACACAAGTTTAACGAATAGTTGAACCAAAATCAAGCCTAAATTTTGCTTATGGATGATTATTTTGTGCTTAGCGACTTTATAGCCTCCCGCGCAAGCTTATCGCAGCGGTTGTTGTTTTCGTTGTCGCTGTGACCTTTGACCTTAATGAATTTAACTTTATGCATGTTTGTCAAATCTATAAGCGTCTGCCAAAGATCCTGATTTTCAACCGGCTTTCCTGCAGCGGTTTTCCAGCCGTTCGCTATCCAGCGGTCAAGCCATGCTTCATTAAATGAACGGCAAAGATATGCGCTGTCCGTGTACAGATCGACCTTGCAAGGCTCCTTTAGTGCGTTTAGCGCCTCGATGGCGGCCGTAAGCTCCATGCGGTTGTTCGTAGTATCGGCACAGGCGCCGCTGAGTTCCTTCCTGAAGGATCCGTATATCAATACGGCGCCCCAGCCGCCGGGGCCTGGATTGCCGGAGCATGCGCCGTCTGTATAAATAGTCAATTCTTTCACAATACTGTCTCCTCAAACTTTTTTGAACCCGAAAATTATACCATATATAAGCATTTTTGACCACCCGAACAGCCTATATAGATTTTTTTGCAAAAAATGTGTTGACATTCTGAGAGAAATGCGGTATAGTATCACCTGTCGCTGAGAGCGAACGGTGCTTCGGGGTGTAGCGCAGTCCGGTAGCGCACGTGCTTTGGGAGCATGGGGCCGGGGGTTCAAATCCCTTCACCCCGACCAAACATTATATGGCCCCTTGGTCAAGCGGTCTAAGACACCGCCCTTTCACGGCGGTAACAGGAGTTCGAGTCTCCTAGGGGTCACCACTTCCCATCTCAGCGATGGGCGTTAAGAAATGGGCCTTTAGCTCAGTTGGTCAGAGCGGTCGGCTCATAACCGATTGGTCCGGGGTTCGAGTCCCTGAAGGCCCACC
>CAVDFM010000115.1:0-6565 GCA_963608365.1 bacterium | reverse complement strand
ATGGTCGTCTTGCAGCGCTGCCGCTTGCAATACTCCCTATTCCGCCCGATTCTCTCCTCGCTGCATCGCCCACCGGGCGCGATCGGCTCGAATCCCCTTTCAGGGCAGGCTTAATATGTAAGTTTGTATAGCGCATCAAAAGCTGGAAGGAGTTAACGACTTCCGCCGCCTTACTCCCCCATATAAACCTTCTCAAGCGTAAGGTCGCTGCTGCAGAGCAGCACGTCAGCGCGGAGGCCTTCGGCTATCGCGCCGAGTTCGTTTTCAAGGCCGTATCTGCGCGCGGGGTTAAGCGTTGCCGCGGCGATGGCCTGCTCAAGCGGTATGCCCGATTCGTGTATGCGGCGCACACCCTGAAACAGCGGCATTACGGAGCCCGCCAGCGTGTCCGTCCCGTCCACCGTGGCGCGGCCGTTTGCAAGGCGTATCTTCATGCCGTCCGGCGAAGGATATACCCCCTCCGCCATGCCGCAGGCGGCTATGGAATCGCTTATCAGTATTATGCGCTCAGGCCCCATCAGTTTGAACAAAGCCCGTATCATGGGCGGCTGAACGTGCAGCGCGTCGTCTATCAGCTCCGCCGTAACACCCTTGGTATCCGCCGCCGCGGCGATAGGCCCGGGCGCGCGGTGCAGCATGGGCTGCATGCAGTTGAAGGTGTGCGTAAGGTTGGAAAAGCCCGCCGCGAACGCCTGCATTGCAACGTCGTAACCCGCGGCACTGTGCGCGAAGGACACCACCTTTTTGCCCTTCAGTTCCTTTGCAAGGTCGATCGCACCGTCAAGCTCCGGCGCCATGCATACCGCGCGTATGCAGCCATCAGCGGCATCGTCAAGGCGGCTGAGCATCTCCCCGTCCGGCAGGTGCAGAAACTTTGGGTTGTGCGCGCCGCGCTTTTCATATGAAAGGAACGGCCCTTCAAGATACACGCCAAGGCAGCGGCTCTCATCCACCGGCCTTTGCTTCACGGCCTTTGCCGCGGCGCGGCAGCGCAGGGCAAGGCTTTCTTCATCCATTGCCATCGTGGCGAAAAGGAACGCCGTTGTGCCGCTTTTGGCAAGCGCCCTGCGTGCGGCGGCCGATGCGGCTTCGTCCTCCGCAAAGTATTCGCTTTGCAGCATGGCGTGCGTATGCGTATCTATGCAGCCGGGCAAAAGCAGCTTTGCCCCATCGTGCGGCGCATCGTCCGCCATGTCCACGCGGTCTATATACCCATCCTTTATGCTTACGCTGCCGTAATGCAGCCGCGCATCCGCCGCAAAGTAATTCACCCCGTCAAAGCGCGTATACATAGCTATCGCCCCTTATTTGCGCTTCGCCAGTTCCGATATTTTGGAAAAGTTGTTCATTATATACATATAGCCGCCTTTGGAATGCGGTATAAGGCAGTTTGAGCAATCCTTCACGCCGCTTTCGGTGTAAACAAAATTGCCGCCGCATTTATCGCCCAGCGCATACAGCGGGCAATAGCAGAAAAGGCAGTTGAAGAATTCCTTATTCCCCTTTTCGTGGCAGGGCAAATACGGGCAGGCGGAATTCTGAAAATACGCATACGGCGCGCGCTCGTCAAATTCAAACTTTGTTTCTTCCATGGCAGTTATCCTCCTTGGTTTTGCTGATAAAAAGATACCATTTGTTTGCCGCCGTGTCAACAAACCGTGTTGACAGACATCGCCGCGGGCGGCTATACTATATTTGTATATCCAGCGCATTATGGCGCGCCATATTACCGATTTTTAAGGAGATAAGCCCCAGTGAAAAAGTTAGTTATAGCCCTTGGCGGCAATGCATTACAGGAAGCCGGAAAACCCGCCACCGCGCAGGCTCAGCTCGAGGTGGTGGAAAAAACCAGCGAATATATAGCAGATATTGTTGAACGCGGCTACGAAGTTATAATTGCGCACGGCAACGGCCCGCAGGTGGGCAGAATAGTTATACAGAACGAGGTCGCAAGCGCATTCACCCCCGCCATGCCGTTCGATGTTTGCGGCGCTATGAGCCAGGGCATGATAGGCTACCATATTCAGCAGGGCCTTTCCAAAGTCCTGCGCCACAGGGGAATAAACAAAAACGTGGTCACGGTCGTTACCCAGGTGGTGGTGGATAAGGACGACCCCAAGTTCAAAGCGCCTTCCAAGCCCATAGGCCCATTCTATACCGAAGAGGAAGCCAGGGCAATAGCCGCCGAAAAGGGCTACACCATGAAGGAGGACGCGGGCCGCGGCTGGCGCAGGGTTGTGGCATCCCCGCTGCCGGTTGAAATAGTTGAGCTGGACGCGGTAAAAACGCTTAACGACGCGGGCTTTGTGGTAATTACTGTAGGCGGCGGCGGAATACCCGTTGTGCGCAACGACGCGGGCGATCTTGAGGGCGTTGCCGCGGTTATAGACAAGGATCTTGCCAGCGAAAAGCTTGCGCGGGACATGGACGCGGACGCGCTCGTTATACTGACGGCGGTTGAAAAGGTGAGCATAAACTTCAAAAAGCCCGACCAGAAGGACCTTGACTGCATGAGCGCGGCGGAGGCCAAGCAATATATAAAGGAAGGCCACTTCGCCCCCGGCAGCATGCTGCCCAAGATAGAAGCCGCGCTGAACTTCGTTGAAAGTAAGCCGGGCCGCACAGCGATAATTACCAGCCTTGACAAGGCCGTGGACGCTATCGAGGGCCGCGCGGGCACAACCATAACCGAATAAACATTCACAATATAAAAAACATCTGGAGGACAGCATGAACAAATACGAAAACAGCGTTGGGGTGCTTATCCCCGAAATTTTGCTCCCTAAGGAAGGGACGGACATGACCAAATGGGCCGTGGTAGCGTGCGACCAGTTCACCTCCCAGCCCGATTATTGGCAGGAGACCGAAAGCATAGTGGGCGACGCGCCTTCCACGCTCAGGCTTATGCTGCCGGAAATGTACCTTGAAAAGCCGGACGAGGCCGAGCGCATAGAGAAAATAAACGCCACCATGAAGAACTATCTGGATACGGGCGTGCTTGAAAACATAGGCCAGGGCATAATGTACGTTGAGCGCCGCGCGGGCGCGAATGTGCGCCACGGCATAATGGTTGCACTGGACCTTGAATGCTACGATTATTCAAAGGGCTCAACCACGCTTATCCGCGCCACGGAGGGCACCATAGTTGAACGCATACCGCCCCGCCTTCGCATAAGGAAGGACGCGCCGGTGGAGCTGCCGCACATATTGGTGCTTATAGACGACCCCGAGCGCACCGTGATAGAGCCCATAGGCGAAAGCGTGGGCGAAAGCGAAAAGCGCTACGACTTTGAACTGATGCAGGGCGGCGGCCACATAAAGGGCTATTTCATAAAGGACGACGCCCGCATAAACCGCGCGCTGCGCGCGCTTGAGGCGCTGGCAAGCCCCGAAGTATTCTCCGCCAAGTACGGTACCGATGCGCCCAGCCTCCTTTTCGCCATGGGAGACGGCAACCATTCCTTCGCCACGGCAAAGGCAAACTGGGAGCAGATAAAAAAGACCCTTTCGCCCGAGGAAGCGGCGAACCATCCCGCGCGCTATGCGCTGGTGGAGCTTGAAAACGTGCACGATTCCGGCATAGAGTTCGAGCCCATACACCGCGTTGTGTTCGGCGTGGATACGCACAGGGCCATAGCATGGCTGAGCGAAAAGCTGAGCGAGCAGAACGGCGAAACCGAAATGCATCTTTATGGTTCCAAGGCCGAGCGGGACGACGCCATGGCCGCCAACGCCTGCGCCAAGTGCCATCTGCTGCCCTTTATGATAAAGGAAGGCTATGGCTACTTTAAGGTGAGCGACCCTGCGGCGCAGCTTGAGGTGGGCACGCTGCAAAACGCGCTGGACATATTCATAAAGGAGACCGACGGCGCAACCATAGACTATATCCACGGCGAGCAGGTAGTGGACGAGCTTGGCCGCAAGGATAATAACATAGGCTTCATACTGCCCAACATGGGCAAGAGCGCCTTCTTTAAGACCGTTATATTCGATGGCGCGCTCCCCCGCAAAACCTTCTCCATGGGCGAGGCGAACGAAAAGCGGTACTATCTTGAGTGCCGCAAGATATCCAAATAATTTCCCGGAAAATAAAACGCACGGCGGGGGCGGCAGTATGCTGCGCGCCCCCGTTGGCTTATCCTAATCAACATAATGAATTCTTTAGCGGACAGCGTATCGGCCGTTGTGCTGATACTTATGCTCATTGCCGTGGGCTACATAATGGGCAGAACAGGCCTGATGAAAAAGGAACACAAAAGCTTTGTTATAAAGCTGCTTGTGAATATTTCCGTCCCCTGCATGTGCATACACAATGTGTTTACGGATTTTTCCGTGGAGCTTATCAAAAGCGCGGGCGCGCTGCTGCTTACGCCTACGCTTTTTAACGTGGTAATGATAGCCGTGTCCCTTGGCGTTGCAAAGGCCATGAAAATAAGCCATAAGCGCTTCGGCGGGTTTGTTGTAATGTGCGCCATGACCAATTCCCTGTTCGTGGGGTACCCCGTATGCACGGAGCTTTTCGGCACGGAAGGCACGCCGTATATAATGTGTTTCTATATGATGAACACGTTCTTCTTCTGGGCAATAGGATCGACCATGATATACATGAGCGCGGGGGAGAGCAGGCTGACCGTAAAGGAAATATGCAAAAAGCTTGCCTCCCCGCCGCTTATTTCGCTGCTTGCGGCGGTAGCGCTGCTGCTTATGGGCTTTAAGCTGCCGAGCCTTCTTGAAAGCTTCACCAAGTATATGGGCAATACGGTAACGCCGCTTGCGCTTATATACATCGGCTTTTTGATATACGAAACGGGGCTGAAGAATCTGAAGCCCGATGCGGGCATATTGGTCGTAAGCGGCATGCGGTTCATAATATCGCCGCTGATAATGCTTTTAATGTGCCGCATATTCAATATAGGCGGAATGGCGCAGAGCGTTTTTATGATAGAGGCGGCAATGCCCGTTATGACGCAGAGCGTGGTGGTTTCCGCCTACGCGGGCGCGGATGAAAAATACAACGCATTGGGCATGGGCTTCACGTCGTTGCTTTGCCTTATAGCCGTGCCGGTGCTTATGCTCATATTCGGCTGAGCCGACAGAGGGGGACTGAAATGAGATCCAAATACGCCGTAAAGCCGCACATAAAGCCGATATACGATATGCTGACGCTTCTTCTCAGGCCGTATCTTTGGCTGAAGTATCGCTTCCGCGTGCCGAAAGATGTTCCCGCGCTGCCGGATGGGCCGATCGTTGTGCTTGGCAGCCACACGGGCAATCTGGATTTTCTTTTTGCGCTGGCAACGCTAAGGCAAAAGCGGTTCCACGCCGTTGTGGCGGCGCACTTTTACCGCAACCGCCGCATAGCATGGTTACTGAATCTGTTCCGCTGCATAAAAAAGGAGCAGTTCCGTGCGGACGTGGAAAGCGTGGCCCGCATGAAGAACACGATTGAGATGGGCGAAAGCCTGCTGATATACCCAGAGGGCGAGGTGAACGGCACGGGCCGCACAGCCCCCTTCAGCGACAGCATAGCAAAGCTTGCAAAGCTGCTCAAGGCCCCGCTTTACGCTGCGCGCACGCACGGCGGCTACTTCACCCGCCCAAAATGGAACCCCGTGCAGCGGTGCGGCAAGGTTGAAACGGAGATAGAACTCATTGCCACGGCGGAGGAAGTGAAAAGCCTGAGCATGAATGAGCTTTTCGCACGGATAGAGCAAAAGCTGTTCGTGGACGATTATGCATGGCAAAAGCGGCGCATGATACCCTTCGGCGGCAAAAACAGGGCCAAGGGGCTTCAGAACCTTCTATACCTTTGCCCCAAGTGCGGCGGCGAATGCACCACCCGCACCGATGGGAACGACATATACTGCACCGCCTGCGGCAACCGCGGCACGATGGACGAATACGGCTT
This sequence comes from bacterium, assembly GCA_963608365.1. GTDB lineage: Bacteria > Bacillota > Clostridia > Christensenellales > CAG-138 > Phil1. The sequence continues at coordinate 657 of CAVDFM010000115.1, read as the reverse complement.
TCTGCATCCCGTGGGCGAAGGCAGCGTTATACCGGAAATGGTGCCGGACTGGGTTGAGCTTGAGCGGGATGCGCTGCGCCGCGAAATAGCGAAGGATGACTTTGCGCTCAGCGCGCCGTGCCATATTCAGTATCACCTTGACCCAAACACCACCGCGCATACGGACGTGGGCCGCGGCACGGCAACGCTTACGCATACGGAGCTGATATACGAAGGCACGGCGGAGGGCAAGCCCATACGCTATGCGTTCCCGCTTGACGGGATATACAAATTCCCCTTCAACATGGGCAATCAGTTCGATGTGCCCAATACCATCCGCACCATAAGCATAAGGCCGGATAATAAGCAGATAAACGAAAAGTTCGTGCTTGCGCTGCCGCTTATACATGAATATATAAACAATAAAAATGCATAAAAATAATTCGCAGTACCCCTTGACACGGGCGTGCGGCGGTGCTACAATGCACAAAACCGTTGAGGAAGAGTAAGTAAGCTTTGATTCTGTTCTTGCAGAGAGCCGCGGCCGGTGAAATCGCGGCAGAACATGGCAATGCCGAATGGACTTCTGAGGGCGAGCGGAAAAGCGAAAGCCGAGTATGCAAGCCGGAGCAAAGGCTCTCCGTTACCAAAAGCCGGCGTATGAATGTACGCAATGAG
>CAVDFM010000114.1:0-6601 GCA_963608365.1 bacterium | reverse complement strand
GGGAGTTAAGGCTCCCCGGCCGGGGAGCTGGCAAACCGAAGGTTTGACTGAGGGGTTGAGATAAAGAAAAAAGCCATCCGTTGGATGACTTTTTCTTTTTGGTGCGGTCAATGAGACTTGAACTCATACGGTTGCCCATACGCCCCTCAAACGTACGCGTCTGCCGATTCCGCCATGACCGCATCTTTGCGAACCGCAAGAGATATTATAACGGCTGTCGGCGCGATTGTCAATCCCTGCTTTTTGCGTATACGCCAAAATTTTTATATTTTTTTGAAAAGAAGCGGTAGTATAATAAGGTCATGAAGAAGATAATTGCTTTTTTATTGTGCATAACGCTTGCCGCGCTGCCGTGCGCAGGCTGCGCCAGGGCGGCGGACGAAGCATGGATACTGTTCATAAACGCCAAAAAGGGCGACGCGGCGCTGATAAGCGTGAACGGAAAATTCTACCTTATTGACACGGGGCGGGAGGAAAACGCGGACGCGCTGGTGAGCACGCTGAAGGAATATGGCGTTGACGAGATAGAGGGCCTGTTTTTGACGCACAGCCATAACGACCATACCGGCGGACTGAAGGCCGTTGCCGAGGCGTTCACCATAAAGGCGGCGTACCGCGCGGAATTTGCCGAAGTCAACAAAAAGGGGCAGGCGAAGGTGGATAAAAAGCTTGGCAAAGCCGGCCTTGAAAGCACCATACTCCGCGCGGGGGACAGGATAGAGCTCGGCGGCGATGCATATGCCGAGGTGCTTGCGCCAACGGAGCTGAACGAGGACGACGACAACGACAATTCGCTTGTGCTTATGCTGCACGCAAACGGGCATACCGCGCTGCTTACCGGTGACATGCAGTTCAAGGAGGAGCGGACGCTGCTCAGGCGCAACGCGGACGTTTCGGCGGACATATTGAAGGTTGGCAACCACGGCAACCCGGATGCGACGCTGGAGGAATTTGCGGATGCAGTCGGCGCGGGCATAGCCGTTATAAGCACGGATACCTCCGCCGATACGGACTCCGCCAACGCGCGGGTGATAGCGGCGCTTGGCGATGCGCAGATATTCGTAACGGAAAACGACCCCATAGGCGTGATAATAGACATGGGCAAAGACATAAGCGCAGGCTATGCCTCAATAGTGAATAATTATTAACGATGTTTTTATGAAAATTGGGCTTGACAAGTCGAATCGAGGTTAGTATATTATATACAAAATTCCGGGGCGGCGGAAAGCCGCGGGAAAGGAGCGCAGCATGGCAAACGTATTGGCAAATGTTTTTGCGGCAATAGCGGCATTTTCTGCGCTCGTAAACAGCACGAACGTTATGTTTGGCGTTCTCCTTATTATGGTAGGGCTGATTATAGTCAGCCTTATTAGCCTTATAGTCATTCTGATTAGGGGCGGGAGAGCTTGCCGTGCATAGCGCATAAAAATACGCTAAGAAATAAGGCGGTTCTCCCGATAAGAAAAGGAGAACCGCTTTTGTTTTTTATAAATTTTAAGTTTGCACAAAAACGGAGGAAAGTAAAATGAAACGGGTTTTTGCAATGGTGATGGCGGTCGTTATGGCCGCGGTAATGTTCGCGGGCTGTTCGGCCGGCGGCAACAACAATGCTTCCAGTAATTCCGGCAGCGGCGATACCATAAAGGTCGGCCTGCTGGGGCCGCATTCCGGTGAATATGCCGTATACGGACTGGGCGTGCGCAACGGCGCGGAGCTGTATTTCAAAAAGGTAAATGAAGCCGGCGGCATCAACGGCAAGCAGATAGAGCTGGTTATATACGATAACAAGGGCGACGATACCGAGTCCGTCACCGCGTTCACCAGAATGGTTGACGAAGGCGTTACCGCGCTGGTAGGCGACGTGCTTACCGGCAACACGCTGGCAATGGTTGGTGAAGCGAACGCCGTGAATATGCCCATGATAACCCCCAGCGCAACTGCTGCCGCGGTTACCGTTAAAGAGGACGGCACGGTTTATTCCAACGTGTTCCGCACCTGCTTCATCGATCCGTTCCAGGGCGAGAAGATGGCCGGCTTCGCTGCGGAAGTGCTGGGCGTAAAGACGGCGGCCGTGTTCGCGCAGACCGGCAACGACTATGCGCAGGGCCTTGCCAATGCGTTCAAAGCAAAGTGCGCTGAGCTTGGCGTTGAAATAGTTGCCGAAGAAGGCTATGCCAAGGGCGACGTGGACTACAAGAGCCAGCTGACCAACATAGCGGCCAAGAATCCCGAAGTTGTGTTCTGCCCCAACTATTATGAGGACGACGGCCTCATCGTTACCCAGGCGCGTCAGGTAGGCGTTACCGGCACGTTCCTTGGCGGCGACGGCTGGAGCGGCGTAAAGAACTACGCTTCCGCGGATGTACTGGAAGGCAGCTACTATTGCTCCGGTTATGCTCCCGCCTCTACCGATGCGGTGAAGCAGTTTGAAGAAGAATTCGTTGCGGCCTACGGCAAGGACACGCTGAACATGTTCGCAGCCACCGCATACGACGCGGCAATGATAATGTGCGCGGCGCTTGAAAAGGCCGAAGAAACCGGCTATGCCCCCGCAAGCGAAGAATACAAGCAGGCCGTTATAGACGCAATAAGGACCGAAAGCGCCAACGTTAAGGGCATCACCAGCGAAGGCGGCTATACCTTTGACGAGAACAACAACCCCATAAAGGATGCCGTAATCATAAAGGTGACCGGCGGCGAAGAAGTGTTCGACAGGATGTACTAAGCGAAAAGCGCACATACTAAAGAAACAGGTTTCTCCATATGACATGCCCACTGCGGAAGGTTTATTGCCTTGACCTTCCGCGGTGGGACGCGGCGGGCAAGCGGGGCAAAAAATACTCTCTCTCCACGCGCATGCTTTGGCGCAGGGCTCGGCTTGACCCGCCGCACTCCTTTATATATAAAGGAAATAAAGGCAACTATTTTGAAAGGTTTGCTCTATCGTTATGTCAGTATTCACTACGATAATAAAACAGCTTATAAACGGCCTGCAATCCGGCTCTATATACGCGCTGGTGGCGCTTGGGTACAGCATGGTATACGGAATAATAATGCTGCTGAACTTTGCCCACGGCGACGTGATAATGGTGGGCGCGTACATAGCATGGATGATGATGGCGCGCTTTGCAGCCAATCCCATAATAGCGCTTATTGCGGCGGTGATAGGCTGCACGGTGCTGGGCGTGCTGATAGAAAAGGCGGCGTATAAACCGCTCAGGCAGTCCCCGCGCATATCGCTGCTGATAACCGCAATAGGCGTTTCTTACTTTTTGGAAAACGCGGCGCAGCTTATATTCGGCGCAAATGCGCACGTTATACCCACTTTTATAGACGATACGCCCATTCAGCTTGGGCAGATCGCCATACCGACCACCGCGCTTATAACCGTTATAGTCGCGGGCATAGCGATGGTTGCGCTGAACGTGCTTGTTAAAAAGACCCGCATGGGCAAGGCTATGCGCGCCGTAAGCGAGGACGCGGGCGCGGCGCAGCTGATGGGCATAAACATAAATAATACAATATCCTTCACCTTCGCCGTGGGCAGCGCGCTTGCGGGCATAGGCAGCGTGCTTTACTGCTGCGCCTATCCCAAGGCAACTCCCACTATGGGCTCCATGCTTGGCCTGAAGGCGTTCGTTGCGGCGGTGCTCGGCGGCATAGGCTCCATACCCGGCGCAATGGCGGGCGGCTTCGCAATAGGCATTGCGGAAGCGCTTGTATCCTCCGCAGGGCTTAGCGAATGGAAGGACGGCGTTGTGTTCGCAATACTTATAGTGGTGCTGCTGGTCAAGCCCACGGGGCTTATGGGCCGGCCTATGACTGAAAAGGTTTGATCAAGGTGGCGAATATGAGCAAAAAACGGTTTACATTGCCCAACTGGGCGGCATATTTGATAAACGCGGCGCTGTTTGCGGCCTTCATAATAGGCGGCAACGCGGTGCTTTCAAGCGGGGCGCTGCCCGGATTCATAACAAAGGTTGCCATGCTTATAGGCATTCAGGTAATAGCCGCGGTGTCGCTGAACATATCAACCGGCTATCTTGGTCAGCTTCCGCTGGGCCATGCCGGATTTATGGCGGTAGGCGCATACGCAAGCGCAATATTCATGACCCGCACGGGCATACCCGCGCAAGTGGCGTTTCCGCTGGGCATAATAATAGGCGCGGCGGTTGCGGGGCTTTTCGGCGTGCTGATAGGCATACCGGCGCTCAGGCTCAAGGGCGACTACCTTGCTATAATAACGCTGGGCTTCGGGGAAATAATCCGCGTTGTGCTGCTGAATATAGACTCCGTGCTGGGCTTTAAGCTGACTAACGGCGCGGCGGGTCTTCAGGGCATACCCAAGACCACAACGTTCGTGAATGCATGGCTCATGGTGGGGCTTACCTGCTTCCTTATCCACACGTTCATGAAATCCCGCCACGGGCGCGCGGTGCTCTCCATCAGGGAAAACGAGATTGCCGCCGAATCCTGCGGAATAAACATAACGTATTACAAAACGCTGGCGTTCAGCATATCGGCGGCGTTTGCGGGCGCGGCGGGCGCGCTTTACGCGGGCTACCTTGGCATACTTAATCCTTCAAACTTCGGCTTCATGAAGTCGATAGAAATACTGGTAATGGTAGTTCTCGGCGGCATGGGCTCGATGGCGGGCAGCGTAGTCGCGGCAATAGTGCTCACGGCGGCGCCTGAAGCGCTCAGGGCGTTTGACAATTACAGAATGATAGTATATTCGCTGCTGCTGATAGTTACCATGATATTCAAGCCGTCGGGGCTTCTTGGCCGGTACGATTTCTCCATGAAGCGGATAATAGAAAAGTGCGTGAACGGGGAGCTGTTTGCTTCATCCGGGCGCGGCCGCGGGAAAGGAGCGGAGGAAGCATGAACAAGCTTGTAAGAGAGCCCAGCTATAACCTGATACCCGAAAGGGATCTGGGCAAGACCCCCATACTTGAGTGCCGCCGCATAGGCATAGACTTCGGCGGGCTGAGCGCCGTGGATGAATTCACCATCGCCATAGGGCGCACGGAGATATGCGGCATAATAGGCCCCAACGGCGCGGGCAAGACCACCATATTCAATCTGCTCACCAACGTATACCGCCCCACGCGCGGATCAATACTGGTGAACGGCGTGGACACGCTCGGCATGACCACGGACGAGGTGAATCGCCGCGGCGTTGCAAGGACGTTCCAGAACATAAGGCTTTTCAAGGACCTTACGGTTGAAGAGAACGTGCTGATAGGGCTGCACAACTCAATGAATTACTCAGTCGGCGCAAGCATGCTGCGCCTGCCCAAATATTGGAAGCAGGAGAAGGAAGCGCGCGAGCGCGTGCGGGAGCTGCTGCACATATTCCACATGGAGAACATGACTGCGCAGCAGGCGGGCAGCCTGCCCTACGGCGCGCAGAGGCGGCTTGAAATAGTGCGCTCGCTGGCCACGAATCCGGGCATACTGCTGCTGGACGAGCCTGCGGCGGGCATGAACCCATCTGAAACGGCGGAGCTGATGGAGACCATACGCAAAATAAGGGACGAGTTCCACATCGCCATAATGCTCATAGAGCACGACATGAAGCTGGTAATGGGCATATGCGAAGGCATAGCGGTGCTGAACTACGGCCGCATAATAGCAAAGGGCACGCCGGATGAAATAAGGAACAACCCCGTTGTTATAGAGGCGTATCTGGGCAAGGAGGACGAATAATAATGGCTGCCATGCTTAAAGTGAACGATATTCACGTTTACTACGGAAAGATACACGCCGTTAAGGGCGTAAGCTTTGAGGTGAACGAAGGGGAGATAGTTTCCCTGATAGGCGCAAACGGCGCGGGCAAAAGCACCATACTTAAAACCGTATCCGGCCTGATGCACCCAAAGTCCGGCACGATAGAATTCATGGGCAAGGACATTGCGCACATGGAGCCGAACAAGATAGTCACCAAGGGGCTTGTGCACGTTCCCGAAGGCAGGCGCGTGTTTGCGCACATGAGCGTTATGGAAAACATAGAGATGGGCGCATACATACTGGGCAAGGTTCCGGAGGAAGCCGTTGAGGACGTGTTCACGCGGTTCCCGCGGCTCAAGGAGCGGCGCAAGCAGGAAGCGGGCACGCTCTCCGGCGGCGAGCAGCAGATGCTTGCCATGGCGCGTGCGCTCATGAGCAAGCCCAAGCTCATAATGATGGACGAGCCGAGCATGGGCCTTTCGCCCATACTGGTGGAGCAGATATTCTCAATAATATCAGAACTTAGGGAAAGCGGCGTTACAATACTGCTGGTCGAGCAGAACGCGAACAAGGCGCTGAAGATAACAGACCGCGCGTATGTGCTTGAAACGGGCAAAATAACGCTCAGCGGCACCGGCAAAGAGCTGCTTGAAAAAGAAGAAGTCAAGAAGGCGTATTTGGGAGGATAAGCGGGCGAACGCCCGCGGTGAAATCCTGCTGGCGCAGGGTGAAATATTGCTGGCGCAATGTGAAATATGGCTCCGCCATGTGAAATCCGCCAAAGGCGGGTGATCGGGGGAGTTTGTGAAGCACGCCAAAAGGCTCCCCTTTACGGGGAGCTGGCAATACGCCGTAAGGCGGATTGACT
>CAVDFM010000113.1:420-6758 GCA_963608365.1 bacterium | reverse complement strand
ATGGTATACTGCAAGAATGAGCGAAAAAAAAGGAACTAAGGACATGAAAAGAGTTTTGGGCTGCATCCGCCGCGCGGACGAAAGATACAATATGATACGCGAAGGAGATAAAATATGTGTTGGCGTATCAGGCGGAAAGGACAGCCTTCTGCTGCTGTACGGCTTAAAGCTGTATCAGCGGTTTTGTTACAGGCATTTTGACGTATGCGGCGTGATGCTCGATCTTGGACTGACGAACCAGGATCTTGCACCGGTGGAGGAATTTGCACGCAGCATAGACGTGCCTTTTGATATTATCAAGACCGACATAGGCGATGTTGTGTTCAATATACGCAAGGAAAGCCATCCCTGCGCCCTTTGCGCCAAGCTGAGGCGCGGCGCGCTGAACGACGCCGCCAAGGAGCGCGGCTGCAATCTTGTAGCCCTTGGCCACAACCGTGACGACGTTATAGAAACCTTCTTCATGAGTCTTCTTTACGAAAGCAGACTAAATACATTCGGCCCTGTGACATACCTTGGCCGCAAGGACGTTACCGTCATCCGCCCTATGGTATTCCTGCCGGAAAAGCAAGCGCTCAGCATCGCCACGCGGCTGGAACTGCCAATACGCAAGCCTAACTGCCCCGCTGCAGGCCATACCAAGCGCGAGGAAATGAAGCAGGTGATGCGCTTCTTTACCGGCCTTGTACCTGACGCAGAGGAGCGCATAATGAACGCCATTGCGGACACGGAAAAATACGGCATGTGGGACAATCTTCGCCTGCCGCCGCGTGACGTGCTGGACATCGTGTCCTCCCCGAAGGCGCCGCGCTTCTGCCGCGAATGCCCGAACAATGCAAATAAGGCAAGCGATAATGGCGAGGATGAATAATATGGACGAAAAAACGCTTTTCACTATCATCATAGCATACCTTGGCATAATGAGCCTTATTCTGTTCCTTATGATGGGTATAGACAAAGCAAAGGCCAAGCAGGGCGCGCGCCGCATAAGCGAAAAGTCGCTTTTTGTAATGGCTGCGCTTGGCGGCGGAATAGGCGGAGTGCTTGGCATGAAGGTGTTCCATCATAAAACGCTGCATACATCGTTCAAGCTTGGTATGCCCGCGCTTACGGTGCTCAACTTCGGCGTAGCATTTCTTATAATGTGGCTTAATCAAAGATAAAAAGACCGGAGCGGTCATTCAACAGGCTGCTCCGGTTCAACGTATTCAATAGCGCACCAAATCGTGCTCAACAGGCCGTCGGCATTGTTCAGTTCTATCTGCACCTGCCTGCGGCTTTTGTTTACCTTAAGCACGCGCCCGTTCAGTTCGCATAACGGGCCTTCCACAAAGCGTATCTTTGTCCCTTCTTTTATCACCTTTGTCGGCTCTATCGTGCCATCGTGCCGCCGTATCCATTCAACAAAGTCCAAATCGGCCCCGCGCAGGCGATATTCGCCGTCGTCATACTGCAGCAGCTTTATGGCGTTTTGCAGCGTGTTTATAGAGCGCACGTCAAGCTCTGTTTCATCCGTTTCAAAGAACACATAACCAGGCAGAAGGCACAGCTCTTTTTCAACCAGCTTGCCTCCGCTCGGCTTAAACTTTTTTATTTTTGGAACCAGCGTAGCGTAACCGCGCCGCTTAAGGCGGGACTCTATGCCCGCTTCAAAACCGGTTCTGCAAAAAACACAATATACTCCCGTCAAGATCCCCCACTCCGTCGGTAGTTTTATTTTACTATTCGATTATACCCAATTCTTTCAGTTTTTGCAAAAAAACTTTTGTATCAGCCGCGGCCGTTGCCGTATCAACATCGTATTCGGCGGCAAGCATGTCCGCAAGCGCGCTTTCGCTTTCCGCCTTTTCAAGCGCGTCCCACAGGAACTCTCCTGTTTCGTTCAGCGTTATAAGCCCCTTTATTTCAAGCGATGCATCCCCCACGGGCACCAGTATTATATCGCCCGCAATGTTTCGCTTAACAAGCCGTTTCAGTATTTTCATTTGCTTTCCTCCTCCAATGTAAGCCGAACCGTTTCGTGCGTCATGCGGCACACATATTCCGGCTTCACGTTAAAATGACCCGTTTCCGTTGCGCACATTGCGGCACAGGCATGACACGCATGCTTATATCCGCATGCCGCGCATTCGCCCGGCAGGCGTATTTCGGCAGTCGCCGCCTTTGTCGCCTCCCATGCGGCGCTGAACCCAAGCTCCTTCACGTTCGCCACGGGTTCGGTCATCATGCCGCAGGGGGTCATTATGCCCTGCCAGTTTATCCAGAATGCGCTCCTCCCCGCGCGGCACATTATGCCCTCGCCCGGTGTACCTTCGCAGTCCGTATTCTCGCTCACGCTTATGCCGCGGCGCATGGCCTCCGCCCGCGCACGGAACTGCTCCTCGCTAAAGCGCATCCTGTCCCACATAACGCTGTACTTCGCCGCCTCCTCCGCGCTGAAGCGGTCATTTTCGCCAACCATTGCGGCGTTGCGGCGTATGGGCGGGAACATATATGTTGCAAGCTGCATGGGCGTGCCGAGCGATTCGGCAATTTCATAAATGCGCTGCATGTCCGCCGCGTTGTACTGCGTAAGCGATACGTTCAGCTTCACGCCGATGCCTATATCCTTAAGCGCGCGTATGTTGGCAAGCACCCTATCGAAAGCATTGTTGCCGCAAAGACGCTCGTATGCTTCCCCGCTTGCGCCGTAGAGGGTTATGTTGAACCTGAACGGCGGCTCATGGCGGAAAAAGTCCAGCATGTCCTTATCGATAAGCGAGGCGTTGCTGTTTATGCTCACCATAAGGCCCATCTTTTTCAGCTCACTCAGAATATACCTGAAGTCCGGCCTTATCAGCGGCTCCCCGCCCGTAAGCAGCAGGAAAAGCATGCCCTGCGAACGCGCCGTTTCCGCAATGCTCAGCCATTCGTCCGCGCTCAGCTCTGCGCCGCGCCGTTTCTGCTCCGCTTCGCTCAGGTGAACGTAGCACATTTTGCAGTTGAAATTGCACCGCGGCGTCAGCTCAAAATTGCCCGCAAGCGGCGTGCCCGCACGGCAGGCCTTGGCGTGAAGATATGATGAAAGGCGCGGTTCCGCGCTGTTATTCTCCATTTTGTCCCCCAAATAATTCGTTTTGCAGCAGCCGCACAGCCCCTTCGTCCGCGCGGCAGCTGAGCCGGTACACGTCCGCGCGCTGCACCAGCCCCGCAACTATATCCGTCATATGTATTGCCGACTCCGCATCCCATTGATAATATGAGCATTGGCTCAACACCGCGGCAAAGGCCTCCTTTGCCCCCGCACGGCGCAGCGTATTCTCGCCCGATTGTTCAAGCAGCACTATAGCCCTGAGCGGAGAAGTGACGTTTTTGCATATGCCGGAAGTGCCGGAATAGAACACGCCGTTTGCGGTAAGGTCATCCGTGCGGATAAGCGTCCTGTCCCCGTTTATAACATCCGCGCCGGCATACTGCTGCCACAGCGCGGCCTGCGTGCTTTTGCCTATGCCGCTGGGGCCGCTGAAAAGCACGGCCTTACCGTTTGGCGGCAGCACATAGGACGAATGCAGCACAAGCTGGCCATAGCCCGCCAGAATATCGAACATATCGGCGGATTCAAGTATGGCCTGGGAATACATTGTGCTGCGGTAGCCTTCGCCGAAAATAAGGCGCGTTTGCCCGCCCGCGCGCACGGCATACGAAAACTGCCTTGCGCCGTATACCCTAAGCGTATGCAACGCATCCCCGCTGCGCCAGCGGCTCACAGGGCCGTTTTTCACGGCAAAATCGGGCACGGGCGGCGGAGTTTGGCTGTATTCTATGGATATAACATGGTCGGTATGTGCGCCCTCCGCCGCGTGGAAACGAGCGCTGGCCTTCGATACGGTCCATGCGTCCTCCCCGCGCAGTTCAAGCGTTACGCCGCCGAATGTGAACCGCTCAGCGTTCATATGTGGCAAACATCAGCTTGCAGTATTCGGTTGAATAATGGCTGGCGTAGCAGGTGGTGCTTTGCCCGGCGGCAAGGCTGCCCACGCCCACGCGGTACGTTATGCCGCCCAGGTACAGATCGCCATAGGCCACCTTATAGTAAACATATATCTGGCCCATGTCCGCATCGGTAATGTTCTTTATGGTGATGGCGGTATCCTGCGTGGTTATCTCCAGCGCGTCCGCATTCATGCCCGGCTCGGCATCGAACGCGGCATACATAGTTACCAAGGCCGTGTATCCATCCGTGCTTTCGGGCATGGGCTGGCGGCTGAGCTCAAGGAGCTGAACTTCCGCGTTCGGCGGCAGAGTTGTAACATCAAATTCATATGTGCCTTCGCCTATGGTAAGGGTCAAATGCGCATACTGCACGGTTTTTTCCGCATTGTTGCACACCGTCACGGCGCACACATCGGAAACCGTTTCATCCGTGCCGTCCTCAACGAACAGGCCTGCGTATTTGTTTATGCCCTTTATCTCCAGCCCGTATTCGGCGGTGTTGCCGCTGTTCACGGTGGCGGCGCTGTTTTGCGCATCGCCGCTGCCGTCTGCCGCGGGCGTGGCTTCGGGCGGGATTTCCACCGCGTCACTCACGTCGTCCCCGCCGGCGCAGCCCGCAAGCATAAGCGCCGCCAGCACAAGCGCAAGCAGAATTATTGTAGCTTTTTTCATGGCATACTCCTTTGTTAAAAAGTGCCCCGCCCTATGCGGGCAGGGCACTCGTACTCGTGTCGGTTAATTAGGAAGTGAATAGATTATTATCATCTCTCGGATTGTGATAGCACAACCCATCATACTCGCCACCTGGCGTTTTCGTTGTACAAGCGTTGACATTGTCCACAAAAACGTACCTTCCTGCAACATTATATGCACACTCGTCTTTTGCATGATTTGTTGTGGCTTCACAACCGGTTGCTATATTCATGCTCAGCTCAAAGTTCTCGAAGTACAATTCGGGCTTAACATATTGTTTTTTCATGTTTTTCACCCCTTTCCTTAAAACCAACCTTTGAACCAATTCCATATGTCGCGTATGCTTTCCGGACGCTTCTGCACGGTAAGCCGCGCGGTGATGGCTTCGCTCTCGGTGCCTTCCGCATTGACGGCGGTCACGCTGAAGTCCGCAGTTTCCTGAGCCACCATGCTGTAAGTGAACTCCCTGTAGGTCACGCGCTTAGCGTAGCGGCCGAAGCCCACGCGCTCGGTACGGGTACGGTAGCTCCTTATGGTCTGACCGTCCACGGTTATGGCTTCCACGTCTTCGGAGGTCTTGACGGTAAGCGTGGCCTTCCTGCCCTGCATAACGTTCCTGCTCCAGCTTGCTTCGAACCTATCCGGCTCAAAAGTCTTTTCAGGCTCCGGCTCGGGTTCGGGCTCTACAGTCGCAAACAGCGCACGAACGGTCTCCACAGCTTCATTCTGCTCGTCTTCACTCAGCTTAGCAAGAGTTATTTCCGCGTCAGGCTTGCTGGAGAAGGTTATTTTCAAATTGGTCAGTGAGAGTATACCCGCACCAGTATTGGATATCGTAAAGGTGTTATCCTCAGGCTGACTAATTTTGTAGTACATCTCGGTAGCAGTGCTCAGACCATTTTCTACAACCTCAGTACGATTGACATTGAGCTTTGCAGTACCCTCACTCATCGGAGCCTTTGCGCCAATTTGTATAGTAGCAATCTTGCCCAAGTCATCACCAGCCAGCTTGAACGTTATAGCCTGACCGTTGGCAAGGTACACCTCGTTATTCGGGCCAATGTTGGCATAAGTAGCTATATCAGCAGTATCGCCGCCGTCAATGAATACCATTGTTTTAATTGTAACCGTGGTATTCTCTGTTTTTGCCAACTCATCACGCAGCTTTATGTACTGCGGGAAGCTTTCGTTGTCATCCTTATATGTGTCTCCCGTGTTTTCACTTTCGCGCATCGGGTTATATACACGCACGGCATCGAGCCAGAAGCTATATGAAGTACCAGCCTTAGTATGGTCGAACGCCTTGTCATAGAACACGGTCACTACCGCGGTATACTCACCATACGTAAGCTCACGCACCTGCATAACAGGTATCTGATATATGGCATTATCTTTTACGGTTTTATCAACAACCCAGTTGCCGTTTTCGTCCTGCGTATAGCCATAATAGTTATCAACTATATAGCTCTTGACCATAGTACCCTTAGCTTCTTTACCGGCATACACATCCACAAATATCGCACCCGACGTATTATCCGTCAAGCTGATGATATCAAAGCCGGTGCCCTTGAAGGTAAACTGCGCGGTCGGCCACGCGGAGTCGGCAGTCCACTTCTCAGCCATCTCGTTGGTCACGGTCACCTTTTGCGCGCTGCCCATGGAGAGCATAGTGC
>CAVDFM010000113.1:0-410 GCA_963608365.1 bacterium | reverse complement strand
ACATAGTGCAGCTATCGTAGGCGGGATCGTAGCCGTAGGGGTTGTGTCCCTCTTTACCAAGTTCTTCGAGAGCCTGCGTGGTGTCGGCATCTTGATTAGTGCCATCTGTCACGGGTATCCAAGCTATCGGCGTATTGTTCTCGCCATAGCTGCCGCTGTTAAACTGCGCAAAACTGTCCTCGTAGTAGACGTTCGTGGCGGGGATGATGTGAACTCGGAACTCCGTAGAGGTACCAGCTTTAAACGTCACATACAGCGGTATGGTCGCCTTGCCGTTCAGCATCTTATTTAACTCATATGTTACCTTTGAGAAGTCGTTTGCAATCGTAGCACGGCCATAATTGCCCTGTGCTGTCATTACATTCGGAGTATTCTTCTCAAGAGACATTGAGTCAATAGAGGTTGTATTC
>CAVDFM010000112.1:0-6761 GCA_963608365.1 bacterium | reverse complement strand
CCGAGCAGAAGCTGTATCGGGTTAAAGGGCTTCTGCGCCTTTTTGCCGGCTGTGGGCATAAGCAGTTCAACAAGCCTTTGCTCCGCGACCGCCTTTGCAACGGTCTCCACCGCTTCGTAGCGCTTTTGCTTGCACAGGCGTATGGATGCCTCCACAAGGTCCCTCACTATTGAGTCCACGTCGCGCCCAACGTAGCCCACTTCGGTAAACTTTGTGGCTTCCACCTTTACCAGCGGTGCATCGACAAGCTTTGCAAGCCTTCTTGCTATTTCCGTTTTGCCAACGCCCGTGGGGCCTACCATTATGATGTTCTTGGGCGTTATCTCCTCCCGCATTTCCGGTGAAAGTCGGGAACGGCGATATCTGTTTCTCAGCGCTATCGCTACGGCACGCTTCGCTTCGTCCTGACCGACAATGTATTTATCCAGCGCTTCTACCGTTTCTCTTGGCGTAAACATTATATTTCCTCCATGGTGATATTGCTGTTTGTATAAATGCAAATATCACTTGCTATCTTTATGGCCTTAGTGGCTATCTCTGCCGCACTCAAATCAGTATTTTCCTTCAGCGCCTTTGCCGCGCTCAGCGCAAACATTCCGCCGGAGCCTATTGCGGCTATGCCGTCATCAGGGTCTATTACTTCTCCGGTGCCGCTCACTATAAGCAATTCTTCCTTATCCGCAACGATAAGCATCGCGTTAAGCTGACGCATAGCCTTATCCGTGCGCCATTCCTGCGCCAGCGATACCGCCGCACGCCTTAGACTGCCGCTGTATTTTTCAAGCTTTGCTTCAAATCTTTCAAGGAGCGAAAACGCGTCCGCCACCGTGCCGGCGAAGCCCGTAACAACGCTGTCGTGATATATTCTGCGCACCTTTTTCGCGGTGTGCTTCATTATTGTATTTTCGCCGAACGTTACCTGTCCGTCGCCTGCTACGGCGCATTTGCCGTCCTTTTTAACGGCCACTATGGTGGTTCCAAGCATCTGCTGCATAATTATTTACCGCCTTTCAAATATCCGCCCTTCACATTGCGGCGGAATAAAGCTTTTTATGATAATACCATATATCCGTGCAAAGTGGGGCGGAATTCACAATGCTTTACATTTTATTCGCATTCGGTTGCCGTTTTTGCGCCATTCAGGCCAATTTTTTCCGCAATCGAATCAATTATTCCAAGCGAGCGCTCGGCTATGAGCGTATACCTCTCCTGTTTGTTCCTTGGGGCGTTTGAAAGCCCTTCTATTATGCCGAAGCTTATGTTCATGGGCTGGAAGTCCGAACCGTTGTAGCAGGATACATAGCACCCCAGCGCGCCTATCGCCGTTTTTGAGCCGAAGTCTATGCTCTGTTCGCCATTAAGCTTGAGCGCAAGGTCTATGCCCGCAAGCATTCCGCTTGCCGCGCTTTCAATATAGCCCTCAACGCCCGTCATCTGCCCGGCGAAATACAGCCCCGGCTTAGCCGCGCATTCAAACCACGGCGTAAGCTTGCCGGGAGAGTTTATAAACGTGTTTCTGTGCATCACGCCGTAGCGCACGAATTCAGCGTTTTCAAGCCCGGGTATCATGCCGAACACGCGCTTCTGTTCGCCGAATTTAAGATTAGTCTGGAACCCGACTATATTATAAAGCGTTGCCTCGTTGTTTTCCTTTCTAAGCTGCACCACGGCATAAGGTCGCTTGCCCGTGCGCGGCTCAACTATGCCTACGGGTTTCAGCGGGCCGTAGGCAAGCGTCATCGGCCCTCGCTTTGCCATCACCTCCACCGGCATGCAGCCTTCGAACACGCGCGGCGTTTCAAATTCGTGCAGCGGCGCTGTTTCGGCCGTGATAAGGTTGTTAATGAATGTGAAGTACTCCTCTTTGTCCATCGGGCAATTCAGATAATCATTGCCGCGTTCGTAGCGCGAGCCTTCGAATATCTTGCTCATGTCGAGCGATTCCGCGCTTATGACCGGCGCGACCGCATCATAAAAATGCAGCCCTTCGCCGAAGAAAGCCTCTATTGCATCAAGCATTGCGCCGTCCGTAAGCGGGCCTGTGGCAACTATTGCCGGTGCATCGGGCAGGCTCGTAACTTCGCCGTGTTCAATGGTTATGTTCTCATGTTCGCTCAGGCGCTTGGTAACAAGTTCCGAAAATATATCCCTGTCAACGGCCAGTGCACCGCCCGCAGGAACGCGGCTTTCCTCCGCGCACTGCATTACTATTGACCCAAGCCTTCGCATTTCTTCCTTCAAAAGGCCTGCGCCGTTTTGCAGCCTGTCCGAACGGAGTGAGTTTGAGCACACCAGTTCGCAGAACCCATTCAGCTTATGCGCATGCGAGAATTTTCCCGGCTTCATTTCGTATAATGATACGGCAATGCCGCGCTCAGCAAGCTGATACGCGGCTTCGCATCCCGCAAGTCCTGCGCCTATAACAGAGACCTTCGGTTTATTTTTCGTCATCGTTTTCCGTTCCCTTCTTGACGCTTCTTTCAATATAGCCGCAATCCTTATTGGAGCAGGCCACGTATTTGCCGCGTGGGCCAACTTTATTTACCATTATGGCGCCGCATTTGGGGCAGTTTTCGCCGCTTGGCATATCCCATGATACAAAGTCGCACTCAGGATATTTTTCGCAGCCATAGAATACCTTGCCGCGCTTTGTTTTGCGCTTTATCAGCGCCGCGCCGCACTTGGGGCAGGGAACGTTTATCTTTTCCACTATCGCCTTAGTGTTGCGGCATTCGGGGAAATTGGGGCAGGCAAGGAACTTGCCGAAGCGGCCCATTTTATATACCATCATCGCGCCGCATTTATCGCATACAACATCCGATACTTCATCCGGCACGTTGACCTTTTCTATTGTTTCGGACGCCTTTTCAACGTCCTTCATGAACGGGCCGTAGAATTCCCGCACAACGCTCTTCCACTCGCATTCGCCGTCCTTGATATGGTCAAGCTCGCTTTCCATATCCGCCGTAAACTTAACGTCCACTATGTCCTTAAAGTTGTCCTTCATTATTTGGGTAACTATAAAGCCAAGCTCTGTTGGGTAAAGCGTTTTCTTTTCGCGCTTAACATAGCCGCGCTCGATTATGGTCGAAATCGTGGGCGAATATGTGCTCGGCCTGCCTATGCCCTTTTCTTCAAGGGTCTTGACTAGCGTAGCCTCGGTATAGCGCGGTGGCGGCTGGGTGAAGCGCTGCTCGCTTTCTATTTTATGCGCGGTGAAAACATCGCCCTGGTGTATTTCAGGCAGCGTAACGTCCTTCTCTTGCACATCGTCGCGGCCTTCTATATATACCGCCGTATATCCATCAAACATGGTACGCTGGCCGCTTGCGCGGAATGTACAGCCGTTTGCATCAAATGAAACGGTATTGGTCTCGTATACCATTTCCGTCATCTGGCTGGCCATAAAGCGCTCGTATATCAGCTTATAAAGCTTAAACTGCTGATTGCTCAGCGAATCCTTTACCTCTGCCGGGGTAAGCTCAACATATGACGGACGCACGGCTTCATGCGCGTCCTGCGCGCCCTTGCGGCCCTTGTATATGTTCGGCTTTGCGGGAACGTAATCCGCTCCGTATTTGCTGCCTATCAGTTCCAGCGCCGCCTTCTGCGCCTCTTCCGATACGCGCACGGAGTCCGTCCTCATGTACGTTATAAGGCCTGTCACGCCCCTGCCCTGAAGCTCTATGCCTTCATAAAGCTGCTGGGCGACAAGCATGGTCAGCTTTGCCGTAAAGCCAAGCTTTCGTGAAGCTTCCTGCTGCAGGCTGCTTGTTGTAAACGGCGCGGGTGCATGGCGCGTTTTTACGGCGTTTTTAACATCCGTCACGTTAAAGCTTGCGCCCGTTGCCGCGTCAACCACCTTTTTCGCATCCGCTTCGCATTTAAGCTCCGTCTTTTTATCACCGTAGCCATAGAATTTTGCGTCAACCGCTTTCTTTATGCCCTTGGCTTTCAGGTTTGCGCTCACCGTCCAATATTCTTCGGGAACAAAATCGTTTATCTCCTGCTCTCGGTCGCAAATTATGCGCGTGGCTACGGACTGCACGCGGCCCGCGCTAAGTCCCTTCCTTACCTTTGCCCAAAGTATGGGGCTTATTTTATAACCCACCAGCCTGTCCAGCACGCGCCTTGCCTGCTGCGCGTCAACAAGATCCATATCTATGCACCTTGGATGCTTTACGGAATTCTTGACCGTATTCGCGGTTATTTCATTAAAGACTATACGGCAGTTTGACTTTGGGTCAAGCTTGAGTATATGCGCAAGATGCCAGCTTATGGCTTCGCCCTCCATATCAGGGTCGGTCGCGAGCAGAACGCGCTTTGCTCCCTTGGCTTCGCGCCTTATGCGATCCAGCACCTCTCCGCGTCCCCTGAGCGTTATGTATTTGGGCTCAAAGTCGTTCGCTTCGTCCACGCCAAGCTGACTTTTGGGCAAATCCCTAACATGGCCGTTCGATGCGACCACCTTATACTTGCTGCCCAAAAATTTACCGATCGTCTTAGCCTTGGCCGGAGACTCGACTATAACCAGATTATCTGCCATTTATATACCCCCTCCTGGGATCAGTTTACTTCGTTTTCCTTACAGGCTAAAAAGCCTGCCCACAGATTGCTTAATTATTCCCGAAAATTCCATCGCTGTCAAGGTTGAATTTAACATACCTGCATCAAAACCCGTAAGTTCCGCCAATTCGTCATATGTTCTTTCCCCCGCCATAAGCAGTCTGTGTATCAATTCCTGCTCAAATGAAAGCTCCGCCGGAGTCACCGCCTTGCGTTCCTCGGCCATATGTTTTATGCCGTATTCTTCAAGCACGTCCTCCGCGCTGAGCGTTATTTTGGCAAGCCCTTCGCGTATCAAACTATTTGTGCCCATACTCAGTTCGTCGCTAACCCTGCCGGGAATTGCAAAAACATCCCTGCCCTGTTCAAGGGCGCAGTCAACCGTTATGAACGTGCCGCTCTTTTCCCGCGCTTCAACAACTATCACCCCGCGCGACAGGCCGCTTATTATCCTGTTGCGCATCGGAAAATGGCTGGGCGTGGGCGCAATGCCCGGCATAAATTCCGACACTATTGCCCCGCGCTTGGCTATAAGGTCGTATACGTCCCTGTTAACGCTCGGATAAACAACGTTCGGCCCGTTGCCAAGCACGGCTATTGTCGGATAATCGTTGCCTTCGGCGTCAAGCGCGCCCTCCGCAGCGACCCTGTCCAGTCCGTAAGCAAGGCCGGATACTATGCATGCGCCGGAGCGGGCCAAATCCTCCGCCAGCTGCCGCGCCACGCGCCTGCCGTAATCCGATGGCTCCCTTGCGCCTATTATCGCTATGGGCAGCCTGTGTTCGGCGTACAGCGTTCCCTTATAGAACAGCACATACGGCGGATCATATATATTCTTCAGCAAAACCGGATAGCAGTCCGAATTTATCGTGGCAACTTTTATTTCAAGCTCTTCAAGCCGCTTTTCTATACGGTCTATATATCTTTGCGTCGCGTGGTTATGCATATTCTCGCGGCGTTCGTCATTAAGAAATTTGAATTGCGGTATTTCGTTTTTTGCCGCAGCACGGAAAGCTTCCGTCGCGCTGCCGTCGAATGCATCCAGCATTTTCCTTACGCGCGCCGTGCCTGAGCCAAGCGTTATATTGAGCCACAATAATGCCCTGTCCTCATCGCTCAGCCTTATTTTCATTTTATTTCGCCCCAATATTTGGATTCAAGGCTCCTGTATTGTATGGCTTCGGCAATATGCTCCGCCTTTATCTGCTCGCTGCCGGCAAGGTCTGCAATCGTGCGGGATACTTTAAGCAGCCTTGTATACGCGCGTGCGCTAAGCTTAAGCGCGGCAAACGCCTTTTTCATAAGCGCTTCTGCGTCGCTCGTAAGAACGCAGTATTGGTTCATCATGCGGTTGGTAAGCTGCGCGTTGAACAATATGCCGGTGCCCGCATAGCGGCGAGTCTGTATTGCCCGTGCGGCATTGACGCGCGCACGGATAGCACTTGAAGGCTCTCCGCAGCTTCGGCCGGCAATGTCGTTGTAGCCAACCTCGCCCATTTCAACGTGTATGTCAATACGATCGAGCATCGGCCCGCTTATGCGGTTGCGGTAACGCTGTATCTGCTGCGCGGTACAGCGGCACGGAGTTATTCGGGAACCGTAGTTTCCGCAGGGGCATGGATTCATTGCCGCCACGAGCATGAACTGCGCAGGATACGTGCTGCGCGCGGATGCCCGCGTTATCGTTACAAAGCCGTCCTCAATTGGCTGGCGCAGCGCTTCAAGCGTATCTTTCCTAAACTCCGGAAATTCGTCAAGGAACAATACGCCGTAATGTGCAAGGCTTATCTCCCCGGGCATTGCGCGCGTGCCGCCGCCTATGAGCGAGGCTGACGACGCCGTATGATGCGGCGCGCGGAACGGCCTTTCGCTCACAATGCCGTTTTTGCCCTTCATTGCGCCGGTAACGGAATGTATTTTGGTTATTTCAAGCGCTTCTTCAAAGGTAAGTTCCGGAAGTATGGACGGTATGCTCCGCGCAAGCATTGTTTTGCCGGAGCCCGGCGTGCCCACAAGCAGCAGATTATGCCCGCCTGCAACGGCTATTTCCGCCGCGCGCTTGGCGCCCTGCTGCCCGCGTATATCCATAAAATCCTGCGCATAGGTTATGTTTTCCGTGTTCCAATGCTGCGGGGCGTATATGTTGGGCTGTTCACGTCCCATTATCGCGTCCACAACGCCCTTCAGGTCATGCG
>CAVDFM010000111.1:0-6769 GCA_963608365.1 bacterium | reverse complement strand
ATATTGTGCCTTTTCGGTTCGTTTTTCATGAACTTGCCGCCTTTTTGTATATATTCTACCTCACCTTCATCATCCTTGCAAACTTACTGACCACAATAACCGTGACTATTATCGCAATGACTGCGAAGGCCGCAAGCGCGCTTATCCACCATTGGCTCATGGCGCGCTTTTGCTCTTCCTCGGCCTGCTTTTCCGCGTCTGTCTTTTCGCCGTCAAGAATGGGCTGCTTTATCTCGGTGGAAAGCTGCTGCTCGGCGGTGTGAACTTCGCCCGCGTCGTCAGTGTATGTAACGGTGTAGATGGCGCTTGTTTTGCCGTAGCTTTCGGTGTAGCCCTCCGTCATGGAGAGCATGCCCACGAACACCTTCATTTCCCCGTAGCCCGCCTGCCCCGGCTGTATATCCCCTAAAAACACGCTTGACGTGGGGAAAAGTCCCGCGCCGCTTAAGCTTACCGTAACGTTTCTGAGCGTGCTTTTGCCTATGTTGAAAACGTTGGCGGGCAGGGAGACCGTTTCGCCCGCGGTGACTTCCTTCGGCAGGGATACGGGGTCGCAGCTCATCTTTGCGGGCTGTGTAACGTGGACGAGGAACGTCCTCGTGTTTGTGTACACCCCGCCGTAAAGGTCAACGTAGTCCAGCGTAACGTAAAAGGGCTGCTCGCCCGCAAGCACGTCTCCGGTAGTGCGGAGGGCGAATGAAACGGTCGCGCTCTCGCCGCTTGCAATATTCTCTAAGTGCATCGCGCTGTTGGTATCCGCGGGTATTATCCCCGCCGCCTCGCTCCCGTAGGACAGCCGCACGGAGCGGGCGCGTATCGCGCCTATGTTGTCGATGGTGACTTCCGCGGTAAAGATTTCCTCACCGCTCACGGTATCCGGCGTAATTATGCAATTCGATATGAACAGCTCCGGCTTTTCAACCTCCTGCTTCGGCACGTCGTTCGGGTCGGGCGGATTCTTGCCGTCGGATATGGTCACATACAGCGTGAAGCTTTGCTGCTTCTGCTGCCCCAGCACATCAAGGTAGTCCGCCTTCAGCGTGACGGGGTAGGAGCCGTTTATCCGCCCCTTAACGAGCGGTATTTCAAGCATGAACACATATCGTCCCCAGCCGGCTGCGGTCTGGGAATAGTTGCCGAATACGAAGGGGCTGTCCGCCGTCGCGCCAAGGTCGGCCGTTACAGTCACCTTGCCGTCATACGTTTCGCCGATAAGCGGAAGTATTATATAGCAGCAGCCGTTCACTATGCGCGGCACATAGCCCACGCCGTAGGTTTTGTCCATGCCCTCGTAAAGGTTCCAGCTGTCTATGATAAGCTGCTCCACCACCGGCGTAGGCTGCGGCGTTGGTTCGGGCGTAGGATTGGGCGTAATTGTTGGCGTTTCGGTCTCCGCGGGCGGGGTTTCGCCCTCCGCAAAGGCGGCAGCGGGCAGCGCAAGCAGCAATATTGCCATAAGCGCCGCAAATAATCGGTTCATATGCTCTCCTCCCGTATAATGCTCATAACTCCCGCGTCCATTTCGCACACGGTGTCGCAAAGTTCGTCTATGTCCCCCTGATTGTGGCTGGCGAGAAGTATGGTCTTGCCCTGCTCCTTCAGCCCCTTTATAAGCTGCCGCATCTCCGTAACGCCGTGCTTGTCAAGGCCGTTGAGCGGCTCATCCAGTATAAGCAAACTTGGGTTTTCCATTATGGCCTGGGCAATGCCCAATCTCTGCCGCATGCCGAGCGAATATTTGCCCACGGGCTTATTCATGCCTGGGTCAAGGCCCACCGCGCGCATTGAGGCGGCTATTTCCCGAAGCCCTATCTTTTTGTTCAGCGAAGCCAATATTTCAAGGTTCTTTACGCCGGTTATGCTGGGCAGAAAGCCCGGCGTTTCGATTATCAGCCCCATGTCCCGCGGGAAATCCACGTCCACGCCAACGCGCTCACCGTTCACGGTTATGCTGCCGCTGTCGGGGATGAGGAAGCCGCATATGCACTTCATCAGCACCGTTTTGCCGCTGCCGTTGTTGCCCACTATGCCGTGTATCTTCCCTTTTTCAAAATCGCGGGAGACGCTTTTTAATACCCGCTCCTGCCCAAAGGACTTGGATACGTTTTGAACGCTTATGGCTATATTTTCATTTCCCATGTTCAGCCCTCCGTTCCGGTAAAGTTGAAGTTATAGTTCCGCACCGCCCGAAGGGAGAGGAAAAAGCACAGGGCGATGAGTATTGCGAATATAAGATACGTTTGCCAAAGCCGCGGCAGCAGGTCGTAACCGAAGTTGTGCATATGATACGTCGCCTGATTCAGCGGCGAAAGCCACCCTACGGCAACGTTCGCCTTGTACATAAGCTCATCCGGCAGTTTGAATATAGCCTTGATGGTCTGCGGATTAAGCAGAAACCCGAACAGGCTGAATGCGAACACGGCGGCTATACCCGCAAGCTGGCCGCGCCGTAAATTGAACAGCAGCATTATGAACACCATCAGCAAAGTGTAAAGAAGCATCAGCAGAAATATTGTAGCCATGCACTCATACGGGCGGCTCATCTCAAGCGTTTTCACAAGCGCAGGCAGGGCTACCTTTTGCCCCGCGCCGGAGTAACCCAGTATGGCTGCGGTCTCGCTCCACATGTTTCCAACAAAGCTTTGCCGCATACATACGAGCGAGGTGGAGGCGAGTATGAACGCAAGGTATATTCCGGTTGCCAAGGCTATATACACCGCCTGTCCCGTGAGCCATGTCTTGCGGTCTATGCGCATGAGGTAAAAGGGCGTGCCCGAATTGATGAAAGGCATATCCGCAAAGAGCAGCAGGAGGAGCAAAGAGGAAAGCAGTATCGAGTTGCTGTCCCCGAACGTCCACACGAAGGCTTCAACAAGCTGCATTGTGGTATCGTACTCCTTGGCGAACTTCACGGCCTTGTCCGAAAGCAGGAAGCACAGCACGAACGCAAGGCAGAAGGTTATGACTACTCTTGGGTTTTTGTGCCAGCGGCGGAAGTTGTATTTGGTCACGGCGAAGATCTGCTTCGGCTTCATATCCGCTCAAGCCTCCTTTTCGCGGCGAATGCAAAGGCAAGCGCCATCAGCACGCTGAACTCCGTCAGCAGCACCGCCACGCCTATTTTGCCGAACACCCACCTTGGGGACGGGTCGAGCCACTCCCGCGGGTACAGCACGAAAAGCTTATCGAAGTACCGCTCATACAGGATTATTAGCAGATAGAACAGCACGAAGGGCGAAGCGTAGGCCATATATTTGCTGTTTGTAAGCGCGGCGAATGTCATTCCGGTGAGCGACCAGAACGCGCCCGATGCGAAGAACATGAGCACGGTTTCAACAAGGCTGCCGAAGTAATTCGGCACGCTTTCGCCCGCCTTGGGGTAGGCCTCCATCGGTAGGAACATAAGCGCGGCGAAGCCGTATGCCGCCAATATGCCAAGCGCCAGCGCAAGTCCGCCGGAAACGGCGCACGCGGCTGCCTTCCCCGCGATATACCTCGGCACGGTGGTGCGGGGCAGGTACTCCTTTATGAAGCCGCTCTTAACATCGTCAACAAAGGATGCGGTATACGGCAGCGCGGCGAGTATGGGCAGGGCGAGCGCCATAGCCTCGGACGACAGCGCGCCCATAACAAGGTCGCTGTGGAAGCCGCACGCAAGCAGCCCTTCCGCGCGGAACCCCGCCAGTATCCCCTGAACAGAGGAAAGAAGGAGTATGAGGGCGGTTCCTGCTGCGCTGATGATGAAGGCGCAGCTGAATATGGCCTGCGATAGGGGAGAGGTCAGATAATGCTTCATGCGGCGAAACCTCGGTTTGACGCTCAGTACCCAAACGAGCGATCGATTATGCTGCCGTCGATGGCGTTGATGGTCAAAAAGGATTCAAGCTCATTCGTGCTTCTGGTTCCCCAGTTGACATCGGCCGATATTCGTCCCCGTTCGTATCCGAGAAAGTCCCATGCGGGAACAAGAAGGATATTGTCGCTGTTGTGTTCACTGATGCTGACGAGGCCGAGCCGCACTTCGGTTATGTAGTACTCAATACTGCCGGAAGCATCGAACACGGAGTTGAAATCCACATTGTTCCAAACGATAGTCACCATCTTTTCAAATATTGCCCTGATTTTGTCGAACGGAAGCAAATCCGTTTCATCCATCACTATTCCTATTACTTTACACGGGTTGTTGTATTCCACCCGCACGATGCCCTCATCGTCAATCAGAAAGTTTATCTTTTCATAATCCCGCGAATCGCCGTATTCATTGTAAACGGTGTCAACGTTTGTGCAGGTTTCCACCGTGCCGTTGACCTGCCGCGTGAATACAATATGATAAACCGGCATGTGCTCTGCGTTTGCCGTTCTGTATTTGCTCGGTATGATTGCAGAGCAGGCGTAGCCGCTGACGCCCATGTCGGCCAATGCTTGCGCGGCAAGCCGGACGGCGGAATCTTCGGATATTGTCAACGTTTCATCTCCGGAATACGGCTCGGTGAAAAATACGTCCCGCGGAGCATCGCAGTCCCGAAGATATGTAAACGAGGATTTTCCGTTGAACTCGCGCGTATTGCTGATTTCAAAGAGCGAGTATATGGTGTTATCCGTTGTTGCAAACAGGGTTATATATGTGTTTTCATTGTTGACCTCGTAACCGTTTATCAATGCCGTGTGATATTCCCAGCTGAAATCGGGCGTATAGGACTCATAGGCTTCGGGTGCGGAGGCGGCTTTGCTCACAAGTTCAGCTAATGCCGCTTCGGCTTCCTGCGCCGTGTTGTACCGCAAATCGAATATATACTGCCCTTTCTCTTCCCAGTTTTGCAGACCATAACGCAGCAGTTCTATTCTGCGTTCATATTCGCCTTTGGTGGGGTTATCGGCATCATAACGAACGAATTTTGCATTGCTGTCGATAAGCACCGCCGCAAATTGCTTGGCTTGTGCTTGAGTAAATTCAACAGGCTTCATCCTGACTATCGGCAGTTCGCATGACGGCAAAACCACCTGTGCATCGGCAAAAACATGCAGTTTACCGCCGCTGCTTACAAGTTCGGCGGAGTATGTTTCGGGAGCGCCGATTCGCTCATACAGGTCACAGCCGTACGCATCCGAAGGAAACGGGGCAGAAGTATCCTTCGCCGCGTTTTCGATTAAACGGTCGGTGTCCTTGCCAACCACCACCGCCTGCTCCGGCGTGGGTTGACAGGCGGCGGTAGAAATCAGCATAAAAAGGGTCAGGAATATGGTAATAAGCTTTTTCATAGCTTTGCTCCCTTCATCGTGTTTGCACTATCATCTCATAAATCGGAGCAAAAGTTGTTCTCAAGTTGTAATTATTTTGTTATCATTTGATGGGGAATACGATTTCAGCTTTGTTGTTAATCATGCCGCAGGATGCTATAATTAACGCAAAGAACAGCAACCTACGGAGGTAAACGATTATGATACGGCTTGTGGATGTCGATCCGGATAATTGGCGGCTTGATCTGCACGTGCGCGACGACCAGAAGGAATATGTGGCAAGCTCCACCGTGCTGCTGGCGCGGGCGTTCGCATACCGAAACAGCAGAAGCAGAGCCGTTGTGATATACGATGACGAAACGCCCGTCGGCATGGCGCTTTATTACGACCTTGAGGATTCGTATAACTTCAGCCAATTCTTTATCGATGAAAGGTATCAGGGCAGGGGACTTGGCTATAAAGCGGCGGAGATGATACTTGGCGATATGCAGGCGGACGGAGTTTACGACAAGGTCGTCCTCTGCTATATAGAGGGCGACGAGGCCGCAAAGCAGCTGTACCTCAAGCTCGGCTTCTATCACACGGGCGAAGCAGAGGAAGATGAAATAGTGATGGAGAAGAGGCTGAGGTAAAGGGCTACTATGCAATGGGATACAACCCCTTGGCTCTCCCTTTGGGAGAGCTGTCACCGCAGGTGACTGAGAGGGTCTTGCAGCCTTTTTTGATTAATTGGTATGGTCATTGTTTACCCTCTCCGTCCTCGCTGCGCTCGGCCACCTCTCCCAAAGGGAGGCGGCGCGCCCTTAATCGGTTAGATATCTTAATTCATCAAGTTTCTTTGCCCGCTGATATGCCAAATCTAAAAACTGCTGAATCGACAGATGCTCATAGTCCCAATTCATGGGTTCCAAAGTTGTAGCGCCTTGATAGCCGCTATGAGCTATCTTTTTCATAACCTGTACCCAGTCTATGCTTCCGTCAAACGGCAGCTGATGCTGATTGCGCTTCCCTCCGTTATCCTGCAAATGTAATGCCATTAACCGATTTCCGTAGCGTTTTATCAGGTCATCGTTAGGCGCATAATTTACATGATGACAACTGTCATAACAGTATCCTACATTTTTAGATTCAAATATGTTCAGCACCATGTCCAAATTGCGGATATTTTTCAGATTTTCAAACGCAATTTGAATATTCCTGTCTTCAGCCAGACTAATGATATTTTCCAATCTTTTAATGCCTAAATTGTTTATGATATGCTCGTTGTCGGGCAAATGAATAACCATTGTTGGGATATTGTATTTATAGCAATCCGTTACGCACTGACAATAAGTTTGAAAAACGCTGTCTCCGTCCGGATTATCCATTGACAAACAGTTTTGTTCATGCACCGGAGCGTGAATGTTTTCTATATAAAGTCCCGCATTTCTTGCCAAATGAACATCTTCCTGATATCCGCTGCCCCTGCCGAATTTGTCGCTCCACCATAACATTACGCAGTCGAAACCGGCATTTTTTATCAATTTATATC
>CAVDFM010000110.1:5165-6822 GCA_963608365.1 bacterium | reverse complement strand
GCTCCCCGGCCGGGGAGCTGGCAATACGCCGTAAGGCGGATTGACTGAGGGGTTGACGTAAATAATGAAGCCCCGATATAACCCCTCCGTCTGCTCGTTACACTCGCATCCACCTCCCCGTCAGGGGAGGCTTAACGTAAGAGATTAGATATCGCCACAAGGCGCCACCGCTTGCGGGGGAGCTGCTGAGCGTAAGCGAAGCTGAGGGGGAACAGTAAAACAGCTTGGTATCTCCGAGCCGCACCCCTTTCGTCACGGCTGCGCCGCGCCACTTTCCCCGTAAACGGGGACAGCTTTTGGGGTGTGGTATCACAAGCTCGCTCCGTAGAGAGGGATCCTTTCAATAGCTATTCCACTATCGTAAACGGGCACCAAACTACTTCGCGCACTCCGTTGCGTTCTATTTCTATTTGTATATGATACTTGCCGGGCATATCCAGTTCCTTGAATATGGATACCGGATAGGTTATTGTTCTTGAGGATAATGGCGGCAGAGCTCTTTTCCATAACTCAAATTTCACATGTGCATCGGAGTTATATGCCGGTCCCCAACTGCCGCATTTTAAGACCGAAACGCTGAACGGTGCGCCATAGTAGGCTGTGCTCAGGCTGAGGTTGCGCATTGTGCAGGTTATGGATTGAACCCCGCAGGGTACTCTTTGTATTCGGCTGTCATTATTACGCCGCCCGCTCTCCACAGCAGGAATAAGGCCAAAGCGGCTACCGCTGCCGCGGTAATGACTATCTTCTTCCATGTGCGCATATTTACCCCCGCATATTCTCTTTTACAAAACACAATCTGTTAAACTCGTATACATTTGCGGTGAATACCGCCTTAACTTATATTACCATACGGCGCGCGGGAGTGTATGAACAATCTGTTAACAAAACCAAAAAACTCCCCGAATTTGGGGAGTTATGCTATGGGCTGATGCTTAGGAATGGAGCTTTTCTATTACGCGGTGCGCCACTTCAAGGCAGATCGCGGCGGAGCGGTCCACCTGGGCGGTGAATTCCTCGCAGCCGCCCTCTATGGCGTCGCTCACGGCCTTTATCATAAGGCAGGGAACGCGGTTGCGATTGCAAGTGAGAAGTATCGCGGCGGCCTCCATTTCGCATATGTCGGCATTGAAATCGGCGTGCAGAGCGCGCTTCTTGGCTGGATCGTCAACGAATTTGTCACCGGAGGCGCATATCACGCGCTTGAGCGACGGTTCCGCCGCAACGGCGGCATCCACAAGCTCCATGGGGGCGGGAATGTATATGCTGGGGTATTCAATATAGCGGCCCACTTCGCAGTTATCTATTGTTGAAGTATCAAAATCGTAATGCACAACGCTTTCCACAACGCAGGTCTTGGCAAGGCTCATTTCCGGCGTAAGGCCGCCAACCACGCCAAAGTTGATTATGAACTCCACGCCGTATTTGGTTATGAGGAACTGCGTGCCCGCTGCGGCGGCTATTTCGCCCGCGCCGCTTTTAAGGATATACATAGTGTAATCGTCGCTGTCCAGCCGCTTTACGTCGAAGCCGGTCTCGCTTACGTCGGTAAGCTTATCGCCGTAGCGGGAAAGCACGGCCCCTATCTCGACCGCGACCAGCATGCCTATCGTCTTTTTTGCTTTTTTCATATAATAAACCTCGCGCTCTTATAAAC
>CAVDFM010000110.1:0-5155 GCA_963608365.1 bacterium | reverse complement strand
CTTATAAACTGATGGTATGATAGGGCATAAAGGGAAGGATTGTCAAGTTCGGGAGGGGGAATATGGCCAAAAAGATTTGAAAAAGGCAAAAAAGCCCTTGATTTGTGCTGCTTTTCAAGGTATAATAGCTTCTGTTCGGGACTTATTGTCCTTACGAATGCAGCAGCAGGGCGGTTAATCGCGCTGCGCCCAGCAAAAATAAAGTGAGGAGTTGCACGATGAAAAAGGATATCCATCCCTCTTACGGCGAAAGCATCGTCCGCTGCGCTTGCGGCGAGACCTTCAAGACCGGTTCCGTAAAGGGCGAGCTCAAGGTCGAAATTTGCTCCAAGTGCCATCCGTTCTACACCGGCAGGCAGAAGCTGGTAGACACTGGCGGACGTGTAGATCGCTTCAAGAAGCGTTACGGCATCAACTGATAGCCTAACTTTAAGAAGCAAACCTAATGTGTTAAAAGGGGCGGGCGGTTTGAATAAGCCGTTCGTTCTTTTTTTGCGCAAAAAATGTGAAAACAGGGTCAAATTAGGGTAAAAAAGACGCATTGCATATTGAATGCGTCTTTTGTATTGGGTAAAATAGAAGCATCAATATGGGAGGTAGAAACAATGAGCAAAGCATTCAGAAACACCCTTTTGGCGATTTCCCTGACCTACATAGTGCTTGGCCTGATACAGATACTGTGGCCGGTAGGTTCGCGTATGGTAATATGCTATATAATGGGCGCGGCACTTACGCTGTTCGGCATATACCACATAGTGCGCTACTTCAGCGCGGACACGAACTATATGTTCCCGGGCATGGGGCTTGCGCTTGGCGTTGCGTGCACGGTAACGGGCATACTTATGATAATCTGCGCCAAGGCCGTTGTGGCAATATTCGGCGTGGTGCTGGGCATAGCGGTAATATCGGACAGCATACTTAGGATGCAGCTTTCCTTCAACATGATGCGCTTTGGCATAGGGCGTTACATACCGGTAATGATATTCGCGTTCATAATGCTTACGGCGGGCATAGTGATGCTGTTTAACCCCATAAAGAGCGCGGCCGCCGCGACCACGGTTATGGGCGTTTGCATGATGGTGGACGGCATAATGAACATAATCAGCGTGATATTCGCTAAAAAGATGCTGGAAGAGTAAAAACTGTTACTTTTGGAAAATATTTGAATTGAAGGCTCCCCCGTGATGGGGAGCTTTTTTGGTGCAGTAATATATCCCCCCACCTACCACCAACGGGCGGCCGTAAGGCCGCCCGTCAGCGGATAAGATAAAGTGTATATGAGGATGGGAACTGTCCTTTTTATTTGGTGCCGAACAGCCTGTCGCCCGCGTCGCCAAGGCCGGGTACTATGTAGCCGTGGTCGTTAAGATAGTCGTCCACATGCGCAACGTAGATGTCCACGTCGCCATGCGCCGCCTGCACGGCCTTTATGCCCTCGGGCGCGGCTATCAGGTTCACCAGCTTTATGTTCTTGCAGCCCGCGCGCTTTATAACGTCTATCGCCGCAACGGCGCTGCCGCCGGTAGCCAGCATCGGGTCAACGATTATTATGTCGCGCTCCTCTATATCGGAAGGCAGCTTGCAGTAATAGTCAACGGGCTTGAGCGTTTGCGGATCGCGGTAAAGGCCGATGTGGCCCACCTTCGCCGCGGGGATAAGGCTCAGCATGCCGTCCACCATGCCGAGACCGGCGCGGAGAATGGGCACTATGCCAAGCTTTTTGCCGACAAGCACTTCCGTGGTAGCCGTGGCGACAGGGGTTTCCGTCTGCACTTTTTCAAGGGGAAGATCGCGGGTAGCTTCGTATGTAAGCAGCATTGCCAGCTCCTCCACCAGCGCGCGGAATTCCTTTGAACCGGTGTTCTTGTCCCTGAGGAAAGTCAGCTTGTGCTGCACAAGGGGATGATCGATAACGTGTACTGTACTCATTTGCGTCTCCTTATATAAATTTATTTGTTCTCGTATTGGGTTATTTTGGCTATGCGGTTAATGTGCCGCTGCCCGTTTGAAAATTCCGTCTCAAGCCAGGTTTTCACTATGCCCTTGGCAAGCTCCGTGCCTACTATCCTGCCGCCCAGCGCCAGCATGTTCGTGTCGTTATGTTCGCGCGTAAGGCGGGACATTGTTTCGTCCGTGCAAAGCGCGCAGCGCACGCCGCGCACCTTGTTGGCGCATATGCTCACGCCTATGCCCGTGCCGCACACTATTATTCCCCGGGAAATTTCACCGGAGCCGACTTTTTCGGCTAAAGAAAAAGCTACGTCCGGATAGTCAACGCTGTTTTCGTCATAGCAGCCAATGTCTATCGTTTCGTAGCCGAGAGAGTCAATAAACGGGATCAACTCCTTTTTAAGAGCAAATCCGCCGTGGTCGCAGCCTATGGCAATTCTTCGGTCCATCCTATACCAACCTTCCTTGTTTTGATCAAATTATAAAACTAAACCGTTTGATACACTTTATGTGCGTTTCGCGGTTCATTTTGTATTAAATTATATTGAATCCGGCCGAGCGCAGCAGCCTGTTCATATATGCAAGGCCCATTTCGTCGTTGGGCAAAGCCTCGGCAAATATAACGTCTACCCTGTCGCCGTATTCCCTAAGGCTGTAAAACAGCGATGCGCACAGCGTTGCCGGTTCAGTCCTGTCCCCTATTATAACACAGTTGCGCCCCCTGTAAAAGGGCTGCGTCTGCTTTGTTGCAAAAATAATGCAATCCTCGCCCGCGGCTTCGCGTGCGTCGTACTCGCGGCATATCTTCGCCGCTATCTCCCTTTCCCTGCCTTCGGCAACCACCACTTCCGCATCCGGCGCATAGTGGCGGTATTTCATGCCCGGGCTTGCCGCCGTTTCGCCCTCCCTCAGCGGGGAAAGCACTGCGTGCGCCACGTCCACCGGGCCTATCACGGCCTCCAGCATCTCTTTCGTTACCGCGCCGGGGCGCAATATTGTAGGCCGGCCTATCAGGCTGACCACCGTGGATTCAAGGCCGTATTTGCACGGCCCGCCGTCTATTATCAAATCGACCCTGCCGTCCATGTCCTGCCGAACGTGTTCGGCCGTGGTGGGGCTGGGCTTGCCGCTCAGGTTCGCGCTCGGCGCGGCTATGGGCACGCCCGCCGCGTTTATCAGCGCGCGCGCCGTTTTGTTCAGCGGCATGCGCACCGCAACCGTATCAAGCCCCGCCGTCACCTCGTCCGGCACGATGGAGCTTCTGTTGAATATCATTGTCAGCGGCCCGGGCCAGAACGTATCCGCCAGTATCCGCGCGCTGTCCGGAACGTGACTCCACAGCGGCTTTAATTCGCTCTTTTTTGCAATGTGCAGTATCAGCGGATTGTCCGCGGGCCTGCCCTTGGCGGCGAATATTTTCAGCACCGCCTCGCTGTTCAGCCCGTTCGCGCCAAGGCCGTATACCGTCTCCGTCGGGAAAACGACCAGCCCGCCTTCTTTTATTATACGTCCGCCCAAACTCGTTCCGTTTTCGTATTGCGTTACGGCGTTTGCATACTGCGTTTTCATTGCCTGCCTCCTGTTTTGTCGCGCGGCTTTATTCCTCCGCGGAGGATAGCTGCCGCGTGCGCTCCGCCAAAATGAGCGCGTCTATCACTTCGTCCATGTCCCCGTCAAGGAATGCTTCCAGCTTGTATAGCGTAAGCCCTATGCGGTGGTCCGTAATTCTGCTCTGCGGGAAGTTATATGTGCGTATGCGCTCGCTGCGGTCCCCGCTGCCAACCTGGTTCTTGCGCTCGTCCGCCTCGGCCTCCGCAGCCTTGCTCTGGTAAAGCTCCAGCAGCCTGCTTTTGAGCACGCGCATGGCCTTGTCGCGGTTCTTATGCTGGCTGCGCTCGTCCTGGCACTGCACCACAAGCCCCGTCGGTATATGCGTAATTCTTATTGCGCTTTCGGTTTTGTTAACGTGCTGTCCGCCAGCACCGCCGCTTCGGTATGTGTCTATCTGCAAATCATTGGGGTTTATATCGACCTCAACGTCCTCCGCCTCCGGCAGTACCGCAACCGTTGCAGCGCTCGTGTGTATGCGCCCCTGCGATTCCGTCTCCGGCACGCGCTGCACTCTGTGCACTCCGCTTTCAAACTTCATGCGGCTGTATGCGCCCTTTCCCTGAAGCGACAGCACAACTTCCTTCACGCCGCCCTTTTCCGTGTAGTTTTCGTTCATCAGTTCGGCCTTGTAGCCGTGCCGCTCGGCGTAGCGGGTATACATGCGCAGAAGATCCGCCCCGAACAGCGCCGCTTCCTCGCCGCCCGTGCCCGCACGCACTTCTATTATAACGTCCTTGTCGTCGTTTGGGTCCTTGGGCAGCAGCATAACCTTAAGCTGTTCGCTCAGTTCATGCTCCTTCGCGCTCAGCCCGTTAAGCTCCTCGTGTATCATTTCGCGCATGGCTGCGTCGTCCGCTTCTTCCAGCATGGCCTTGCAGCTTTCTATTTCCGCATCCGCCGCCATGTATTCGTCGTATGCGTTCACTATGTCCGTCAGCCCCGCCTGCTCCTTGCTCAGTTCGCGGTAGCGGTTCTGGTCGCCTATAACCGCAGGGTCGCTCAAAAGCGCCGTCAGCTGCTCATATCTTTCCTTTATTCCTTTAAGCTTCTCCAGCATAAATCTCGCTCCGTTCGATAATGTGTATGTCGTCCCTTTCGCCTATGCATGTGGCTTCAACGTGGTCGTATGCCTTCTTCATAGCCCTCAGCACGCTTTCGTCCATGCCCGCGTCGTTCGCCACGGTTCCGTTTTCAATAAAGCATGGCAGCGTCCTGTGCACGGTCCTTCCGCCCGCCGCGGGTTCCGCCCTGCAGCAGTACAGCGGCAGGCATGCAAGCTCCTCGCACCTTATCCCGTTTTCATCCCTGGTTATCCTTATCCGCGCGAACACGCCTACTTTGGCGTATTCCTGGGACATATTGGATATGAAATTCCCAAGCGAATATACCACCGGCACCCTTATCGCCCTGCCGTCCCGCTCGGCGTCTATCCATTCCATGGGCTGCGGGCAATGCGAATGCGCGCCTATTATTGCATCTGCGCCCCAGTCTGTCAGCTCCGCCGCGAACCGGCGCTGGGATTCGTCCTCCGTGCTTTGATGCTCATAGCCCCAATGCACCATTATGATTATAAACTCCGCACCCGCTCCCGTGC
>CAVDFM010000109.1:0-6870 GCA_963608365.1 bacterium | reverse complement strand
GGTTTATGCCGAGGGTATGGTGTTTGTGCAGCTTGGCAATGGACACATACAGGCGCTTCGTGCGGATACATTGGAAAGCCTTTGGGTGACCGAATCCATAGGTGACCAGACCATATCTCCCATAACTTACTATAACGGCTATATTTACACCGGTACATGGGGCAGCGAAACCAAAGAGCAGAATTTTGCATGCTTCTCCATAATCGATGAAGACCCCACGAACGGCTTTGAAACCAAGTACGCAACTTGGCTCAGGCCGCATGCCGGCGGCTATTACTGGGTAGGCGCGTATGTGAATGACGTTTGCGCGGTATTCGGTTCCGATGACGGCACGAGCGGCAGCAACAGCCCCACCGCGGTGCTGTACTCCGTAAATCCCGTTACCGGCAGCATCATCGATACTATAGATAACGTGATAGGCGATATCCGCTGCACTGTTGTTTATGATTCCGGTCGCGTGTACTTCACCACCAAGGGCGGTTATCTCTACTCCGTAGGTCTTAATTCCAACGGTACGTTTGACCATAACTCTATCAAGTCTCTCCAGATAGGCATCATGTCCACCAGCACCCCCGTAATATACAAGGGCAGGTTGTATGTTGGTTACTCAGGTAAGGGCTATGACTGGGACGATGAGTCAAACAGCGGCATAGCCGTGGTAGACGTGTCCGGCGGCAAACTTGAAAAGATATACAAGGCTTCGACGCCCGCTTACCCGCAGGCCGGCCCGCTGGTAAGCACCGCGTTTGAAAGCAGCACCGGCAAGGTGTATGTGTATACCACTTACAATAAGAACCCCGGCGGAATATACATAATAGAGGACAGCGCGGGCCAGACCGAGCCCAGCGCCAACAATGGCGACCTGTATGTGCCCGAAAGCGCGGCTCAGCAGTACTGCATAAGCACCATCTGCGCGGATAGCGAAGGTACGCTCTATTATAAGAACGACTCCGGCATGGTAATAGCCGTTAAGAGCACCGCCAAGCTGCCCGATCCTCCCACGCCGCCCACGCCCACTCCCACTCCCGGCGATGATGACGGCTACAAGCCCGGTTGGCCCGGCGGCAGCATACTTGGCCCGGGTTCAAACTCCAACGTACCCACTCCGCCCACGGTTGAAATGCCCGTTACCGGCGGCGAAGAAAGCATACTGCCCATAGCCATGCTTATTGCTGGCGCGGTCGTGCTTGTTGCGCTCAGGCGTAAAAAGAGGGTATAATATAAACAAAAACGGGAGATGAGCCGAATGGAGTTCGTGTATAACGATATGAGCGCGCAGGTGAGCATGGCGCAATATATAAAAGATTGCGTTGATGTGCCGCGCATAATAAAGGGGTGCCAGGGCTGCAAAAATTATGCCAAGCTTTGGTCCTGCCCGCCATTCGGCTTTGACCCCGCTAAGATTTGGCGTGATTATTCTAAGCTGACGCTGTACGCAAGGAAGATATCCTTCCCCAAGGAGCTTACGGAAAAAACATTCGATGCGGATGGGCTTGCGACGCAATATTTTGAAATATGGAATAAAGAACGCAGGAAGTTTTTTATCGAGCTTATGGAACGGGAACAAAGTACACCGGGCAGCTTTATGCTTGCCGCGGGCTGCTGCGATGAATGCACAACGTGCGCGCGGGCAAACGGCGCGCCGTGCATAAAGCCCGACAGGCTCAGATATTCCATAGAGTCCCTTGGCGGGGACGTTGAAAAAACGCTGGAGCTTTATTTTAACGAAAGGCTGCTTTGGGGCAGGGACGGGCACATGCCCGAACATATGCTGCTTGTGGGCGGACTGATGCAAAAATAAATATCGCCTATATCCCCGCGCCGTGGCTTCTGTTGGACCGGAGGGCCTGTGCGCGGGGATACAATAAAAATAAGCTTACCCTTTGGGGTAAGCTTATTTTGTATGTTTAGTGATTAAAAGTCACATTCCTGCTCGATGTGCGCTACAAGCTGATCGATGGGCATGCGGACCTGCTCCATAGTGTCGCGGTCGCGCACGGTAACGGTGTTGTCCTCAAGGGTATCGAAGTCAACCGTTATGCACATGGGCGTGCCGATCTCGTCATGGCGGCGGTAACGCTTGCCGATGGCGCCGGAATCATCGTAATCCACCATGAACTTCTTGGAAAGCATGTTGTAAACTTCGCGCGCCTTGTCGCCAAGCTTGTTTTTCTGCAGCGGCAGAACAGCAGCCTTATAGGGAGCGATGGCGGGATGTAGATGCAGAATGTTCCTCACGTCGCCGTTTTCAAGCGTTTCTTCATCGTAAGCGTCGCACAGAAGCATCAGCAGCATTCTTTCTACGCCGACGGAAGGCTCTATGACATAGGGCACATACTTTTCGTTGGTGAAAGGATCAGTATAGGTAAGATCCTGACCGGACTGCTTGGAATGTGCGCTCAGGTCGAAATTGGTGCGGCTTGCAACGCCCCAAAGCTCGCCCCAGCCGAACGGGAACTTGTATTCTATATCGGTGGTGCCGTTGGAGTAATGCGAAAGCTCGGCCTTCTCATGCTCCCTCAGGCGCATATTTTCTTCATGTATGCCAAGAGACAGCACGAAGTTCTTGCAGTATTCCTTCCAATACTGGTACCAGTCAAGCTCGGTACCGGGCGCGCAGAAGAATTCAAGCTCCATCTGCTCAAACTCGCGGGTACGGAATATGAAGTTGCCCGGGGTAATCTCGTTACGGAAGGATTTACCGATCTGGCCTATGCCGAAAGGTATCTTGCGGCGGGTGGTGCGCTGCACATTCTTGAAGTTTACGAATATGCCCTGCGCGGTTTCAGGACGCAGATATATCTGGCTGGCAGTGTCCTCGTTAACACCCTGGAAGGTTTTGAACATCATGTTGAACTTGCGGATGGGGGTGAACTCGCTCTTGCCGCATTCGGGGCACACTATGCCTTTTTCGGCAATGTATGCGGACATCTGCTCATGCGTCCATCCGTCTGGATGTACGTCCTCAAGGCCGTGCTTTTCGGCATATTCTTCAATAAGCTTGTCCGCACGGAAACGGGCTTTGCAGCTCTTGCAGTCCATAAGCGGGTCGTTGAAGTTCACAACGTGTCCGCTGGCTACCCAAACCTCGGGGTTCATCAGTATGGCGGAGTCGAGACCGACGTTGTATTCGCATTCCTGCACAAATTTGCGCCACCATGCTTTTTTTACGTTGTTTTTCATCTCCACGCCCAGCGGGCCGTAATCCCACGCGTTTGCAAGGCCGCCGTAAAGTTCGGAGCCGGCGAAAACAAAGCCGCGATTTTTGCAAAGCGCAACTATTTTATCCATACTATATCCGCTCATTAGGTATAACCTCCTAAAAATTTGTAGCGATTTTTTCAATATTAAATATGATACCATAGGCGCGACGTTTGTTCAAGTGTTGCTAAAACATATGGGTTAGGGATATAATATAGTGTCTGTATTTATGTATATAAGAAAGGATGCGTATGAGGAAAGATACTGCTGTGCCGCAGGGTGAACTGGAAAGCGCGCGCTTGGCGGCGGAAAGAATAAACAACAACCTGGACGGGCGTAAGCCTACCTATTATATAGAAACGTATGGCTGCCAAATGAACGAGCATGATTCGGAAAAAATAGCGGGCATACTGGAACGCTGCGGCTATGTTCCGGCGGCGGATAAGGCCGCGGCTAACATTATATTTTTCAATACATGCTGCGTAAGGGAGCACGCGGAAAAGAAGGTGTTCGGCAACATAGGCGCGCTTAAAAAGGTGAAGGACGAAAATCCTTCGCTGATAATAGGCGTGTGCGGCTGCATGATGCAGCAAAAAGAAGTTGCGGATAAGCTGTTCAAGCGTTTTCCGTATCTTGACATGGTGTTTGGCACGAATGAGTTG
This sequence comes from bacterium, assembly GCA_963608365.1. GTDB lineage: Bacteria > Bacillota > Clostridia > Christensenellales > CAG-138 > Phil1. The sequence continues at coordinate 3,007 of CAVDFM010000109.1, read as the reverse complement.
CATATGCTGCCGAATCTTCTTGAAAAGGTGCTCAACGGCGAACGCATAGAGCTTGTGCGTCAGATGGACGGTGAAATAGCCGAAGGATTGCCTGTGAAGCGCATAGACAGCGTGTCCCAATTCGTTACCATAATGTATGGCTGCAATAACTTCTGCTCGTATTGCATAGTGCCATACGTTCGCGGGCGCGAAAGGTCAAGAAGCGTTGAAAGCATAGTGAGCGAGGTAAAGGACCTTGCGGCGAGTGGGGTGAAGGAGATAACTTTGCTTGGGCAGAACGTGAACTCCTATTACAGCGAAGATGATAATGCGGATTTTCCCGCGCTGCTCAGGGCGGTATGTAAGGTTGATGGAATCGAGCGTGTGCGTTTTATGACGTCGCACCCAAAGGATCTGTCTGATGGATTGATAGCCGCCATGGCGGAAGAGGAGAAGGTCTGCCCGCATATACATCTTCCTGTGCAGTCCGGAAGCGACAGAATACTGAAGCTTATGAACCGCCACTATGACCGCGAACGGTACTTTACAGTTGTGGACAAGCTGAAGGCCGCGGTTCCAGGAGTTGAGCTGACGACGGACATAATAGTCGGCTTCCCAGGCGAAACGGAGGAGGACTTTGAAGCGACGCTCGATATGGTAAAAAAAATAGGATACAGCGCTGCGTATACGTTCAAATATTCTCCGCGCACCGGAACAAGGGCCGCCACTATGGATGAACAAATAAGCGAAGAAGTGAAGAAAAAGCGGCTGAAGCGGCTCAATGATACCGTTGCAAAGGGGCTTAAAGCGGGCAGCGAAAAGTATATCGGGCAGGAAGGCGAAGTGCTTGTTGAAGGCTGCGACGACCGCGGCGAACCAATGGCGTACGGGAAGCTCCCATGCTTTAAGATGGTTTACTTCAGGGGCGATGAAAGCATGATAGGCTCCCTGCGCCGCGTGAAGATAACCGGAATAACGAAAAACTCCCTTGTTGGGGAACTGATATAAAAATATAGGACTGAAAGGAAATAATATGATACTTGAAAAAGCAAGAGAACTCGGCATTGCGCTGAGCGAATCCGATGAATTTATAAACATGACCCGCACGCGGGAGGCTATGGAGGCTGATACGCAGCTGATGGATGAGCTGAATGAATATAATGCCATGCAGGAATCAATAGCGCGGCTGCTCACGATGGACGGCGATAATCAGGCAGAAATACAGCATATGTCCCGCGATATAGAGCGGCTGCATGATGAACTGATAGCCAACGAAACATTCCGCGCCATGCTTGAAGCACAGGCGGAGTTTCAGCAGCTTATGAAACGCGTGAACGCAATAATAGGCATGTGCATAGGCGCTGAGAGAAGGGCCGAAGAAGCCGATGGCGGCGAAGAAGATGACGATGGCGGATGCGGAGGATGCAGCGGCTGCTGCGCGCATTGCTCAGGCTGCCACTAAGAACTAAAGTAAAGCGTATTAACAGCAAAGGGGAAACATTATGCCAGCAGGCCTTACGCCCATGATGAGCCAATACCTTGCGCTGAAGGAAAAATACAGCGATTGTTTGCTGTTCTTCAGGCTTGGTGATTTTTATGAAATGTTCTTTGAGGACGCGGTAACCGCATCCAAGGTGCTTGATATAGCGCTTACGGGGCGGGATTGCGGCCTTGAAACGCGCGCGCCGATGTGCGGCGTTCCGTTCCATGCGGTGGATTCATATATTGCGAAGCTTATCGAAAATGGCTACAAGGTTGCGCTGTGCGAACAGCTTACCGACCCCGCACTTTCAAAGGGACTTGTTGAGAGGGACGTTGTAAGGGTATATACCGCGGGCACGATAATAGAAGAAAACATGCTGGACGAGCGCGCGAACAACTACATAATCGCCATGTATGTTTCTTCAGACGAGGTCGGGCTTGCCTGCTGCGATGTTTCAACGGGAAGCTTTACCATAAGCGAAATATCGATTGCAGATAAGATGGATGACCTTGTGAACGAGCTTGCAAGGATAGCCCCGCGTGAGGCGATAGCCAACGAAGCGTATTTCCTTAGGGAGGATATGGCGAAATCACTGCAGCTTAGCTGTGCGGTGACCTGCGCCGATTCGCGGGACTTTGAACCCACGCGTGCAGAAGCGAAGGTACTTATGCATTTCCGCGCGGCATCGCTGCAAACGCTTGGATGCGATGCGCTCAAAAGCGCCGTGTGCGCCGCCGGTGCGCTTATAAGCTACCTTGAACAGACGCAGAAGAACAGCCTTGAGCACATAAAAAAGCTTACAGTGCTGCAAAGGAGCCTGTATTTGGGGCTTGATGCGTCCACAAGGCGAAATCTGGAACTGACAAAACCGCTGCATACGGACAGCGGAAAGAAAAGCACGTTGCTATATCACCTTGATAAAACGTCCACTTCCATGGGCGCAAGGTTCCTGCGCGCGGCGATAGAGCAGCCGCTGCAAAGCATAGACGCCATAAACGAACGTTTGAACGCCGTTGATGAGCTGGTGAATAAGCGGGCGGAACGCGAGGAACTATCTAGTCTGCTTGACAATATATACGATATTGAGCGGCTATGCAGCCGCATAGCTTACGGCAGCGTGAACGGGCGGGACTGCGTATCGCTTAGGGTATCGCTTGAAAAACTGCCCGCCGTGATAGAAAAGGCGCATTCGCTTGAATCCGAAGCCTTCTGCCGCATAGCGAAAAATCTTGACGCCATGGAAGATATATGCGCGCTGCTGAGGGACGCGATAGTGGACGATCCTCCGATAGGCGTGAAGGACGGCGGCGTTATCCGCGCCGGATACAACAGCGAAGTGGACGAACTTAGAGAGGCCGCCACCAACGGAAAAGGCATGATGGCCGCCGTGGAAGCACGCGAACGCGCCGCAACGGGCATAAAGAACCTGAGAGTAGGCTATAATCGGGTATTCGGTTATTATATTGAAGTTACCAAGGCATATCAGCACTTGGTGCCGTATGGCTATATCAGAAAGCAAACGCTTGCCAATTCGGAGCGCTATGT
>CAVDFM010000108.1:0-6872 GCA_963608365.1 bacterium | reverse complement strand
TACGTACCGCGCTTGAAACGACGCATATGGCGCTGAGCGGGGCGGAAGAGGGCAGCGCGCTGAGCGCCATGGATACCGCGCGCCGCAGCATGCGTGACATTGCCGCGCTGAATAAAGATTATGAAGCGCTGAGCGATAAAATAGAGGAGCTGTATTACGCGGCGGAGGACATAAGCTTTACCTTGCGGGATACGAGCGAAAACGTTGAAAGCGACATGCAAAGGCTGGAGGAGATAGAGCAGAGGCTAAAGCTTATATCCGACCTCAAGCGAAAATACGGCCGCACGGTCGGGGACGTGATAGATTTCGGCAAGGAAGCCGAAGCTAAGCTGAACGAGCTTGAAAATGCGGAAGCACTCGCGGCTGAACTGGATGCGAAGCTTGACAAGCTGAAGGCGGAATACAACGTGGCGGCGGATGAACTGAGCAAAGTGCGCCGTGCCGCGGGAGAAAGGCTGAAGCACGATGTGCTGAACGAACTGAAGGATCTTGGCATGGCAAAGGCCATGTTCGACGTTGCGCTGAACGATGCATCCGGCGGCGAGCCGCGAAAGGGCGGGCGCGAAACGGCGGAGTTTATGCTCAGCGCAAACCCGGGCGAGCCGCTGAAGCCCCTTGAAAAGGTTGCATCCGGCGGCGAATTGAGCCGCATAATGCTTTGCTTCAAGTCCATTTTTGCCGATAACGACCGCGTGCCCACGCTGATATTCGATGAAATAGATACGGGCATAAGCGGGCGTACGGCCGCCGTTGTGGGCGAAAAGATGCTGGGTATAGCAAAAAAGCATCAGGTGATATGCGTAACGCACCTGGCGCAGATAGCCGCGCTTGCCGATGCGCATTTGATGGTGCGCAAATATGACGACGGGAAGAACACGTTCGTTGAAACGCGGCAGCTTAACGATGATGAAAAGGTGCAGCGAATCGCACAGATGATGGACGGGGAGAGTGATTCACCTTCCGCGCTGACCCATGCGCGGGAACTTATTGCGCGGGCGGATAAAATAAAGGAAAAAACTGCCGATAAAATTTAATTTTACAAGCCGCGGCGCTGCATAGTAACGCGCGGCATATCAAACAATAAGCACCATGGAGTTTTGCTCCAAGGTGCTTTTTTGAGGTGTGCTGCGTATGAAGAAAACCGTTAAAACGATAGTAAAGCTGCTTGGCTCGGCGCTGTGTGCGCTGCTTTTTGCCGTTAACGCCGTTCCGGGTATGGACATGGTGCTTGAACTGCCCAACGACATATATGTTGACGAGGCGGGCGGCGCGGAACGGCTTTGCGGCATACCGGCACCGTTCAGCATAACCGATAGGGACGGCGTTGCCGTTGCAAACGACCTGTCCGAACGGCTGAGCAGCGCGAAAAACGGCGAAGTAAAGCGCTTTTCCGTGGAACTGTTCGGCATTACTGTAAAAAATGTGGACGTGCATGTGCGCGACGATATATATGTTATGCCGTGCGGCTCATCCGTGGGCATAAGCTTGTGGTGCAACGGGGTGCTGGTGGTTGGCCTTGGCAACGTGGACGACGGCTTTCGGCGCAGATGCCCCGCGCAGGAAGCGGGCATACGCACAGGGGACGCCATAATAGCCGTTAACGGGGAACAGGTGAACGGAGTTAGCGAACTGTCCGCAATGGTAAAAAGCGCGGGCGACAGCATGCGCCTTAGGGTGCGGCGTAACGGAAGTGAATTTGACTGCACGGTGTATCCCTGCATGAAGGACGGCGAGGTGCTGCTGGGCGCATGGGTACGCGAGAGCACGGCGGGCATAGGCACGCTTACGTTTTATACTATGAGCTCCATGCGCTTCGGAGCGCTTGGCCATGCTGTGACCGATCCTGACGCAGGCACGATGATAGAAGCTAAGCGGGGAGAGCTGAGCGAAGCCTCGATAGTGGGCGTTACGCACGGGGAGCAGGGTTTTCCAGGGGAAGTGCGCGGAACATTCAGCGCGGTAAGTAAAAGGCTGGGCGCTATAGACCGCAATACCAAATACGGCGTATTCGGCGAAATGTATGCTCCACTTACGTCTGCGCTGTATCCTGATGGCGTTGCGTTGGCCTATCCGGACGAGGTGGAGGCGGGCAAAGCCACGCTTTTGACCAGCCTTGAGGACGGCGTTACTACCGAATACGAATGCGAGATAATAAAGTTGTTTGAGCAGAGTACATCGGACGGCAAGGGCATGGTGGTCAAGGTTACGGATAGAAGGCTGCTTGAACATACCGGCGGAATAGTGCAGGGCATGAGCGGCAGCCCAATACTGCAAAACGGCAAACTTGTGGGCGCGGTTACCCATGTTTTCATAAATGACCCAACAAAAGGATACGGAATATACGCCTACTGGATGTATGAACAGATGCGCTGACATGGCGCGCCGATAGGCCGAATTCTACACACCAAACATAAATACTACAATTTTCGACAAAATTCTACCATATACTGCCAGCTAACATTCAAAAATTGCCTTGTATACGTCCGCCGGATAGGTTATCATTAAGGCAGGCTTGAAACATTGTATGGTCAAGGGGCAGTATGTGATGAAGAAGCGAAAGCTTGTTATTATAAACGACAACGAAAGATTCTGCATGGAGCTTGAAAGCCGCTTTGTAAAATACGGCTATATTGTCATGGCTAAGCTTAAAACAGCGGATGAAGCGCTGAGCTTTTTTGAAAGGGACAATAAGCCGGACGTGGCGATAGTGGATATGCTCATGCCAAAATACGACGGCAGCCAGCTTCTGCACAGGATAAAAACCATGGGCAAGGGCAAAGGCACCGTGTTCATAGGCATATCCGCCCTTTATACGGACGAGGCCATACGTATGGCGCAGTCCGCAGGCTTTGCATACATGATTGCGCTGCCGTGCGCACCGCTGCTGATAGCGCAGCGGGTGGACGAGTTGATGGACGTGGTGCAAAACAACGGCCTTAGGGATACGATGGCCCTGATCGACGCAACGCACATGCGCTGCCTTGATTGCGACGATATAATTGCCCAGTATCTTACCATGATGGGATTAGCCGTGCAGCACTCCGGCTTCGTTTATGCCGCGGCATGCATAAAGATGTATGTTGAAAACGGTGTGAACAGCCCGTTAAGATTGACGCAGGATGTTTACCCGGCGGTCGCAAAGCGGTATAATACAAATGCTAAGGCGGTTGAACGCAGCATACGCTATGCCATAAACACAGCATGGCTAAAGGGCGACATGGAAATGCAGCACCAGCTTTTCGGTTATACCGTGGATAAGGACAAGGGCTGCCCGACTAACAAGGAATACATTACCATGATCGCTGAGCATACGCGCATAAGGCTGAAGATAAACATGAACCACCTTAAATCTGATAAGATGGAGAAATGACCTGAAATGAAAAAGAGAGCAACGCTTATAGTGCTCGACAGCGTAGGAATAGGCTATCTTCCGGACGCCGCACAGTTCGGCGATGAAGGCGCCCATACGATCGGGCATATTTACGACCGCACACATATGAACATTCCCAATATGCTTGAACTTGGCCTTGGCAATATAGCCGGTTCAATGCTGCCAGCGGTGCAATCCCCCAAAGGGTCCTACGGCAAAAGCGAGGAAAAGACAAAGGCGAAGGATACCACCAGCGGCCATTGGGAAATGGCGGGCGTAATAATGGATCCGCCGTTCAGAACATACCCAAACGGCTTCCCCAAGGAAGTGATAGACGAATTTGAGCGCCGCACGGGCCGCGGAACGCTCGGCAACATTGTTGCATCGGGTACAGAGATAATACAGGTGCTTGGCGATGAGCATGTTAAAACGGGCAAGCTTATTGTGTATACATCTGCGGACAGCGTGTTCCAGATCGCCGCGCACGAGGACGTTGTGCCGCTGGAGGAGCTTTATCATTGCTGTGAAATAGCGCGCGAAATACTGATGGGCGATGAACTCGTCGGCCGCGTTATAGCAAGGCCGTTTGTCGGTGGCAACGGCAAATATACCCGCACGGAAAACCGGAGAGATTATGCCATACCCCCCGTTGGCGAAACCATACTTGATTCGCTCAGCGCATCGGGCTACGTTACGGCGGGCGTTGGCAAAATAGAGGACATATTCTGCAAGCGCGGCCTTGGCCTTATCAACCACACAAAGAATAATCACGACGGTATAGAGGCCACCATAGACTTTTTGAAGGACGGCAAGGCGGATTTTATATTCACCAACCTAGTTGATTTCGATATGCTCTACGGTCACCGCAACAACGTTACGGGCTACGCGGAAGCGCTTGAGTATTTCGATAAGCGGCTGCCCGATATAATGGCGCAGATGCACGAGGGCGACTTGATGATAATAACCGCCGACCATGGCTGCGACCCGACCTATCCCGGCACGGATCATACCCGCGAGCATATACCCGTTGTCGTATGGGGGCCGGGCATGAAGCAGGGCGTGAACATAGGCACGCGCAAAACGTTTGCCGATCTTGGCTGCACAATAGTGGACTACCTTACCGGCAAGCCTTTTAAGGCGGGCGAATCGTTCCTTGATATGGTAAGATAAGTTAAAAAGGCATTTTTGCTCCCGTATGCGGCATATCAATAGGATATGAAATGCATACGGGAGTTTTTTATATGAAAAAATGCTTTGTATCGATGCTGAACATTGCGCTGTGCGCTGCAATGCTTGCCTGTCCGGCAGCTTTGGCCGAGGGCGTTAATGTGGAAACGGGGCAGGTGAAGGCGGCGATAGTGACCGAAGCGCAGAGCGGGCAGCGCATATTTGAAAAGAATGCGGAAGAACGGCTGAACCTTGGCGGGCTTGTGCGGCTGCCTGCGCTGCTGTATGCGCTGGAATGCATGGACAGCGGCAGGCTTGCGGCGGATGCGGACGTAGTAGTAAGCCCGGAGGCGGCAAGCGTCGGAGGGGCGACGGCCTTTCTAAAAGCGGGAGAGACGATAAAGGCCGGAACTGCCATGAAGGCCGCCGTAATGATAACCGCTGGAGACGCTACGTTTGCGCTGGCGGAAGCATGCGCGGGCGGGCAGGACGCGGCGGTAAAGGCTATAAACGAACTGATGCAGGATGCGGGAGTATACGCCGAAATATCAAGCATAGACGGTAAGGGCCTTATGCTGAGCGCTGAAGAATTGGCAAAGCTTGGCGCGCGGCTGGCAAAGTCCGGCACATATAAGCAGTACAGCGCCCTATACTTGGACGAAATACAGCATGAAAACGGCACAAGGACGGAACTTGTCAACCCAAATAAGCTTATAAAATCGCTTGATGGCTGCTTTGCCGGTTCTACGGGTTCATCAAGCGAGGCACAGTATTGCGGCGTGTTTATGGTAAAGCGCAAAGGCGCGGTGTTTATAGCGGCGGTGATAGGAGCTGCGGATTCAAAGACGCGCTTCAGCTGCGCAAGCAAAACCATTGAAGCTTCATCCGCGGCGGTAAGCATAAAAACGCCGGTTAAAAAGGGCGATAAGGTTGTTGAAAACGTAAGCGTATCCGGCGGGATAGCCAAGAACGTCAATCTTGTTGCGGCGGAGGACGTTACGCTTATAGTATGGAGCGGGGACGAACCAAAGAGCATTATAAATGCGGAAGAAGCCTACGCCGCCCCGATAAAGGCGGGGGATAAGGCCGGCACGCTTGAATATATATTTGAAATAAGCGGGGAAGCGGTCAAAGTGGACCTTGTTTTTGACGGAGACGTGGACACGGCGGGGCTTGCCGATTACGTTGTGCTATGCTTTGCCAAATGGGTACATGTATAGGCCTTTATGCGGCTTGAAAAAGCGGAAGCGATATGATATAATGCCCAAAAGAATTGGCAATGACGGAGCAAAAGCGGCCTGCCGTTGCCGCAGAGAGGGCTGCATAAGCTGCAAGCAGCCTGCATGCGCGGCCGCACAAAGTTCTCTCCTGAGCCGCGCCGGGGAAGCCGCGTAAGCAAAATGCGGTGCGTAGTCGGCGCCGGGTAAGCCCGTTACAGCGGAAAAAGGCCCCGTGATGGCGGGGCGAATAAGGGTGGTACCACGAGCGCGCCTTCGTCCCTAAAGACGAGGCGCGTATTAGTTTTTTTAGGAGGTTTTTATCCAAAATGAACGAGGCACTTGAAAAGATAAGGCAGGAAGCGCTCGCCCGCCTTCAGGAGGTGCGCGAGGAAAAGGAGCTGGAAGAGCTTAATTCTTCCGTGCTCGGCAGGAGCGGCTCCCTTACGGGAATACTGCGCACGATGGGCCAGCTTGATAAGGAACAGCGCGCAAAACTCGGACAGGCTTCAAACGCCGTTAAAAAGGAGTTGGAGCAGGCCATAGCGGAGCGCAGGGCAAAGATAGCCCAGCTTATGCAGCAGAAGGCGTTTGAAAAGGAAACGCTGGACGTGACAGAACCCGGTATCCGCCGCCAGCCCAGCGGCAGGCTGCACCCCATGACGCAGACTTACCGCGAAATAAGGGATGCGCTTATAGGCATGGGCTTTACCACGTTCCAAGGCCCCGAAGTTGAATACGACGATTTTAACTTCACCAAGCTGAACCTGCCTAAGGATCATCCCGCGCGCGATATGCAGGACACGTTCTACGTTAACGATAAGGTGGTGCTTAGGACCCACACCTCCCCCTGCGAAGCAAGGGCGCTTATGACTGTTAAGCCCCCGTTTAGGCTGGTAATACCGGGCCGCGTTTTCCGCGTGGACGAAGTTGACGCAAGCCACAGCCCCGTGTTTATGCAGATGGAAGGCCTTGTTGTGGATAAAAACATAAGCTTTGCCGATTTGAAGGGCACGCTTGACGAATTTGTGCATACCGTATTCGGGCCGGACGTAAAGACCCGCATGCGCCCCAGCTACTTCCCGTTCACCGAACCTTCTGCCGAGGTGGATATTTCC
>CAVDFM010000107.1:0-6906 GCA_963608365.1 bacterium | reverse complement strand
GGGGATTCGAGCCGAGCGCGCCCAGTGGGCGATGCAGCGAGGGGAGAATCGGGCGGAATAGGGAGTGCTGCAAGCGGCAGCGCTGCAAGACGACCATATTCCAACCAGCGTTCGTGGACACGAAGTGGCCGAAAGGGGAACGGCTCAAAGCAGCCAAGCGCCGCGAGATGTTCCCCCCTCAGCTTCGCTTACGCTCAGCAGCTCCCCCATAAATGGTGGCGCCTTTTGGTACAGTGCAAACTCGGCGTACAGTGCCGTACCCCCTCGCGGAGCGATCGTTTCAAAGGGGTTACGGGGGTCGCCAGGGGGCCTAAGGGGAGAAATCGAAATCTCCCCTGGCCCCTTGGCAAAAAAGGTTATAAAGTTGCTCACAGCTTTCTGTTTGCTTCAACCCCTCAGTCGGCTCCGCCGACAGCTCCCCGTGCGGGGAGCCTTTGGGTATATTTCACAAACTCCTGCGCTAACTCGGCGGGCCGCCGATGACGGCCCCTACTCCGCATCTTATAAACTTTCGGCATAAAAACAACCAAGGGGACGCACCGCGTCCCCACATCTTTACAATCTCCCGCGCTCACCCGCCGTAAGGCGGATTTCACATGGCGGAGCCATATTTCACATTGCGATAGCAATATTTCACCCGTTCGCAAGAACGGATTTCACTGCGGGCGTTAGCCCGCTCAAATTCCGTATTCGCCGTTTTCAACGGTGAGGGTTTTGGAATAGAAGGCGGTCATGGCCTTGATGAGGCTGTCTATGTCCTCTGCGCCCGCGGTTTCGTAGCTTGAATGCATGGCAAGCTGGGGCAGGCCTATGTCCACGGTGCTTACGGCGACCTTGGTGTTGGCAATGCTGCCGAGCGTCCCGCCGCCCGCCATATCGGAACGGTTGGCAAAAACCTGCACCGGCGCGCCCGCTTCCGCGCACACCTGGCGGAACAGCGCGGCGGATACGCCGTCGGTGGTGTATTTCTGGTTGGCGTTGAACTTTATCACTATGCCCTTGTTCATGTAGGGGCAGTTGTCGCTGTCCGAATACTCGGGGTGGTTGGGATGCTGCGCATGGGCATTGTCTGCCGATACCATGAAGCTCTGCGCCACCATGGCAAGGTATTCTTCTTCGCTCTTGCCAAGGTTGAGCGCAATGCGGCGCAGAAGATCGCGCAGCAGGTTGGACGCCGCGCCCTGCTTGGTGGAGCTGCCTGTTTCCTCATTATCGAACACGCAGCATACGGGTATGCTGCCGCTCTCGGCTGCGTTTATAAAGCCTTCCATGCAGCCGAACGCGCACTCCACGTCGTCAAGCTTCGGGGAAGCAATGTATTCATCATCCCTGCCGAGGAACGTGGGCGCCATGCGGTTGTAAAGGTAAAGATCGTGGCCCAGTATATCGTCCACGCTTATGCCGAGGCTGTCCGCCACCACCTGCATGAATTTGCCCTTGCCGTTTTCGTCGGAGAAAAGGGGCAGCGTGTCCACATTGGCCTTTATTTCAAAGCCGCTGTTGGCGTTGCGGTTCATGTGGATGGCAACGTTGGGTATTATCACAAGGTCGCGGTCAACATTGACAAGCCTGGTCGCTATGCGGCCGTTCTCCCCACGCACAAGCACGCGGCCCGCAACGGAAAGCGGACGATCGAACCACGTTGCCATGAGCGCACCGCCGTAGCGCTCGGTAGTGAGCTGCACATAATGCGCGCCGGCCTTTTCCGGATTATCCTTTATCTTGAATGTGGGGGAGTCGCTGTGCGCGGCGGAAAGCATAAAGCCCGCGGTGGGTTCGGCGGGGATGCGGAATGCCATTATGCTCGATCCGTTGGGCGAAACATAGTATTTGCCCCCGCGCGCCAGCTTCCACGGCTTTTCCGTATACAGCTTTTCGTAGCCCTTTTCGTTCAGCATTGCCTCAAAGTTCGCCACCACCTGATACCTTGTGGGGCTCTTTTTCATAAAGTCCAGCAGTTTCTTTGCGCTTTCGTTTTTCATGGTGTGTCTCTCCTTTTATGGTTTATCTTTTTGCTAATTCGCTTAATAGTCAACTTTCGCCCTCCGAACATCCAACTTTTTGCCCTGCAACATCCAACTTATTATGCCAAAATGTTGGATATTGCGCCGAATGCCGCCGAGAGGGGAAAGACTTTTCTGTGTTATTTTACCATATCGGGCGGGAAAATAAAACAAGCCGTGCGCGGTTGCCCGCGCACGGCTGTGCGTTTGTTTTGGTGTTAATCGATGGCGATGGTGCTGGCGGTGGCAAGCTTCTTCTGCTCGTACTTGGGCAGGTTGACTGTCAACACGCCGGATTCGTACTTGCACTTCACGTCCTCGCTCTTAATGTCGCCAACGTAGAAGGTCCTCTGGCAACTGCCGCTGTAGCGCTCCTGGCGGATAACGCGCTTGGTCTTCTTGTCGGTCTCTTCCTTATCCAGCCCCTTGGCGGCGCTGATGGTAAGGTAGCCGTTCTTCAGCTCAACGTTAATTTCGTCCTTGCTGAAGCCGGGCAGGTCAACGTTCAGCTCGTAGCCTTCTTCGGTCTCGTGTACGTCGGTCTTCATCAGCTGGGAAGCACGCTTGCCGTACAGGGCCTTGTCGGTGTTCCACATGCTGCGCTCAAACGCATCGTTAAACAGGTCGTCAAAAAGGTTTTCTCCAAAAATCATCGGTAACATAATATTTCTACTTCCTTCCATAAGGTAAATTTTTTATTTCTCGGCCGGCCCTCACCGGGCCGCCTGCCATGCCGCTCCATCCGGGGCTCATCGCCCTTTCCTTCGCGGTACAGCTTATATTATAGTCCGCTTTTGCCCCAATGCAATAGCTTTGGGCCAAGCTTCACATTCGTTCATTATTATGGATAGAAGCATCAAAATTATGTAACATTTTAATATTTATGACGCAATCGGCGCGCCTTCCGCGTCCTGCTTTTCCTCCTTGTATATAACGCAGTGCACTATCCTGTGCTCCGCGACCTTATCAACGTCCGCATGGATGCCGCATACGGAAACGGAGAAGCGGCTGCCGTCCGCGGGAACGGCGTCGAATGCGGAGAATATAAGCCCGCCTATTGTGTCGAACTCGTCCGTGGGCAACTCCACGCCGAAAAGCTCGCCTATGTCCTCAAGCGCGGCGCGTCCGCCGGCGGAGTATTTGCCGCCGCCGAGGGGTATTATGGCCTCCTCCGAATCCGTATCGTCAATATCGCCCACTATCTGCTCCACAAGGTCGTTCATAGTAACTATGCCGCTCATTCCGCCGTATTCATCCAGCACCACGGCAAAGTGGTTACGCGTGCGGCGCATCTCGCGGAAAAGATCGTCCGCCTTGACGCTGAGCGGTACGAACAGCGCGGGACTTACGGCGTTTTTCATAACGCTTTCGCGCGTGCGGTCGGTAAGCTTCAAATAGTCGCGCGCCTTCAGCACGCCAACCACGTCGTCCGCGGTGTCCCCGCAAACGGGATAATGCGAATGGTTGGTTTCCTTTATCTTGGTTTCCCATTCCGCGTCCGTTTCCTCGGTCCAAAGCATATCCACCATCGTCCTGTGGGTAAGTATATCCTCCGCCGCAATGTCGTTGAACTCGAACACGTTTTGCAGCAGTTCCTTTTCGCCTTCCTCTATGGCGCCCTTTTCGCTGCCCGCGTCTATCATCATGCGTATCTCGTCCTCTGTCAGTTGGTCGTCCTCCTCGTTGGGGTCAACGCCAAGCAGCTTCAGCACAAGATTCGTGCTTACCGTAAGCAGCCATACTATGGGCCTGAACGCGGCGGATATGAACGATATTACTCCGCTTAGCGCAAGGGCTATGCTTTCGGCCTTTTTCATGGCAAGGCGCTTGGGCACAAGCTCGCCGAAAACAAGTGTGAAAAAGCTGAGTATAAGCGTTATTACAACAACGCTTATGCTGTTGAGAAGATTCGCGTTTATGTTCACGCCTGTTGACTGCACGGCTTCAACCAGCCTATCGGCAAAGTTATCGGCGGCGAATGCGCTGCCCAGGAAGCCGGCAAGTGTGATTGAAATCTGTATCGTGGCCAAGAAGCGCGCGGGCTGGGAAGTAAGGCGGCTTAGCCGCGCGGCGCGTTTGTCGCCCTCCGCCGCAAGCTTGTTCAGTTTGACCTCGTTCACCGAAAGCATGGCTATCTCCGCGCACGCGAACACGGCGTTGAGCAGAATAAAGAACAGCTGCAGCAGCAATAGTCCTATAAGCGGGTCGTCTTCCATTTTGGTTTTGATTCCTCCAAATAATATGTTTTTATTATGCAAAAAAGCCATGCCGCATAACGCCCGTTATCCATATGACGACGGGTATTTCGGTATGACCTTTCACATTTTCAACTATATGCGATTGTAACGGAACAGGGCTGGCCGCGTCGGCGTCGCTCTCGTCCATTTTCATGTTTCTCCTTTCGCATGTCGCGCCCCGTTCAGGCGTCGGAGCATATTATACTATACCCGCGAAATGGGCGCAATAGCGGCATAAAATAACTTTAGTTATTAACTTTTCTTAGCGCCCCTATTTACAACTTTACCGATACTTTTTTCTTATAGAGTTATAACATTGCCTGTTTTAGGCGATTTTTGGCGTTTATTATTTTTGCAAAAATAGCCGTTTTATGCTACTTAATCACAGACCTATTTACATTTCTTTACTATAATCGCCCCAGTTGTTGTTAAGATTTGGAGGAAACAATTGAGGCGATCGGATATCGAATCCGAGCTTTTGAAGCTTGGGGCTCCCGCCGGCAGACGAGGATATAATCAAATGGTCACCGCCCTCGAATTCATAATGCAGCACGACGACGTTATGTGCGCGACCAATAATTTATATCCCTATGTTGCGCAGCAGCTGAATACCGCGCCTCCGCGCGTTGAACGAAACATACGCGAAGAAATAAGCGCCATTTGGCTGCGCGGCAATCAAAAGCGCCTTGATGAATTATTCGTCAACAGAAACGAATATCCTCCGGGTTCAAAAGAATTTCTTTATACTCTTGCCCACCGATTACGACACGAGAGCATTTCCGAGCTGGCCTGATGTTTCCTTCGGCTTTGCGCAAATGCTCTCGCGCGCCGCTATCGTTCGCTTTCCGCTTTACTGTTTTCCAAGTAACTCAATATTCCGTCCGCTGCGCCTTTCATCATGGCACGCATGTGTTCTTCGGTCTGCAGCAGCGCTTCGTCATTTGCGTTTGACAGGAACCCGCATTCAAGTATTACAGAGGGCGGTTCGCTGTTTTTTATTATGTAATAATCGCCCGGGTTAACGTGGCGAAGCGGCCTGCCTATCGCGCCGCATACGCCGTCCAACACGCATTTTGCAAGCTTTTCCCCTTCGGCAGAGCCTTTCATATAAAACGCCATGGGGCCGGATACGCTCCTGTCGCTGAATTTATTCATGTGTATGCTTATAACCGCATCCGCACCGGCGGAATTTATTATGTCCCGCCGCGCGGCCATGTCCTTCTTTTTGTCCGCATCGAGCGCGTTTTCATCCTCCCGCGTCAGTACGGCGGCGATGTTCAGCGCGCTAAGCTCATCCCTTAACGCAAGGGCATAATTCAGGTTTATGCCTTCCTCCGCAATGCCCGTATCCATGCCCGTTGCGCCGCCGTCCGGCTGACCGTGGCCCGGATCTATCACCACCGTGAAGCGCGGCGCGGGCGTGGGCTCGATAGGTTCCGCCGTGGGTTCGCCCGCCGCGTTGGCCGCCGCGCGTTCCTTTTGCACAAACAGCAGCACCAGCCCGCCGCAGAGTATCAGCGCGGCCAAGCCTGTCGCCAGCAGGCGGACTATTTTGTTCATTCCGTGCGCCGATTTTCGCCTTGCCATAACATCACCTCATAATAAAAGTATGCCTTTTAACCGCCGCTTATGCTTTTTTGTGGAAGCAAAATGTTTTTTAGGCGGCATATTTTCGGCCGCTTGGTGTCATATTCGCGCCGTCATCCTGCATATCAATATAGCTATACACAGGAGTTGTCCACATTATCCACATAGTTATCCACACATTTGCGGCGCGATTCGACCGTTTTTCACTTTTTTCCACATTATCCACACCATCCTCATCCACAGCCGCGTAATGCATAACGCCCCTGCACTTGCAAAATGCACGCCCGTTTGACCGCCATTGTTTGGCCGAGAGTACCTTAACTGAAAGCCGGTTTATCTGTACGCAATATACGGACACGCCGCCCGCCCGCAGACGCTTCGCTTCCGTTCCAATGAAAAATATAAGCAAAACGGGCATTTTTCTTTGACACGGCGCGTGAAATGATGATAAAATAAAATGTAAGATAACAAAAGAATTTTTATGTCGGTCAATCAAAGAACGAACATGAATGCGTGCCGTTTTATTCCGCATACGTGCGGGGAAGGGAAGGAATGCTATGTTTTGCATAGGCGAAAGAATATGCTACCCCATGCACGGCATAGGGGAAATAGCCGGAATTGAGCAGCGAAAGGTGCGTTGACGCGCAGTATTATTTGCTTAAATTTGATTCGGGCCGCGTGAAGGCCATGGTGCCGGTCGAAACGGCGGAAAAGGTTGGGCTGAGGCGGCTTATATCGCACGAGGAAGGGGACAAGGTGATACGCTATGTCCTTTCCGGCGGGGCGCATATGGAGGCCACGCAGAGCGAAAACTGGAACCGGCGGTACCGCGAAAACTGCGACCGGTTGAGAAACGGCGATATTTATACCATTGCGGACGTTTTTCTTTGCCTTACCATACGCCAAAAGGAAAAGGGATTGAGCGCGGGCGAAATAAAAATGCTTGCGCTGACAAGGCGGCTTTTGCGGGACGAGCTCATATGCATAGGCTGCGCGGAGGATGAGGTATACGGCGCAATAAGCTGATAAATTCCCGCGAAGGACAAATTTTATCCATATGCAGCGAAGCGTACTTATTA
>CAVDFM010000106.1:0-7010 GCA_963608365.1 bacterium | reverse complement strand
CAGCGTTGGCTGGGCGGCATGCTGACCAACTTCAAGACTATCCAGAGCCGCATCAACAAGCTGCGCAAGATCGAGAAGATGGAAGCCGACGGCGACTTCGATCTGCTGCCCAAGAAGGAAGTTATCCAGCTCAAGGCCGAGCAGGAGAAGCTTGAAAAGAACCTTGGCGGTATCAAGGAAATGAAGAAGCTGCCCTCCGCCATGTTCGTGGTTGACCCCCGCAAGGAGCACATCGCCATTCTGGAAGCCAAGGCCCTTGGCATCCCCGTGGTCGCCATAGTTGATACCAACTGCGATCCTGACGAAGCAGATTACCCCATCCCCGGCAACGACGACGCTATCCGTGCCGTCAAGCTGATCGCTTCCAAGATCGCCGATGCAGTGCTTGAAGGCAGGCAGGGCGAGCAGATGAGCGACGAAGCCATTGAAGAAGTGGCTGCGGACGAGGAAGAGTTTTAATCAAACAGCCGAGCGCATATTTTTAGGAGGATATTAAGTTATGTTTACTGCAAAAGACGTAATGGCCCTGCGTGAGATGAGCGGCGCCGGCATGATGGACTGCAAGCGCGCGCTTGTTGAGACCGATGGCGATATGGACAAGGCCATGGAGTATCTCCGCGAGAAGAGCCTTGCCGCGACCGCCAAGAAGGCGTCCCGTATAGCTGCCGAAGGTATAGTTGATTCCTATATCCACATGGGCGGCAAAATCGGCGTTCTGCTCGAGGTCAACTGCGAGACCGACTTCGTTGCCAAGACCGACGATTTCAAGCAGCTTGTACACGATATAGCCATGCACATTGCGGCTTCCAACCCCACCTATGTTACCAAGGAAGAGGTTGACCAGGCCGAGATAGAGCATGAAAAGAAGATCCTGCGCGAGCAGGCCATGAACGAGCCCAAGCCCAAGCCCGCCGCCATAATCGACAAGATGGTGGAAGGCCGTATCGAGAAGTACTATAAGGAAGTTTGCCTGCTGGAGCAGCCCTTCGTTAAGGATCCCGATAAGACCGTTGGCGAGATGGTCAGCGCCGCTATCGCCAAGATAGGCGAAAAGATCAGCGTCCGCCGCTTCGTCCGTTACGAGATGGGCGAAGGCCTGACCAAGAGGCAGGATAACTTCGCCGAAGAAGTTATGGGCCAGATGAAGAAATAATTAAGTTAGCAAAAGGGGACGTTATTTGACGTTCCCTTTTTTGTATATACTCAGCAAAAAGGAGAAAGATATGCTTAAATATAAACGCGTATCATTAAAACTGTCCGGCGAGGCCATGGGCGGCGGCAAAACGATAGACTTTGCGGCGGTGGCGGCCATTGCGCGGGAAATAAAAACGCTGGTGGAAGCGGGCGTTGAGGTCGGCGTTACAATAGGCGCGGGCAACATATGGCGCGGCAGGAGCGGCGGCAGCATGGATAGGAACCGTGCGGACCAGATGGGCATGCTTGCAACCACCATAAACTGCATGGCAATGGAAGCGGCGCTGAAGGAAGAGGGCGTTGAAACATTGGTGCTTTCAACGCTGCATATGCCCTCCTTCTGCGATGATTTTTCTGCGGAAAAGGCAATAGACGCAATGCGGCAGGGCAAGGTTTGCCTGTTTGCCTGCGGCACGGGCAGGCCGTTCTTTTCAACGGATACGGCAGCCGCGCTTAAAGCCGCGGAAATATATGCGGATGCGCTGGTGCTGGCGAAAAACGTGGACGGCGTATACAGCGCCGACCCCAATAAGGACCCGAACGCCGTAAGATACAGCCATCTTACCTATCAGCAGGTGATAGAGCAGAACCTGCAGGCTACCGACCTTACCGCCATAACCCTTTGCAAGGAGCAGAAAATTCCCGTTGTTGTATGCGCGCTGAAGGATGAAGGCGCAATACTTCGCGTAATTAATGGGCAGGATGTCGGTACCGTCATTGACTAAGCGGAAGATTTAGCCTAAAATATACATATACAATATTGAACAATTAGTACGGAGGTATAAATATGGACGCAATAGAAACCGCAAAAGACAAAATGGGCAAAACCATTGCCGTGCTGCAAAGGGAACTCAGCTCGCTCAGGGCCGGCAGACCCAACGCGCAGGTGCTGGACCGCATAATGGTTGACTATTATGGCACGCCCACCCCCGTTAACCAGGTAGGCAACATCTCTTCGCCCGAGGCAAGGATGCTTGTTATAACCCCTTATGATCCTTCTGTGCTCAATCCGCTGGAAAAGGCAATACAGAAGTCCGATCTTGGCATCAATCCTTCCAACGACGGTAAGTGCATTCGCCTTATATTCCCCGAACTGACCGAGGAAAGGCGTAAGGAGCTGGCCAAGACCATCCAGAAGAAGGGCGAAGAAGCCAAGGTTGCCATCCGCTCCATCCGCCGCGACGCCATAGAGCAGATAAAGAAGGCGCAGAAGGATAGCGAGATAACCGAGGACGACCGCAAGAAGCTGGAAGACCAGGCGCAGAAGCTGACCGACAGCCACATAAAGGATATCGATAAGATAGTGAGCGATAAGCAGAAGGAGATAATGGAAGTTTGAGGAACGTAGAGGGCCTTGAACTATCCGCGGCAATAGACGCGCTTGAAGCGGACGGGATATGCGTAACTACAGTTGAAGTATCCAGCCGCAAAGGCGTGGACGGGGATGAACGGCGCGTTGTGCGCGCCAAACAAACGGGCGAAAACAGCGCGGAATTGACGTTTGCCGTGTTCAAAACACGCATTGACGCGCCGGAGGAATGAAAAATTGACAGAGGCTGAATTGAATGCCCTGCGCATCACGCTTTCGCCCCTGCCCAAGCATGTTGGCATAATAATGGACGGCAACGGCCGCTACGCCACGCGGCGCGGCCTGCCGCGTTCCATGGGCCACAGGGCGGGAACGGAGCGGCTGAGGGGGATAATCAAACTCAGCAGCGACTTGGGCATAGAGGCGCTTTCCCTCTATGCCTTTTCCACCGAAAATTGGAAACGGCCAAAGATAGAGGTGGATACGCTGTTTGCGATATTCATGGAATACTTTACCAAAGAGGTAGAGGATCTGCATAAAAACAACGTTGCCATACGCGCCATGGGCAGCATTGCGGCGCTGCCGGAAAAGGTATACGCCCAATGCCTGGCCGCTATGGAGAAAACAAAGAATAACACTGGACTGAAGCTGAATATTGCCCTTAATTACGGCAGCCGCGCGGAAACGGTGAACGCCGTTAAAAGCATTGCGCTGGACGCTAAGGAGGGCAGGCTTAATATAGAGGATATTGATGAGGAATGCGTGATGAGCCGCCTTTACACAAGGGGGCTCAGCGACGTTGACCTTGTTATACGCACGGGCGGCGAACAAAGGCTTTCTAACTTTATGCTGCTGCAAAGCGCATATGCGGAATTTGTGTTCACCGATACGCTGTGGCCTGATTTTAGCGACGAATGCTATATTGCCGCGCTTGGCGAATTTGCGCACAGGAACCGGCGGTATGGCGGATTGGATGGAAAATGAAGCTTGTAAAACGTATTGGAGTCGCCGCTGTACTTATTGCCGTGCTGGCGGCGGCGCTGCATTTCGGCGGCTGGGTACTGTGCGCGCTGTTTACGGCTGGCGCGGTGATGGCGGCGTATGAAATGGGCAACGCGCTTGCCAAAAAGGAATTGAAGCCGTTCATGCTGCCGGCGTATATATTCGCGCTGCTGTATTTTGCGGCGTATAGGGTATTCGGCGGCATGGGACTGTGGATAGTTGCGATGGCGTGCATACTGATGGCAATGGCGGACAGGATATTTACCGAAGCGCGCACAGCGCAGGACACTATGGCGTCCATGTTCGTGCTGGTGTATCCCATGAGCCTTTTTGCCGCGATAGCAATGCTGTGCGAATACGGCGCGGATGCGAACAAGGGCAGGATAGCGCTGCTGTGCGCGTTTGCAATGCCGCTTATGGGGGATACGCTGGCGTATTTCGGCGGCAGACTTTTGGGCAAGAAAAAGCTTTGCCCGCGCCTTAGCCCGAACAAGACCGTTGCCGGGAGCATATTCGGCTTTGTCGGCGGCGGAATAGGCGGGGCGCTGGTATTCCTTATGCAGAACGTGTGGAACGCCGGTGCGGGGCTTGTCATGCTCATAATACTCGGCGTTATATGCGGCGGCGCGGGGCAGATAGGCGATCTTTTCGCCTCCAGCATAAAGCGCTACGCCGGAATAAAGGATTACAGCCGCGTTTTCAGCGAACACGGCGGCGTTATGGACAGGCTGGACAGCGTTTTATTTTGCGCCCCGATAGTTTACGCTGCGTTCACGGTTGCCGGAGTATAATATACCCATGAAGAAGATAGCGGTTTTGGGCAGCACGGGGTCCATCGGTACGCAAACGCTGGACGTGGTGCGCTCGCATAAAGATGAATTTGAAGTGTGCGCAATATGCGCGGGCAAAAACGCACTTCTTGCGCTGGAACAGGCGAAGGAGTTTACGCCGGAGCTGATGTGCATGGAGGATGAGGCGGCGGCGCTTTCGATAAAGGAGCTGCTGCCAAGGGGCGTTGATCTGTATGCCGGAAAAGACGCTGCGGCTGTTGCCGCGCGCTATGCCGCGGCGGATACGGTGGTGAACGCGGTCAGCGGCTTTGCGGGCACGCTGCCGCTTATTGCGGCGCTGGAAGCGGGCAAGCGGGTTGCCCTTGCCAATAAGGAAAGCATAGTTTGCGCGCATGAATTGGTGGAGCAGGCCAAGCAAAAGGGCGGCGGGGAGATAATCCCCGTGGACAGCGAGCAGAGCGCCATATTTCAGTGCCTTTGCGCAGGCGAAAAGCGGGAGGTAAGGCGGCTTATACTCACCGCGTCCGGCGGGCCGTTCAGGCAGTTCACCAAGGAACAGCTTGATTTGGTTACGCCGCAAATGGCGTGCCATCACCCAACGTGGAACATGGGCCGAAAGATAACCATCGATTCGGCCTCGCTTTTCAATAAGGGATTGGAAATAATGGAGGCGGCGTATCTTTTCGGCATGGATGCGGAAAGGATAAGCGTGCTTGTGCACCCGCAGTCGGTCGTGCATTCAATGGTTGAATATTGCGACAGCGCGGTAATTGCGCAGCTGAGCGCGCCTGATATGCGCCTGGCCATACATTATGCGCTGACGTATCCAGAGCGGCATGAAAGCGGCTTTGGCGCGCTGGATTTGACCAAACTAGGCATGCTCACGTTTGAAGAACCCGATACGGAGCGGTTCAGGGCGATACCGCTTGCGTACCGCGCGCTTGAAGCGGGCGGCATAATGCCCGCGGTGTATAACGGCGCGAATGAGGCGGCGGTGGATATGTTCATAAAGGGCATGATACGCTTTACGGACATTGCGGATCGCGTTGAACGGGCAATGGACAGCATACCCAACGCAGCCGTGGGCTCCATTGGGGAGCTGCTTGAATACGACGCTATGGCAAGAATGGCGGCGGTGAAAGGATAAATTGAATGAGTACGGTCATTTCGGTATTGGCGGCGCTGATAGTGCTGAGCATATTCGTGGTGCTGCATGAGCTGGGGCACTACTGCGCGGGGCGCATATTCGGCTTCGGCATAGTTGAATTCAGCGTGGGCATGGGCCCGGCCATAATAAAAAAAGAGAAAAACGGCATAACGTATGCCCTGCGCGCGCTGCCGATAGGCGGCATGTGCCAGTTTTACGGCGAGGATCAGGCGGACACGGGCGACGGTAAGGCATTCAGCTGCCACCCGATATGGCAAAGGATGATTGTGATTGCCGCGGGGCCTGTGATGAATATACTGACCACCATAATACTCGCCACCGTAATGCTTATGACATACGGCGAATATATGCCCGCGGTGAACAGCTTTTCGTTTGAAAATTCGCCCGCGGAGGTCGCCGGCATGCAGAGCGGGGACATTATTGTTGCCGTGGATGGGCATGAGCTGAGCTATTATAACGAAGTATCTTCGCTTATACGCGCGGCGGACAGCAAAAGCATGACGCTTGAGGTAATACGCGGCGGCGAACATATTGAAATAGAGATAAAGGATTTTTACAGCGAGCAGGAAGGCCGAAACATTATTGGCATAGTTATGGAGCCTGCGCGGCTGAAGCAGGACTTTTTCGGCGCGGTTGCGGGCAGCTTTAACTACGTTTGGCAGATGATAAAGGATCTTATATCCTTCTTCGGCATGCTGTTCCATGGCCAGGTGAGCAGCGGGGACGTTGCGGGGCCGGTGGGCATAGTGTCCATGATAGGCCAGGCCGTGCGCACGGGGTTTGAGACTGTGCTCAGGCTGGGCGTGCTGATAAGCGCAAACCTTGGGCTGATGAACCTTCTTCCGCTGCCCGCGCTTGACGGCGGCAGGCTGGTATTTTTGATAATAGAGGCCGTGCGCGGCAAGCCAGTGCCGCCCGAAAAGGAAGGCATAGTTCACTTTGTGGGGCTGGTGCTGCTGCTGTGCCTTGTTGTGTTCCTTACAATATCGGACGTGAGAACATTTATAATCGGAGGATAATATGACACCGCGCGAAAAAACACATCAGGTCACGGCGGGCAATGTTAAAATAGGCGGCGGCGCGAAGGTTACCGTGCAGTCAATGACCAATACGCGCACGGCGGATATATCCGCTACCGCTGCGCAGATACAGCGCCTTGTTGACGAAGGGTGCGAAATAGTACGTCTTGCCGTGAAAGATATGGATGACGCGCGCGCCATAGCGGAGCTTAAACGCGGCGCTATTGTGCCGCTGGTCGCTGACATACATTTTGACCACAGGCTTGCCATAGCCGCGCTTGAAAGCGGAATAGACAAGCTTAGGATAAACCCGGGCAACATAGGCGCGGACTATAAGGTGAAGGAACTTTGCGAAAGGGCAAAGGAGCGCCGCGTGCCGATACGCATAGGCATAAATTCCGGCTGCATGGAAAAGGAACTGCTTATAAAGCACGGCGGGCCGAACGCCGCGGCGATGGCGGAAAGCGCGCTGAACAATGCCAAAATGTTGGAACGGTTCGGCTTTGAAGATATAGTCATATCCGTCA
>CAVDFM010000105.1:0-7345 GCA_963608365.1 bacterium | reverse complement strand
ATATAATACATTATATGCGGCCGAATGTACACGCTTTTTTGGCATAATGCGCCCAAATATGCTATAATAATTTATAATACTTTCATTTGAACGGAGCTTTGTGCCATGAAGAATGTTTTTATTGCCCTTGGCAAGGCCATATGCTATACGCTGCTGTTCGTGGTGATGCAGCTTATTGCAAGTTTTATCGTTACGCTTGCAATCGGCATTGGCTACGCAGTCGAGCAGTTAACCATCAACGGCGGCTTAGATTATGATACGCTCATGACGGTGCTTTACGACGGCGTTACCGCGAACGCAACGCTTATCACGCTTGTTTCCAATGCATGCACGGTAGGCGTGTTGTTCGCGTTCTTCGCGCTGCGTAAAAAGAGCCTGCTCAATGAAATAAACGCCGCCCCCATTCCCGCGCTGACATATGTGCCGCTGAGCATAATGGGCATGTGCTTCGCGGTGCTGATAACGTTCGTCTTGGGCATTCTGCCGATAAGCGAAGAAGTTTGGGAGGAATATAACCAAAGCGCCTCCATGATAGATTCTGCCGGGCTTATACCCATGCTGTCCACCGTTATATTCGCCCCAATAGCCGAAGAGACCGTGTTCCGCGGGCTTGTATACACGCGGCTCAAGCGCGCCATGCCAGCATGGGTCGCGGCAATACTGCAGGCGGCTATTTTCGGCGCGCTGCACGGACAGATACTATGGGTTGCGTATGCGTTCGTTATGGGGCTTGTACTGGCGGCAATAGTTGAAAGCACGGGGTCGCTTTTTGCGGGCATTGCGGTGCATATATGCTTCAATCTTATGGGCGGCTATGTAATGCAGTATATATTCACGGAGAGCACGGCCCTTTATATAGTGCTTGCGTCGATAATACTTATGGCTGCGGCCACGCGCAGCGCGGTACGCATAGCAAAAAGCGGCAAAAACATATGAAAAAACATTGCGCCGCAACATGCGCATGGTGTATAATATAGCGGTTTTTGAAACGGTTTTAACCGGAAGGAGTGCTTAGAATATATGCAGAAGGAAAATATCCGTAACGTTGCCATAATTGCCCACGTTGACCACGGCAAGACCACGCTGGTGGACTGCCTGCTGCGTCAAAGCGGCGTATTCAGGGCGAACGAGCAGGTACAGGAGCGCGTAATGGACTCCGGCGACCTGGAACGGGAGCGCGGTATAACCATACTCAGCAAGAATACCGCGATAAAGTATAAG
This sequence comes from bacterium, assembly GCA_963608365.1. Lineage (GTDB taxonomy): Bacteria > Bacillota > Clostridia > Christensenellales > CAG-138 > Phil1. Next base: position 6,124 of record CAVDFM010000105.1, on the reverse strand, counting down.
GATTACAGAATAAACATAATAGATACGCCGGGCCATGCTGATTTCGGCGGAGAGGTTGAGCGCATACTGCAAATGGTTGACGGCGTGCTGCTGCTGGTTGACGCATTCGAAGGCTGCATGCCGCAAACCCGCTTCGTGCTGAGGAAGGCGCTGGAGCTGAACAAGGTTCCCGTTGTTGTTGTAAACAAGATAGACCGCCCCGGCGCAAGGCCCATGGAGGTTGTGGACGAAACGCTGGAACTTTTCATGGAGCTTGGCGCAACGGCGGAGCAGCTTGACTTCCCCGTTGTGTATGCAAGCGCAAAGGAAGGCATAGCCGGTATGGAGCCGGACGAGCTCGGCACCGACATGCAGGCCGTGTTTGACACTATAATAAGCGCCATTCCCGCCCCCGCGTGCGACACGGAAGCCCCGCTGCAGATACTGTTCTCCACCATAGATTACGACGACTATGTGGGCCGCATAGGTATAGGCCGCATGGAACGCGGCATTGCCCGCCGCAACCAGATGGTCACCATGTGCGGCGGTACGGCGAACGCCGTGCGCACGGTCAAGCTGAGCAGGCTTTACCGCTACGAAGGATTGAAGCGCGTTGAGGTCGAGGAAGCATATGCGGGCGATATAGTGGCCGTTGCGGGCATTGCGGATCTTTCCATAGGCGAGACCGCATGCGCGCCCGAATGCGTTGAGCCGATGCCCTTCGTGCATATAGACGAACCCACAGTATCCATGATGTTCATGGTAAACGACAGCCCCTTTGCCGGCAAGGAAGGCAAATATGTTACCAGCCGCAACCTGCGCGACAGGCTGATGAAAGAAGTTGAAACCAATGTTTCCATGCGCGTTGAGGAAACAGGCACGACCGATACTTTCAAGGTATCCGGCCGCGGCGAGTTGCATCTTTCCATACTGATAGAGCAGATGCGCAGGCAGGATTATGAGTTTGCAGTATCCCGCCCCAAGGTAATACTGAAACAGGACGAGCAGGGGCATACGCTTGAGCCTATCGAGGAGCTGACCGTCGACGTGCCGAGCGAATACGTTGGCAGCGTTATGGAAAAGCTTGGTTCGCGCAAGGCGGAACTTGTTGATATGCATACCGAGAACGAAGGCAGCACAAGGCTCCTTTTCAACATCCCCGCCCGCAGCCTTATGGGATACCGCAGCGAACTGCTTACCGATACGCGCGGCAACGGCGTTATGAGCCACATATTCCATGGCTACGAGCTTTACAAGGGAGATATTGAGGAGCGCGAACGCGGCAGCCTTGTTTGCAGCGAAACCGGCGAAACCAACAGCTACGGCCTTTTCAATACACAGGATCGCGGTCGTCTGTTCGTCGGCCCCGGCGTGCCGGTATACGAAGGCGAAGTTGTGGGCGAATGCTCCCGCGGGGACGACATTGTTGTGAACGTATGCAAAAAGAAGCACGTTACCAACATGCGCGCCGCCGGCAGCGACGAAGCGCTGCGCCTTACCCCGCCCACCATGCTGTCGCTCGAACAATGCCTTGAATTCATTGCGGACGACGAACTGGTCGAGGTCACGCCCAAGAATATCCGCATGCGCAAGCGCATACTTTCTAAGGAAATGCGCATGAAGCAGGCGGCAAAGAACAACTGATACTTTTTCAAAGCAAAATATACGGCGGGGGCTTCCCCGCCTTACTTATAAGAAAGGGACACATTATAAATGAGCAACACCGTTTACGATGCGGCAATAGTACCCTGCCCGGATTACGACGCGGCGCATGTGCGCGCGGCCCTGACAGAAGCGCTTGATGCAATAGGCGGGCTTGATTGGGTAAAGAGCGGCATGAAGGTGGGTATAAAGCCCAACCTTGCCGCGGCCAAAACGCCTGAATTCGCAGTATGTACGCATCCGGTAATGGTTGCGGAGCTTACAAAAATGCTTATCGAGCGCGGCGCGCAGGTGACAATAGGCGAAAGCCCGGGCGGGCTATACAATGCAACTGCGCTGAACCATGCCTACACGGCGGCAGGAATGACGCTTGCCGCGGAAGCGGGCGCCAAGCTGAACGATGATTTTTCATCCAAAGAAGGGCATTTTGCGGATGCAAAGGTGCTCAAAAGCTTCCACTATACCGGCTGGCTCGATGATATGGACGTGCTTATAACATTCGCCAAGCTTAAAACCCATGGCATGATGGGCATGACGGGCGCGCTGAAGAATCTGTACGGCACCATTCCCGGCACGGTAAAGCTTGAGTATCATTACCGTTTCCCCAATCATGAGGATTTTTCAAACATGCTGGTGGATATATACGAATATAACCACCCCGTACTCGCGCTTATAGATGCTGTAACGGCAATGGACGGCAACGGCCCAACGGCGGGCCGCCCGCGCGAATGCGGCGCGCTTATAGCCGCGCACACGGCATATGACGCCGATCTTGTGGGCGCAAAGCTGCTCGGCATTGAGCCGAAGGATGTGCCGACAATAGCCGCGTCGATTGAACGCGGACTTAGCCGCGATTCACTCGACAAAATATCGCTTTACGGCAACGCAAATGCATTCATAATAAAAGATTGCGAACTTACCCCACGGCACGACATAACGTCCGTAAAGAACACGCGCGGCGTTACGCGGGCGTTTATGAAGATGGTTATGGCCTCCAAGCCCGCCGCCGTAAAAAGCGAATGCATAGGCTGCGGCCTGTGCGCAAAGCTTTGCCCCGCCAAAGCCATAACAATGAAGAATAAACTGCCGAACATAGACCGCAAAAAGTGCATACGCTGCTTCTGCTGCCAGGAATTCTGCCCAAAGGGCGCAATGAAGGTGAAACGCACGGCGATAGCACGGCTGCTGAACAAATGAGGATAGATCAATGGAATCACTACACGACTTCACAAAGGGCAAAATATTAGGCCCGCTGCTCAAATTTGCATATCCAGTGTTTCTGGCGCTGTTCTTGCAGGCCATGTACGGCGCGGTGGATCTGCTGGTGGTTGGCAAATTCGCGACCACGGCCGATGTTTCCGGCGTTGCCACAGGCAGCCAGATAATGCAGAGCCTTACGTTCGTGCTTACAAGCTTTTCAATAGGCATAACCATACTGCTTGGTCAGAAGATTGGCGAAGGCAAAAGCGAACTCGGCGGCAAGGTAATAGGCACGGGCGTTGTGCTTTTTGCAATAATCGCGGCGGTATGCACGGTTGTATTCGTTGCGTTCACTCCTGAAATATCCGCCCTTATGCAGGCGCCGGAGGAAGCATTCAGCCAAACGGTTTCATATGTGCGCATATGCTCGGCAGGGACGGTATTCATAATAGCTTTCAATCTTCTCGGCAGCATATTCCGCGGCATGGGGGATTCAAAAATGCCGCTGATAACCGTTGCAATAGCGTGCGTTGTCAATATATTCGGCGACCTGCTGCTTGTGGCGGTATTCAAAATGGGCGCGGACGGCGCGGCATACGCAACCGTGCTTGCGCAGGCGGTAAGCGTTGTACTTTCGCTTATAATAATATCGCGCAGGGCGATGCCGTTTGCCTTTTCCCGCGCGGATATTCGCATAGATAAGTCCATAGCGCTGCAGCTGTTCAAATTCGGCGCGCCCGTTGCGCTGCAGGAACTGCTGGTGAGCCTTTCCTTCCTGGTTATATTCGCAATAGTCAATTCCCTTGGCCTTACGCAAAGCGCGGGCGTAGGCGTGGCGGAAAAGATATGCAGCTTCCTTATGCTTGTGGCTTCTGCGTATATGCAGTCCCTTTCCGCATTCGTGGCGCAGAACATAGGTGCAAAGCGGCGCGACAGGGCTAAGCTTGCGCTGAAATACGGCATACTTACAAGCCTTGCCGCAGGCGCAGTAATGGGTTACCTTTCGTTTTTCCACGGCGAAGCTTTGGCTGGAATATTCTCAAACGACCCGGAGGTCATCCGCATGGCGAGCGACTATCTTAGGGCATACAGCATAGACTGCATACTTACGGCGTTCCTGTTCTGCTTCTGTGGATATTACAGCGGCTGCGGCCGCACCACGTTCACAATGGTGCAGGGCATAGCGGGCGCGTTCCTTGTGCGCATACCGTTTTCGTATTTCATGAGCCGCGTGCCGGGCGTATCGCTGTTCTATATTGGTCTTGCAACTCCCGCCTCCACAGTGGTGCAAATCGCCCTTTGCCTTATCTATTTCGTATATACCGAAAAGAAGGCAAAACAGGTCGAAATGGCGGAAGTATAATAAACAAAGTATTGAATCAGATACCTCCTCCGTGGTACAATAATACCACAGAGGAGGTGTTTTTATGCAGCAATGTATTCCCATACGCGATTTGAAGAACACAAGCGAAATATCGCAAATGTGCAAAAGCTCAAACGAACCCATATTTATAACCAAAAACGGCTATAACGACATGGTTATAATGAGCGCGGAGGTATACGAAAAGATAAGGCTTTACAGCGTATACGAAAAATTAGCCGAGGCTGAAGCCGACATCGCCCAGGGGCGCATTAGCGACGCAAAGGCTTCGCTTTCAGCGCTGAGGTCAAAATATGGGCTATAATCTCGTAATAACTGCCAAAGCGGAAGCGGATCTGGACGATATAGTCGGCTATATTATAAACGATCTATGCAATATCCCTGCCGCGATAAACCTGATTGATGAAATAACGGCGCGATATTTGATTATAGAAAACACACCGTTTGCGTATCCGCTATGCCGTCAACCGCTCCTCAGCAGCAGACTTTACCGCAAAGTTATAATAAACGGCTATCTTATGATATTCCGCGTGGATGAAGCGACCACTACAGTATATATAGAGCGATTTTTCAGCCAAATGCAGAGCTATGAGGATATGATATAATCCTTCCTCAAAACAAATTCGGCATATCGAAGCTTTGTATTCCCCTGAGGAAGTCCGCCACAATAAGCGCATGCATAAGCTCCGATGCAGACTGTTCGCTTTCCTCGCGCAGTATCAGCTCCTGCGCGGAAAGTATATACCCCTCTATTTCATCTATGTCCTCATGGTCGTAAAAAAAGCGCATTGAGTCCCGCTTGGCATAAAAGTCCGCCGCCATGGCCTCCATCAGCTTTTGCGCCTCTTCCCAGTTTTCTTCGGCTGTGCATTTAAGCACACGCTGCTGCTTATCATAAAACAGTTCATAATAATCCCTGCTCAGGCAATACGGATATATAAATACGAAAAGCAGTACCGCTATCACTATTACGCATGCCGTTATGTCCGCCCATGTAAATATTCTGTATCTCATTTGCAGTCCCCCTTCGTATTGGTATCTATAAAATAATGCCTGCCGCCGGCTTCGGAGCGAAGCTGTATATGCAGCATGCCGTCAGACGCAAGAAACGCAAAGAACACCGAACGCACATCGCCGCAGCCAACCTTGGCAAGCTGTTTATTGAGCCACGCTTCATCCCGCCCGGCGCGCGCAAGCGTATCCGGATGCACGGCCCCATCCTGAACGAGCATAAGCGCGGGCGCGGCATCGGGCGAAGGCATTGCAAAGTCCTGATAAGTCGGCTGCTGCATAGGCCCTTTCAACAGAACGGAAAGTTCGCCGTTGGTTTCAAGTATGGCGTACTCAACATCGCTTAACGTAAAAACGTCCTTGCCCCTGAGTTGCTCGGTAAGGTCAGTAATAGTATACCGCGCGCTTTTAAGCGCCTTTTCCTGCACCACGCCGCGCGATATAAGCAGCAGCGGCTGGCCGCATACAGCCTTGCGTATGCCTTCGCTTTTCAGCGAAAGGAACGATATAAGCTGCTGCACAAGAAACAGCGTGACTATCGGCACAATGCCGTACAGCAGCGGCACGCCGGTATTGGTGGCAGCCACGCTGGCCATATCCGCAATAAGCAGCGTTATGCAAAGATCAAACGGCTGCAGCTCGCTTATCTGCCGCTTGCCGGTGAGCCGGATAACAAAAAATACAAGAAAATAGAGTATTATAACCCTACAAAACAATACAAGCATCCACTATACCTCCGTATATAATGCCAAGTGTTTGCAGCGCGGCAAAAAAATATTCGCAAAAAAGCTTGACACCGCATTCGTCTTGTGCTAATATATGTTTTGCAGCAAAGATAACGTCGCGGGGTAGAGCAGTCGGTAGCTCGTCGGGCTCATAACCCGGAGGTCG
>CAVDFM010000104.1:0-7379 GCA_963608365.1 bacterium | reverse complement strand
GTATTATTCGGCCCAATGATAACGCCTTTCAATTATTATACCAATGATTACGAAGCTTCAAACCAGTCGCCGAACAGCGTCCATTGGTTCGGTACCGATACGCTTGGGCGCGATATGTGGGCCCGCGTATGGGTAGGCGGCCGAGTATCGCTGCTGATAGCGCTGCTGTCAACGCTAATCCCCTATGTTATCGGCATGATAGTCGGCGGCGTTTCCGGCTACTTCGGTGGCAAGCTGGACACGTTTATAATGCGGCTGATCGACGTTATGACCGGCATTCCGGACATGATATACAACATCCTGCTTATGATAGTTCTTGGCAGCGGAAATATCATCGCGCTGATAATCGCCTTCACCATAACGGGTTGGCTTGGCGCGGCAAGAACCACGCGTGGCTTGGTCATGCAGCTGAAAAATCAGGAATTTGTAATGGCAAGCGAAACGCTTGGCGTTTCACCCGGGCGCATTATATTGAAGCATCTTATTCCCAACACGCTTGGCATATCCATAGTCGGCATGACCATGGCCATTCCAAACCGCATATTCGGCGAAGCTTTTCTCAGCTTCATAGGCCTTGGCGTAACGCCTCCCAACCCCAGCTGGGGCCAGCTTATCAAGCAGGCCAGCGAAAACTTTAAGGATTATCCTTACCAGTTCATCATTCCCTGCATATGCATCAGCATAACGCTGCTGTGCTTCAATCTGCTGGGCGACGGACTGCGCGATGCGCTTGACCCGCGGCTTAGGACTTAACGGAAAGGAGAATATCCATATGAATAAGCAAACCATTCTTTCCGTAGAGGATTTGGCTGTATCCTTCGATACATATGCCGGCGAGGTCCAGGCCGTCCGCGGCGTTACATGGGAACTGCGCGAAAAGGAAACCATTGCAATAGTAGGCGAATCCGGCTGCGGCAAAACGGTCAGCATACAAACGGCCATGGGCCTGCTGCAAAAACCCGCCGGAAGGATAAAGCAAGGCTCCATTATTTTCAACGGAGAAGACGTTACCAATTTCAGCAAAAAGCAATGGCGCAGGATACAGGGCAATGAAATGACCATGATATTTCAGGACCCATTGACTTATCTGAACCCGACCATGCGCGTGGGCGACCAAATTGCGGAAGCTTACTTAGAGCATCATCACGGCGTATCCCGCCAGGATGCGGAGGACAAGGTGCTTGAAATAATGCGCACCGTTTCCCTGCCTTCGCCGGAGCAGAACATTCATCGCTATCCCAATCAGCTTTCCGGCGGAATGAGACAGCGCGTAATGGTGGCAATGGCGCTTATATGCGATCCCAAGGTGCTGTTTGCGGATGAACCCACAACGGCGCTTGATGTTACCATTCAGGCTCAGATAATCGATTTGATGAACAGTCTTAAGGAAAAGGTCAATACGTCCATAGTACTTATTACCCACGATTTGGGCGTTGTGGCAAACATGGCGGAACGCATTTATGTTATGTATGCCGGTAAAATAGTTGAACACGGCCTTGCTGCGGATATATTCTACCGCCCCAAGCATCCGTATACATGGGGTCTGCTCGGCTCCGTCCCCCGGCTTGACAGCACATATAAGGCGCGGCTGTATTCCATTCCCGGTACGCCGCCCGATCTTATCGCTCCGCCGGTAGGCTGCCCGTTCGCAGCACGCTGCCGCTATGCCATGAAAATATGCAAGCGTACTTGTCCCCAGCATTATGACTTCGCAGAGCCGGAGCATTACGCATCATGCTGGCTTTATGAGTCCAAAGCCGAGCAGCAGCTTATAAAGGCACAGCAAATGAGAGGAGGCGCGGCACATGAATGAGACATTATTAAAGCTTACCGATGTACGGAAGTATTTTTCCACAGGCAAATCAGTGGTAAAGGCTGTAAACGGCGTAAGTTTGGAGCTTCATCGCGGCGAAACGCTTGGCCTGGTAGGCGAATCCGGCTGCGGCAAAACTTCCCTCGGCCGCACCATAGTAAAGCTTTATAAGCCAGACAGCGGCCTTATCGAATACGAAGGCCAGGACATATGGGGCTATAAGAAAAAGGATAATCTTCTGTATCGTAAAAAGGTGCAGATGATATATCAGGACCCATATGCTTCGCTTGATCCGCTTTCGCTTGTTAGCGATTCCATTGCTGAAGGAATGTCCGTTCACCATATGTTCCCAAGCAAAAAGGAAGAACGGCAGCGGGTATTGGAGCTTCTGCGGATGGTCGGGCTCAATCCGGAGCATGCAAACCGTTTTCCGCATGAGTTTTCCGGCGGACAGCGCCAGCGCATAGGCATAGCCCGGGCATTGGCGGTGGAGCCCGAACTGATAGTTTGTGATGAGCCTATATCCGCGCTGGATGTTTCCATACAAGCTCAGGTGGTAAACCTGCTGATGGATTTGCAGCAGCAAATGGGGCTTTCCTATATATTTATCACCCACGACCTTTCCATGGTCAAGCAGATAAGCGACCGCATCGCCGTAATGTACCTTGGCAGCATAGTGGAGTTGGCTTCCAGCGAAACGCTTTATGCCAAGCATAAGCATCCTTATACACAGGCGCTGCTTTCCGCCATCCCCATTCCCGATCCGGATGTGGAGCACAGCCGCAGCCGCATACTGCTGCATGGCGATCCTCCCAACCCAACGGGGCTTGGCAACAGCTGCGACTTTGCAAAGCGCTGCCCGCATGCCACGGAGCAATGCCGCTGCCAACAGCCGCAGCTTAAGGAAATTGAACCGGGCCATTTTTGCGCCTGCCATTACAGCGATATATTTTAACAGCCACATATAAAAAGAAAGTAGGTGCAAAAACATGATATTCAAAGCAGACGCAATGCGAACGCTTGAATGCGCGCTTTCTTCGGGCGCGGATTTTGCGGAGCTTTTTCTGGAAGACCGTCATGATTTGAATATTCCATATAACAGCGGCGTGCAGGGCGTTTCCGGCATACATATCCACGGCGTGGGCCTATATCTTTTGTCCGGCCAAAGAAGCGCATATGTTTACACCAGCGATACTTCCCTGCCCTCCCTCCTGCGGCTATGCAAAACCGGCGGCGCACTACTGCGTGCGCAGTCAAATGCCGGTGCTGTTCCAATGCCGTTTAACACGGTGGACATACCGGAACCCAATCCCGTACGCATAACGCCATCCTCCGTGCCGCATAAGCAAAAAATACGACTGCTGCAGGAGCTTGATAAGGCCGTGCGCTCAACCGGAGCGGATGTTCGCAAGCTTGAGAACACTTATTTCGAAACCGATCAGCATGTTGCCATTATCAATTCCGAAGGCGTATGGGCTGAGGACCGCCGCGTTTCATCCCGCATACGCATGTCCCCCGTTATCGTGCAGGAAAACGGCTCCGTAGGATATTTTACGGAATTTGCGCGTCCTGCAGGGTTTGAAGCATTTGAAGACGGGAGCTATATTCAGGAATCGCTCCAGATAATCGGCGAAATGCGCACGAGCCTTTGTGCAGAAGAAGCGCCGAGCGGCTGCATGCCCGTTGTGCTTGCGGGCGGGGATTGCAGCGGAACGTTTTTCCACGAAGCCTGCGGCCACCAGTTTGAATCCCAGCGCATACTTTCCGGAAGCGCCTTTGCGGGCAAGATAGGCCAAAAGGTGGCGTCCGACAAAGTCACGCTGATAGATGACGGCACGCTGCCCAGCGCTTACGGTTCAAGCAAATTTGACGATGAAGGCATGCCGCGGCAGAAGAACATTATGATAGAAAACGGCATTATGAAAAGCTATCTTTGCGACCGCCTCGGCGCGCGCAAGTTGAACGTTGCGCGTACCGGCAGCGGCCGAAGGCAGGGCTACACCTTTGCGCCGTCCGCTCGCATGAGCAATACTTATCTTGCCCCCGGCACAGACGATACTAAGGAAATGATACGCTCAATGCCGCTCGGCCTATATGTAACGCGGCTTGGCGGCGGCAACAGCGGAAAGGACTTCACAATACTTGCGCAAACGGCTTATCTTGTCAAAAACGGCACGATATGCCAGCCCGTAAAGGGCGCAATACTGCTCGGCCGCGGCGATGAAACAATGCTGAAAATAGACCGCGTGGGCAACAGCCTTGTGTTAGACCCCGGCGGCGCATTCTGCGGCAATGTATCGGGCCTTGTGAACACCAGCACGTCCGGCGCCGCGCTGCGCATTGCAGAGATGTTGGTCGGCGGAAAAGGAGGTAAGCTTTAATGCTGAGTCATCTTGAATCATTTGAAAATGCTTTTTCCGCGCTGCCTGCGGGAATAGACTGGGCCGAGCTTAACGCCGATTTAAAGCAGGAGCTGCACGTTTCCGTAGCTAACGGCGCACTTTCGCAGGGAAAAAGCGCGGAACAGCTTTCGCTTTTCCTTCGCGTCAACGCCAACGGAAAAGAAGGCAGCGTATATACAGAATCCCTGAGCGAGAACCCTTACGTTCTTCTGTCCCGCGCGGCAGAAAACGCCGCTGTATGCGGCAGCGGGGCCGCGCCTAAGTGCAACCGTGGAGAGTCCATGCCAACCCAAACGGCGACCCCGCCAGCCGACACCGAAGCCATGATCGCAGCCGGATGCGCGATAGAACAGGCCATAAAGCGCATACCCAATGCATCGCCTACCGAGTGTTTCCTGCGGCACACAGTGTGTTCCCGCAGAGTTATCAACTCCATGGGGTTAGACCGCAGCGCAGTAAACGAATATTATCATATAACGCTTGGGGCAGCCCTGCAGCGCGAAAACGGCACAAGGTCGCAAGCAGTAATCAAGACCAGTATCGCTTCGCTTAGTATGCTGGATGCGGATGCCCTTGCGGCACAGGTTATCGGTAAAGCTTCCTTTTCCGATGGCGGCGGCAATCTGCCGCATATAAAGCTGGCTTCAGGCAGCTATGATTGCCTGCTCATGCCTGATATAGCATGCAATATTTTGACCCAAGGGTGGCGCGTATTCAGCGCAGCCAATATGGCGTCGGGCGGTTCCCCATTCTCCCCCGCCGCAGGCACAAAAGTCGGCAGCGCTGCCGTAACGCTTATCGATGCGCCGTCATATCCCGGTTGGGGGCATTGCTTCCCGCTGGACAGCGAAGGCAGCATCAATCCCGTTAAAGCCATTGTCAAGGAAGGTCTGCTGCAGGCGCCGCTGCATACGCTTGAAACCGGCGGTACGGGCAATGCCGGCCGCGCAATAACACTTTCCGGCAGCGTACCGATACAGATACAGCCTATCCCCTCCATACTGTATTTTCAGGTGGGAGAAGCATCGCCTCAGGCATTGCTTGATCGGCTGCAAAACGGGCTGCTCATGACCTATTCACTGGATGTTTTCCATTCCATCAACCTTGCTACCGGAACCATATCCATTCCTTGCGGCGGCATTGTATACAGGAATGGCATTCCCGTTGGCCTTGCGGATCAAATGACGCTTACAGGCAGCCTAAAGGACCTGTTTTGCAGCATAGAAGCAGCCGGGAACGACGTGCAGCTGAGGGAATTCAATTACGCAAATTACTGCTTTGGCGGCCCAAGCCTGCTGGCCCGTGGTCTAAAGCTAAGCTGTATGGATTAATTTAGGAGGCTCAATTTGTTGAATCAAGCATTGGTCGCCGCGGAATACGGATATCTCGGTGAGCAGATACATATGAACTGCTGCTCCGTAGGCGTAGCTCCTGCGCGTGTTCGCAAAGCTACACGCGATTTTTTCAGCGGCGAATACATGGATTTGGTATTCAATCGGCTTCCCGAAGGCTTTGAGTACAGGCGCAAACAGATACGCGAGCTGCTGTCCAAGCTTTTCGGCGGTACGGAAAAGGATTATGCCTTTGTAAGCAGCACGGCTGAAGGCACCTCCATTCTGGCTACGGGATACCCCCTCCGGCCGGAAGATAACGTGGTAATTACGGACCTTGAAAACCTTTCCGGCGTTAACGCATGGGCAAACGCGCGTGACAACCGCGGTTTTACGCTGCGTATAGTAAAAACAGAAAACGGCCGGTTCACGCCGGGAGATCTGCTTTCCGGCATGGATGAGCATACGCGCATATTATTTATTTCCGCCGTGCAGTACGGAACCGGATTTTTAGCCGATCTGCCCGCCATAGGGCGGCTTTGCCGTGAGCACGGAGTGATCTTGGCGGTAGACGCTATTCAGGCCGTTGGTCGTATTCCGCTCAACGTAGATACTATCGGCATAGATTATCTTACCTGCGGCGGTTTCAAGGCGCTTGGCGCAGGATTCGGCGCGGGATTTGTGTATTGCAATCCCAATCTGCTTGCAAAGCTGCGCCCCGCCTATGCCGGCGCATCCAGCAGCCCCGTGCATATTTCGCCGCCGGATGTTGTGCCAGCCGATTACAAGCTTCAGCGTTATTCAGCAGCACGCTCACTTGAAACAGGGGCGCAGAATATTTACGGCTTCACAATGCTGCATCACAGTGCCGAGCTGCTGCTTGAATTGGATCCTGCCGAGATATTCCGCCATATATTGACACTTGAACGCCAGCTCAGAGAGGCGCTGGAGCCGCTTTGTTTACAGGTGCAGCCGCTCCCCGAAGGCAGCCGTTCCGGAATAATTGCCATCCGTTACCCCGCCTTCGCTTACGCCGAAGCACAGGAGCTTTTTTCGCGCCGGCTGATAACGCTGACACTGCGGAGCGGCTATATTCGCCTGGCGCTGCACTGTTACAACACGCCCGAGCAGATTTCCACGCTTGCGGAAGCCTTCCGCGCTCTGGACGCATTTATTCGCAAACATGAAAAGGAGCATAAATAACCATGAAAATCATTCAACCCAACGAAACTATTAAAGCCCGTGGCCACTACAGTCCCGCCGTGCTTTCAAACGGCCTGCTGTTCATCTCCGGTCAGGTGCCCACCGACGCCAACGGCGCAATGCCGCAGGGCATAGAGGCGCAGACCGCGCTTTGCCTTGAAAAGATCGAACGCATTTTGAAGCAGGCGGAACTCACCCGCAGCAACGTGGTAATGTGCCGCGCCTTCGTAAAGGATGAATCCTGCTGGGAGCCGCTTAACCGCGTCTACGGCGAATTCTTTGGCGAACATCGCCCCGCCCGCATAATCGTACCTACTCCCGCCCTGCGCGAAGGCTTGCTGGTGGAAATCGAAGCCATTGCCGAAGCAAACTGATATATAAGCTCTCTGTCTTAATGAGCATATAACCAAGACGGGCAAGCACAGACCGTGCCTGCCCGTCAATATCCAGTATTCATTTTCATGATGTCATCTCTGACGATTCGATGAAGAATGAATAAGCACTCCCATCGGTTAATTTGCGCCGGTCAGCAGCTTGTCCAGCGGAATTCTTTCCGGGTATTTTCCTTCAGTCAAAATGTCGTATAAATATCTGTTATCCAGAATCATATCATCCCGGATAAGCTGCCAG
>CAVDFM010000103.1:0-7447 GCA_963608365.1 bacterium | reverse complement strand
TAAGCCTGCCCTGAAAGGGGAGGTGGATGCGAGTGAAACGAGCAGACGGAGGGGTTGCAGCGTGGCTGCTCTTGTTTACGTCAACCCCTCAGTCACGGCTTGCGCCGCGACAGCTCCCCGGCCGGGGAGCCTTTCAAAGAACGGATTTCACTGCACATGCGTAAGCCCGCTACTGGACGCAAAATTTCATCGTCCACTCATCGTCCAGTAAAAAACCCAGACAAATAGGGGCTTCTGGACGCAGTGGACGATCTGGACGATAGTGCGCAAAAGCCGTTAGAGCAGCTTAACCATCCGCACGGCCCGCATTTCCCCATTGCCCATTGCGGCGCAATAGTGTATCATTTTATATATTATTTGGCCCATGCGGAGGTTGACCTATATGAACAGCGCACAAATCAAGGCAATGATAGAGGACGAGTTTGAAGAACTGGTGGAAATCAGGCGCGACCTGCACATGCATCCGGAGCTTTCCGAGCATGAGGAGCGCACCGAAAAGGCGATATGCACTCAGCTTGATAAGCTGGGCATACCATACGAGGCCGGCGTTGCCGGGCACGGCATAATTGCAACCGTTGGCCCCAAGGACGCAAAATACGGCATAGCCATACGCGCGGACATTGACGCGCTGCCCATAACCGAATGCACGGGCCTGCCCTATGCATCGGTGAACAAAGGCGTTATGCACGCCTGCGGGCATGACATACACACAACCGTTCTGCTTGGCGCGGCAAAGATATTCAAGGCCATGGAGAACGAGCTGAAGGGCGCGGTGAAGCTTTTCTTCCAGCCTGCGGAGGAAACCATAGGCGGGGCGGAGCGCATGATTGCGCACGACGGGCTGAACAGCCCCAAGATAACCCGCGTAATGGGCATGCACGTTGACCCGACCGTACCCACGGGCTGCATACACCTTGCAAAAAGCCGCATGAACGCATCCACCACGGAGCTTATCATAAATGTAAACGGCGTTGCGTGCCACGGCGCGCATCCCGACCAGGGCATAGATGCAATAGTTGTAGCGTCGCACATTGTGCTGGCGCTGCAAACCATATCCAGCCGCTTCGCCGCGCCCACCACGCCCGTTATAGTTACCATAGGCACGATACACGGCGGCAGCAAGGGAAACGTTTGCGCGGGGCAGGTGAAGCTTGTCGGCACCATACGCGCGCTGGACTTTGAAACAAGGGACTTTATAAAGGCGCACGTTAAAACCATTGCGGAGAACACGGCGGCTGCCTTCGGCGCAAGCGCGGAGGTAATAATGAACGACGGTTATCCTCCCCTTGTGAACGACGTTGCAACATCGCTTGCCATTGCGGACGTGGCAGAAAAGGAAATAGGCCATGGCAGCGTAATATTCATGGACGACCCAAGCCTTGGCGCGGACGACTTTGCGTACTTCACGTCCAAGGTACCCGGCGTGTACTTCAATATAGGCACATATAAAGAAGGCCAAACCCTGCCGCAGGCGCTGCATAACGAAAACTTCGCCCCGGATGAGGAGTGCATAAAGTACGGCGTGCTTATGAACGTTATGGGGGCGCTGAGGCTGCTTGACGAGGACGAAGCGAAGGCGTAAGGAGGGAATATAATGATACTGAGGGATACGGTAGTAGAGGTAGATCTGCGCGCGATAGGCGCGAATATGGACGCCATATGCCAAATGGTAGGGCCGGACGTTGCGGTGATGCCCGTGGTCAAGGCCAATGCGTACGGGCTGGGCGCGGTTGGCGTTGCGCCAACGCTTATGGAGCACGGGGCAAGGTATCTTGCCGTTGCCACGCTGAGCGAGGCCATGGAGCTGCGCGAAGCATACGCGGATTATCCGCTGTTCATACTGGGCCATACTCCGGACAGGCTCCTTGGCATAGTTGCCGAAAACAACATAACGCAGACCATATTTTCAAAGCATCAGGCGGAAATACTGGGCAAGGCCGCGCTGGCGCTGGGCAAAAGGGCAAAGGTTCACCTGAAGGTGGATACGGGCTTCCATCGCCTTGGCATAGACGACGTTGACGAGCTTTACGCCATATGCAATACCGAAGGCATAGAGGTTGAGGGCATATTCTCTCACCTTGCGCTTGTGAATGCGGAGGAGGACGAAAAGCAGTTCACCAAGCTTATGGACGTTATAGCCGCGCTTGAAAAGCGGGGCGCAAGCTTTAAGTATAAGCACATTACGGACAGCATAAGCGCCGTTGATTACCCCGAATACAGGCTCAACATGGTGCGCCCGGGCGCGCTTGTATACGGCCTTAGGGGCTTCCATAAGGGCTATGTTGAGGTTACTCAGGCAATGGCCTTCAAAACGCGCATATCGCAGCTGCACCGCATAAAGGCGGGCGAGGGCGTTGGGTATGATTACCTGTGGCGCGCCGCGCGGGATTCCGTTATAGCAACGCTGCCCTTCGGCTATGCCGATGGCTACCCCCGCAATATGCGCGATAAGGGCTACGTTACCATCCGCGGCATGAAATGCCCGCTGGTGGGCGTATTATGCATGGACCAATGCATGGCGGACGTTACGGACGTTGCAAACGTTGCCGAAGGGGACGAGGCCGTGATTTACGGCAGCGGCAGGGATAACACAATGGATATCCCGGAGGCCGCATCCCTTGCCGGAACCAACAAGAACGAGATTATAGCCCGCATACTGCCCCGCCCGCCAAGGGTATATATAAAGTAAAACAAGCAAGGCGCAGAGCAGCAAACTCTGCGCCGTATTTTTATAGCCGGATTATTTGCGTATCAGCTTAACTATCCCCATCACCGCGCCGTAAAGCACGCCCGCAACGGCCCATATTATCCATGAATACTGATGGCTTACCGCAATGCCGGGCCAGAACGTTACAAAAAGGTATATTGCCGTTACCGAAAGCCAGTATATGAGCGATATGGTGCCAGCAACGGGCTTTTTCGCCTTGGCCTCGCGGTTGTAATCCTCCTCCTCAAGCAGCTTCTGCATCGCCGCGTGATACACTCCGCTGTATACGAATGCAAAGCAGCCTATTGCCACCATCGCAAGCAGCACGCACACGGATGCTATGCACGTCATGTCGTCCGCATTGAAGCACTGCGTAAGGAACAGCGGCATAACGGACAGTATGCACATTACCGTGCCGAATATGGTTGCGCGGGTATGCGCGGCCTGATGGGCCTTCTTGCGCTCCGTTACCATTCCGCTCACGCCGTATTCCGTTTCAAACGGCTCGCTTTCAAGGAAGCTGTATTCGCGGCTCTTTGCGGCGGCGGATATGAACAGCGCAACGGCCGTTGCCACCAGCGCCACCATTACGCAAAGGCCAAGCCCTGCGGCTGCATCCTCGCTCATGGGTATATAGCCCGTGTCGCTCGCCCCGGCAAGGAATATGAGCAGTATGGGGGATATTATGCATAAAAGCGTGGCAAGCGCTATCCTTGGCGCGGCGGCCTTCCTTAATGAAAGATAGGTCGATGCTTCCTCCATACTCACGCGGCGCAGCGGGCTTTCTTCTTTTGATGAAGAAAGGCTGTCAGTCTCGTCCTGCTCGTCCTTCAAAAGATAATCCGTGCTCACGCCGAATATGCGGCTCATCTGCAATATCTTATCCAGGTCCGGTATGCTCTGCGCGCCTTCCCATTTGGATACGCTCTGCCGCGTAACGCCAAGCTGCTGCGCCAGCTCCTCCTGCGACCAGCCCGCCTTTTTGCGCAGGGTGATTATTTTGTCTGCCAATATCATTGTGATACTCTCCTTATGCTTTCTTTATCGTGCCGCCCGTCTTTCGGCGACGGTGGAATGATACCATTTCGGGCGGTTGCATGCTATAAAGCGGGGTGTATAATGTGTCAACTGCCGGTTGCAAATGCCCACGGCGTAAGGAAAATCCGGTTGGCAATGCCGCTTTTTGCGGCGTGGAGCATGCTTTTAGCTATCCTTGGCGCGCATAGGCCGGTGTACTTATCCGCCGCGCTGCCAAGCTCCAGCCCGCGGGACAATGCCGCCCCCGCGCCGCATACAATGCGCACCGCGTCCTCCTCATCCATGGCAGAAAGCATGGCTTCAAGTCTGCTCACGTCCGCGTGGCTCAAGTCAAGCCCCCTCGGGTCGCGGCGGAGCAGCATCAGCCCTACCGCGCACGCAAACACAGGCTCGAACAGATTAAGCGGGCAGTCCGCGTATTCGCGGCTTTCGCTCAGAAGCATCCTGTGCACCTTCTCCGGGTCAAAGCGGAGCAGGAAAGCGTTTTCGGCATCGATGCAGCTTAAATACTTTACCATGAATTCAACGCCGCACAGCTCAATTTTGCCTATGCATACGGGATAGTCCGCCGTTATGTGCGTTTCCTGCGCGCCGAACTGCGGCTTGTAAAGCTTGAAAAAGCCGTTTACGCCGCCCTCTATTGTTCCGCGGTAAAAATGATTGGGCGTGGGGAAAAGGCGGCTGAGTATCCGCTTCTGCATCAGCTTCGCCATGCCCATTTCCTTCTTTATGCGCCGTATGCCCTGCGCATGCAGTTCCTTCAGCGGCACGGATGCAAGCAGCCTTGCCGCATCATCCGCCGTTTGGGCGTGCTTCAGCTCAATGCCTATCGCATACGCGGCCGAGGCCATAAGCCCCTGCGCCCGCGTTACCTGAATGGAGCTGCTGCGCCCCGCCGTGAGCAGCTCAGTCTGCTGCTGCAAAAGGGCTATAAGCTCGCCGCTTATCCGCTGCGCGTCAGCCTGGCTCAGTATGCCGCACTCAAGCGCCGCCGCCATCAGCGATGCCATGTATTCCCGCCCGTCAAGGCGGCTTTGGTCTATGCTCAGCGTTGTCGAAATATCCCGCATATCAGTCCGCCTTGAATATATCTTCCGTGTCAAAATTGGCATATGCTCCGCCCGCGCGGATGTGCCGCGCAAGCTTTTCCAGCGCAACGCCGCTCAAAAGTTCAGTTGACCCCGCGCATATGCCGTCGAACGCCTTCTTCATGAAGTATATCAAATCTTTGTCCGATACCGCGTCCAGCGTTTCGTTCTTCGCTTCGTAAAAAAGCGCCGTCAGCTCATGCAGCGTTTCCTCGTAATTCTGCATGGAAAGATAAGGGGATTCGCAGAATGCGTCTATCAGCTTATCCGTAACGCCCGTGCCGAACTCTATCCGTCCGGTTTTAACGAGAGCCTGCTCCCGCGTGGCGCAAAGGGCTTCCGCCTGCGCGGCGGTAAGGGAAAGCGAGTGCTTCGCGCTTTCCTCATTGCGGCTCATTATTGCCGCCACCGCTTCCGCACGGCTGTTTGCCGAAAGTGCGGATGTGAGCGAAAAGTCGAGCGCGGTGAACGGCTCTTTTGCGTTGGTATCCATGGCTGCGCCTCCTTAGCATATATCTTATAATATAACCTATGATATACAACGGGCGTTATTATACGCGCATGACATACCTCTGTCAACAGCAATATAAAATAAAAGCCGGAAATTTCCGGCTTTAATACTATTCTTCATGAGCCTTTGCGCGGAAATGCGCCCTCATCTCGTCAGGAGAAAGCCAACCGTCACTTTCGCCCGAAAGGCGGCCCTTGGCAAGCTCATTCATCAGTCGGATCGTTGCCTGCGCCTTTTCGTAGTCCTGCATATCCACTATGGCATACCGCCCGCGTCCGTTCTTTGTAAGGAACACAGGCGCGCCCACGGCTACGTCGTGCAGCACCTCGCTGTAATTGCGCAAATCGGAAATGGGTTTAATGTTCGGCATTATCTGTCAACTCCCTTCGGTAACAGTATACGCAATTCTGCTGTAAAATTCAACGGCAAATTTTACAACAAATCGCAAAGCTGACAAAAAGAAAAGAGGAATGATGGTGTTCATTCCTCTTGATGCAGTTTTACTCGCTCAGTATCGCGTCCGATGCTTCCTCGCGGAACTGGGTGGTGTACAGGTCGTAATAGTAGCCGTGCTTGGCTATCAGCTCGCTGTGCGTGCCCTGCTCGGTTATTTCGCCGCCGCGTATTACCAATATCCTGTCCGCATTGCGTATGGTGGAAAGCCTGTGCGCAACGATGAAGCTTGTGCGGTTATCGAGCACGGTGGTTATGGCGTCCTGAATAAGCTGCTCGGTTTCGGTATCTATGCTGCTTGTGGCCTCGTCCAGCACGAATATGCGCGGATCCGCCAGTATTACGCGGGCAAAGGAGATAAGCTGCTTTTCGCCCGTGGACAGCCTTACGCCGCCTTCACCGACCTCTGTATCGTAGCCCTTATCCTGCCGCAGTATAAATTCCTCCGCATGCACCATGCGCGCCGCCGCGCGAACCTCCTCATCGGTGGCGTCCTTGCGGCCGTAGCGAATGTTGTCCGCTATAGTGCCGCTGAAAAGGTGCGGCGTTTGCAGCACATAACCCAGGCTTGATTGCAGCCAAAGCTGGCTGCGCTCGCGGTAGTCCCGCCCGTCTATCAGTACGCGGCCTTCCGTGGGTTCATAGAAGCGGCATACAAGGTTGACTATGGTGCTCTTGCCCGCGCCGGTCTCGCCCACTAAGGCTATCGTTTCGCCCGCCTTAACGTGCAGATTGAAATCCTTCAGCACCTTTTCGCCTTCTTTATAGGCAAAGCTGACATGTTCGAAATCGACATCGCCCTTTATGGGTTCCCAGTTTTCACGCTTGGGGCTGAAGCTGTCGCCATATTTGGCGACCACCTCGGGGGAATCCACTATTTCGCACGGAGTATCGATGAGCGATACCACGCGCTCCGCGCTTGCCTGCGCGCTCTGCATTTCCGCCAAAATGCCCGCAAGCTGCTGAATGGGTTCAAAAAAGTTAGTGGCATACGATATGAACGCGGAAAGCGTGCCGAACGTGATTATTCCGCCCATAACGTCTATGCCGCCGCGGTGCAGCGCTATCGCCGTGCCTATTGAGCCTAAGAACATGACTATTGGCATGAACAGCGCGCTGAGCAGGGCGGAACGGATGGAGTCGTGCTTCATTTCGGAAGAAAGCTGCTTGAACTCCGTGTAATTCGCATCCTCGCGCACGAGGGTCTTTGTGGTCATTGCGCCCATTATGCCTTCGTTAAATGCGCCGGTTATGCGGGAATTGGTCTTCCTTACCCTGCGCTGATACTTCAGTATCTTTTTCTGGAAGAACACGGATATAATCGCCAGCGGGGGAATTACCACCATTATAAGCAGCGCCAGCTTCCAGTTCATTGCGAACATGGCTATTACAACGCCTATAACATATGTGGACGCCCACAGAAGGTCAACGAAGCTCCATGCCATCATTTCGGAAAGGCTTGCAACGTCGCTTATCATCCTTGCCATCAGGTAGCCCACGGCCGTGCGGTCATAGAAGGAGAAGGAAAGCTCCTGAAGCTTTTTGAATGCATCCTTTCGTATGTCGTAGGATACGCTCATTTCAAGCTTGCCCGCCTTCACTATGAAGGAATATACGCCGAGCGCCTGAAGGGCTATAAATGCTATGTAC
>CAVDFM010000102.1:6493-7481 GCA_963608365.1 bacterium | reverse complement strand
TGGCAACGACCTGAATACATCCCTTGCCGTTACCGCGCTTTACGACGTGCTTAAGTATAAGACTAACGATGCCACGAAGCTGTTTATGCTTGACGATTTTGACAAAGTGCTTGGCCTTGACCTTATAAAGAAGGCGGATGAGGTGCGCAAGCGCGCCGCGGCGGTAGCTAAGCCCACGACCGGCGTATACAGCATACTTGCAGAGGATGGCAGCGAGGATGCCGAAGTGACGGCAAAGATACAGGCGCGTTACGAAGCGAAGAAGGCTAAGAACTTTGCCGAGGCCGACCGCATACGCGATGAACTTAAAGCGCAGGGCATAGAAATAACGGATATACCCGGCGGCGCAAGATGGAAGCGCATATAAAGTGAATTGAAATATCCCCCGTGCCGGTAGTGGCTCGGGGGATATTTTTGCCGCGCAAGGCGGCGCTGATCCTAATTTCAGAAACCGGTCTGCTGCCTGAGCGTATCCATATCCTGCTTGGCGGTTGTAATATCGCTTTGCGGGGCCTGCTTGGTTTTGTAGAAGCCGCGCTGGTTCATCTGCTCAAATATGGCAAGCTGATCAGCGGAGCATTCAACAAGGTTGTTTGCAAGCAAACCTCTCAGATTTGCGCAGGAGGATTCGCTTATGTCGCTGGCGTATTCTTTTACCAGCTGCTTTTCGCTTGAAAGAAGATCGCTCAAAATCTCCTGTTCGCTCATGTTGGGGCGGGAATTAAACGTGCTGTTCATGCGTGGTTCCTCCTTTTAGCTATGGCTGCGCAGATAGTTGTCCAGCGAATCGAAATGCTGCTTATGGTGCTGCGCTGCGCGGTTGGCTATGTCTTTAAGCGTTTGATCGCTTAGCCATTCGGAACATACGCGGCACTTTTTGTAAGCAAGCGCTTCGTGGTGCATCTGGTCCTGGATTATGCCCAGGTTTTTCGTGTCCATCCCCGCGCCCTGCGCCTGGGGATTGCCGTTTTGGTCAAGGGTCATGTTC
>CAVDFM010000102.1:2335-6471 GCA_963608365.1 bacterium | reverse complement strand
TTGCCGTGCCGCGCATCATTGGGCAAGTTTAGTATTGCTAAAATGCCGTTTGCTTATTATGATTAAAGATAGCAATACGGCCACGATAAGGCGGCGGAGGAATTTTTTATGAAGAAAAACAGGCTTGCAAGCTCGCCCATGGATGCGGCGCTTGATTATCTTTCAGACAGGGCGCGTACCGTGCGTGAGGTTGAGGAAAAGCTTGATTCGCTAAACTATGGCGAATACGAAGTGAACCAGGTCATAAGTAGGCTGATAGAGCTTAAATATATCGATGATGAAAAATACGCGGCGGATTTCATTGCGACCCGCCTTGCCACAAAACCAATAAGCAGAAAAAAGCTTTGGACGCAGCTTTATGCGCATAAGCTTTCAAAGGATGTTATAAACGCTGCGCTCGAGGCTGTAACGCCCGAAACAGAGCAGGAAAATGCGCTTGCCGTGGCGAAAAAGTTTGATGCTCAGTTTGCTTCGCTTGAAGAACACGAGCGTAAGCAGCGCGTTACGCGTCGGCTTATGGGGCGCGGCTTTGGCTATGACGCGGCGAAGTGCGCGCTGGAAGCAATATACAATAATGCCGATGATGTGGATTTCGCCTGCGAGGATGAGGACGACGGCGAATAACAAAAAATGGAACAGCTTACGTTTGAAAAAATAAAGGCGCTGATAGGCGAAAGAAAGCCGACTGCTAATAAGGGAGATAACGGCCGCGCGCTTATAATAGCGGGCAGCGAACTGATGAGCGGGGCTGCGCTCATGTGCGCGGCTGCGGCGCTGCGTGCCGGTGTTGGTACGCTGAAGGCCATTGTGCCAAGCGGGGCGCGGCAGGCGTTTTATAGCGTGCCTGAATGCATGTGCATTGCGTTCAGCGGCGAGAAATGGAGCGAGCTTGACGAAAGCTTCATTGCGCCGTACATTGCCGAAGCGAGCGCCATATGCGTAGGCCCCGGCATGGGCAAGGACAACGGAGTTGAGAGTACGGTGCGGCTTGCGCTTGCTGCAAAAAAGCCAATTGTGATAGATGCGGACGGGCTGAACGCGCTTTCCCGCATGGAGAGTATTGCGAATTTGCTGCACGATAAGGCCGTGCTTACGCCGCACATAGGCGAAATGGCGCGGCTTACGGGGCTGAGTACGGCATACATAAAAGAAAATCAGGCGGAAGTGGCCGCAAAATATGCCGAACAATGGGGCTGCACTGTGCTGCTCAAATCATACCGAAGCGTTATAGCCTGCCATGACGGGCGAATCGCGCTGAACACAAACGGTAACAGCGGCCTTGCAAAGGGCGGCAGCGGGGATGTGCTAAGTGGCATAACGCTTGCCATGCTGAGCCAAGGGTTGGAGCCGTTCGGCGCGGCATGCGCGGGGGCGTATACGCTTGGTGCAAGTGCGGACGAGGCAATGGCACTGCTGAAGGAGCGCATACTTATGGCGCGGGATGTGACGGACGCGGTAAAACAAACGGTAAGCAAATTGTTTGAATAAACAAGCTAAAATTAAGGAGGACAAGTAAAATGCTCGTATTGAAAAACGGAAACGTGATGACCATGGCAGGTCCCGCTTTTGTGGGCGACGTGGCGATAGAAAACGGCAAAATAGTTGCCGTGGGCCAGAATCTTTCGTATAGCGATGCGGAAGTGCGCGACGTTACAGGCATGACCGTTATGCCCGGCATAGTTGACCCGCATTGCCACATAGGCATGTGGGAGGACGCGATCGGCTTTGAAGGCGCGGACGGAAATGAATGCACTAACCCCATAACTCCTGAGCTTAGGGCGATAGACGCCATAAATCCATACGACCGCTGCTTTGCGGAGGCCGTTGCGGGCGGCGTGACCACCTGCGTGACAGGCCCCGGCAGCGCGAACGTTATAGGCGGCCAGTTCGTGGCAATAAAGACATATGGCGACAGCGTGGAGGATATGGTTCTGCATTTTCCGTTGGCGGTAAAGGCTGCTTTGGGCGAAAACCCCAAGCGGGTATATAATGGCAAGAATCAGACCCCGTCTACCAGAATGGCTACGGCGGCCCTTATGCGTAAGGCGCTGATAGAGGCGCAGGAATACAACGAAAAGCTTGAAAAAGGCAAGATTGATCCCGAGAAGATGCCCGAAAGGAACCTCGGTAAGGAGATACTGGCGCGCGTGATACGCCGCGAACTGCCCATGAAAATACATGCGCACCGCGCGGACGATATACTTACCGCCATACGCATATGCCGCGAATTTAAGCTGCGCTACACGCTTGACCATTGCACGGAAGGCTATCTGATAATCGATAAGCTTAAAGAGGCGCTCAGCGAGGACTGCGAAGGCATAATAGTTGGGCCGCTGCTTACCGACCGCAGCAAGATAGAGCTGAAGAACCTTTCCTTTAAGGCGCCCAAGGTGCTGGAGCAGGCGGGCATAGAATACGCAATGATGACCGACCACCCCGTTACACCGGAGCAGTATCTGCCCATATGCACAGCCATTGCCGTGCGCGAAGGCGCAAGTGAGGAAGGCGCGCTCAAGGCCATAACCATAAACGCGGCCAAGATAACCGGCATAGCGGACAGGGTCGGCTCCATAGAAGTCGGCAAGGACGCGGACATAGCCGTGTTCAGCGGCCATCCGTTCGATTTCCGCTCCCGCTGCGTGCTTACGCTGGTAAACGGCAAAGTGGCGCATGAGGAACATTAACAAGGCTTATAGCGGCATAATAAAATGAAAATTGGGGCCGTGAGGGGTTGCTCTTTCGGCCCCAATGGCGTATTATTTGTAAAAAATTGGCCTCGGAGAGGATTTATGCTTGTAACTTGGTATGGTATAATGCTAAAATACTAAGGATAAGTCCTTATTGGAGGTTTATGTGCGCATAATCGCAGGCTCCTGCAAGGGACGGCCCATACTCGCGCCGAAGGGGATGGACACTCGTCCTACGCTGGACAGGGTAAAAGAATCGCTTTTCTGCATAATACAGTTTCAGCTTTACGGCAAAACCGTGCTTGATCTTTTTGCGGGGTCCGGCAATCTGGGGCTTGAGGCGCTCAGCCGCGGGGCAAGCTTTGCGGCGTTTAACGATATGTCACGCGACGCGGTAAAAGTGATACGCGCAAACATAGAAAAGCTGGGCTTTGAGCAGAAGTCGGTCGTTATGAACGTGGACTTTGCACAGGCCATACGCTCGCTCTCGGCAAGGCGGTTCGATATTGTGTTCCTTGACCCGCCGTATAGGGCCGGGCTTATGGAAAAGGCGTTGAAGGAGCTTAGCATGGCGGGCATATTGAATGAGGGTGCAATGGTAATAGCCGAGCATGATGCGCATATCGCGCCGGAGGATACGGGCGCGCTTACGCTTTACGACAGGCGAATATACCGCGACACCGCGCTGTCCTTTTACAGGATGGGAGGAGAAGAATGAAAAACGCTGTTTTCCCGGGAAGCTTCGACCCGTTTACGGTTGGGCATCTTGATATACTCAAGCGGGCATGCGAAATATTCGATCATGTTACAGTATGCGTTGTACCGAATCCCGCCAAGCATTATCTTTTCAGCGATGAAGAACGGGTCATGATGATAAACCGCGTGATAGAGGCGGAAGGGATAAAGAATGCGGCGGCGGACAGCTTCATCGGGCTTACCGTTGAGTGCGCGCGTAAGCATGACGCAAGGTTTATAGTGCGCGGGCTTCGCTCATATGACGATTATGAGTTCGAGACCAATATGGAGTACTTTAATAAACGCCTTGCGCCGGAGGTGCAAACGGTGTACCTTGCGTGCGATGCGGCGCATGTGCACATAAGCTCAAGCGCGGTGCGCGAATTGATGAAATACGGTGCGGATATCGGCGCGCTGGTGCCGAATGAAATATCTGAATACATCCTTGGAAAGGTTGAGAAGAAATGAGCAATAATATCCAGAATATGCAGATTTTTACCATTATAGGTCAGATAGAGGACATGGTTGAAAACAGTCCCCGCCCCAAAATAGGCGGCGCGAACAAGCGCGTGATAGACGTTGAAGAAATGATGGATCTGCTGGGCGATCTTAAGGTAACAATACCCGAGGATATACGCAGGGCCAACAGCGTTATAGTCGATGCGCAGTCCATGA
The DNA here is from genome assembly GCA_963608365.1 of bacterium. Taxonomy (GTDB): domain Bacteria; phylum Bacillota; class Clostridia; order Christensenellales; family CAG-138; genus Phil1. The sequence goes on along the minus strand of CAVDFM010000102.1, from coordinate 2,374 downwards.
TAGACAACGCTGACGAGCATGCAAGGGACGTTGTTAGCC
>CAVDFM010000102.1:0-2325 GCA_963608365.1 bacterium | reverse complement strand
GACATAATAGAAAAAGCGCGCAGCGAATACGAAAGGCTCGTATCCGAGGACGAGATATATCAGGAAGCGCAGCGCAGGGCGAAGCTGCTTGCGCAGAAGGCGGAAGCAAACGCCGGCCTTGTGTTTGAAAATGCTAAGTGCTATGCGGACGATGTTCTTAAGGATCTTGAAAACTTCCTTAATGAATACCGTCAGCTTGTTGCTATAAACCGAAAAGACCTTGGCGCGAGGAATACTGCCAACGCCAATAATCAGCCCTCTGCCGAGCCTGCAGCCGAAAACGAAAACGGCAATGCGAACGCGGCAGAGGAAGAAACCGTAGCCGAAGAACCCAAGAAGCATACCCATACGGCCAAGATGAAGTCCAAGCCCATTGATGACGAGGAAGAGGACGAATACGAGGACGAGGAAGACGAAGAGGAAGAAAAGGGCGGATTCTTTGGCAAACTGTTTGGGAAGAAAAAGAAGAATATCGACTTCGACGACGATGATTTCGACGACGAAGAATAATTCGCATAAACGATGATAAACCGCGGCGCGAATAGCGCCGCTTATTTTTTTATAAGGAGACAAAGTACCATGGCAATGCTGCAAACGACCATACCCGAAGGGTACAAAACCAAGTTGAACCTTTACGACACGCAAAACGCCATTGCGCTGATAAAGGCCACGTTTCAGGAAGCGCTTTCCGGCGTGCTGAACCTCAAGCGCGTATCCGCGCCGCTGTTCGTATATCCGGACACGGGCTTGAACGATAACCTTAACGGAGTGGAACGGCCCGTGCGTTTTGACGCACCTGCAACCGGCAGGGATGCGGAGGTGGTGCATTCGCTGGCGAAATGGAAGCGATATGCGCTGAAACGTTATGATTTTCATGAGGGTCGCGGCCTTTACACTGACATGAACGCTATCCGCAGGGATGAAAGGCTGGATAATCTGCATTCGATATACGTTGACCAGTGGGACTGGGAAAAGGTTATAACCAAGCAGGATAGGAACAGGGCGTATCTTGAGCGCACGGTGCGTTCGATAGTGGAAGCGGTTGGCTATACGATGGCCGTTGTGCAGGCGAAATACCCCGTGCTTAATGCGCAGATGAACCGCGAAGTAACGTTCATAACCAGCCAGGAACTGCTGGATATGTATCCGGACAAAACTGCCAAGGAGCGTGAATATCTTTTCGCCAAGGAACACGGCACCATATTCGTTGAAAAAATAGGTGGCGTGCTTTCAAACGGCGAACCGCACGATGGCCGCGCTCCCGACTATGACGATTGGGAGCTCAACGGCGACATAATACTTTATAACAGAGTGCTGGACAGCGAATTTGAAATATCCAGCATGGGCATAAGAGTAGATGAGGAATCAATGAAAAAGCAGCTTGCCGCGGCGCATTGCGAGGAACGTGCGGAGCTGCCGTTCCATAAGGCGCTGCTCAACGGCGAACTGCCGCTCACTATCGGCGGCGGTATAGGCCAGTCCCGCCTTTGCATGTTCATGCTTGAAAAGGCGCACATCGGCGAAGTGCAGTCCTCCATTTGGGATAAGCACACCATGGAGGAAGCGGAGAAGGCAGGCGTAATACTGCTCTAATCCCGCCTAATACCGGCGCTTTTCAGCCTTTCCAATCTTGCTTTAGCGGCGCAGATAAGCATTACCGCGCCCATTGCTGCCATTGAGCAGGCAAGTATCGCAAGGGCGGAAAGGCTGTTTTGCCCTAATGTCTCCAGCATTTCTGGCTCTGCGGTAACGCTTTGCGCTCCATTGCAGCAGAGAGGGAACAACAGATACGCTATCAGCGCGGCGAGCATGCCCTGCGCCAGCTTGCATATCAGATATTTTTTTATATCTATGCGCATGAATATCATGCTCTGTGCCATTATGCAAAGCCCGCCGAACGAGAATGCGAACGCGGCAAGCGCCGTGGCTTCTCTTAGACTGAGCGCAGCATCGGCTATGCGGTTAGCGCCGGTTGCAGCTTCCACCGCGGCGCATATCATCACTTCAGCCGCGTGTCCGGCGCCGCCTAGCAGAAGTATAAGCTGCTTGAGCGGCCATGCAATTATGCTCAGTAGGCCGGTTATTTCCAGCATACGCATCAAAACAGAAAAGAACACTATCATGCCGCATATTGATATGAGTGATGCTGCGGCTTCCGTAACGCTGGCGGCAAAGAGTACGCCGGCGTTTGTTTTTTCCTCGCGTGCTTCAATGCGCGCAGGCATGGGCGTTGTTTTTAAGGCTACTATAAAGAAAACAAGCATGGCTATAAGCTGTGCAGAAACAATCGGTATAGCGGCCTGAGGGCAGCGCAGCATGGACAAC
>CAVDFM010000101.1:0-7643 GCA_963608365.1 bacterium | reverse complement strand
GCAGAGTGCGTAAAGAAGTTAGTGTACTCTAACCGATTCGCGCGGCAAATTGCCCCCTATACTATCTCGACACAATGCTTTATAATTAAGCGTGTAATCATTTATTTTGCCATGGGAGGGTAAATATGTCATCTAAGGCGGACCGCAGCGAAAAGCGCTTCACCAAGGCCGAAAAATCATGGATAATGTATGATTGGGCCAATTCCATCTATGCAACCAATATTATGGCAGCCATATTCCCCATCTATTTTGCCATGCAGGCGAACGAAACGGGCAACAAGCTTTACGGCTTCGCCGTCAGCGCGGCGGCGCTCGTGGTGGCGGTGCTTGCACCCATACTCGGCGCGATAGGCGACTTTTCCGGCATGAAAAAGAAACTTTTCGCCGGATTCCTTGTGCTCGGCCTTGTGTTCACGGCGGTGATGGCGGCGTTTGAGGACTGGCGGCTGATGCTTATCGGCTTCATACTTTCGCGCATAGGCTTTTCCGGAAGCTGCCTTTTCTATGATTCCTTCCTGACTGACGTTACCACGCCGGAGCGCATGGACAGGGTTTCCTCCTGGGGCTATGCAATGGGCTATATCGGCGGCAGCACCATTCCCTTCATAATATCCATTGCCGTAATGCTGCTTATGAACCAAAGCGTGCTTTCCTATAAAATTGCAATATTGATAGTCGTTGTATGGTGGGCGGTGTTCAGCATACCCTTCCTTAAAAACGTCAACCAGAAATACAGCGTGGAGGACGCGCCGCAGGCCCTTGCAAAGGAAGCCTTCCGCAACGCATGGAAAACGTTTAAGGATATACTTAAAGATAAAAAGATACTGTTCTTCATAATAGCTTACTTCTTCTATATTGACGGCGTGGATACAATAATATCCATGGCTACGAACTACGGCGAGACCCTTGGCCTTGGCGCGATAGGTATGATACTTGCGCTGCTGGTCACGCAGATAGTTGCGGTGCCTTTCAGCATACTGTTCGGCAACCTTGCCAAAAAGGTTGGCGCGATGAAGATGATCGCCATAGCCGTGTGCGTATATTTCGTTATAACTATACTTGGCTTCTTCATGGGCTTCAATATTGAACAGGCGGAGCTTTCTGGCGGCGATATAGAGGCCGCGCTCAAGCTGAGCAGCACGCTGTTCTGGATACTGGCAACGCTCGTGGGCACGGTGCAGGGCGGCATACAGGCGCTCTCCCGCAGCTATTTCGGCCAGCTTATCCCGCCGGAGCGTTCCAATGAATACTACGGCTTCCTTGATATATTCGGCAAATTCTCCTGCGTGATAGGCCCCGCGCTCTATGCCGCGACCTATGCCGCAACGGGCAGGGCGTCCCTTGGAATACTGAGCATAATAGTGCTGTTCTTCGGCGGAATTGTGGCGCTGTTCGTGGGCCGCAAATACATGAAGGCAGAGGAGAACTAAATTGGAAGAGCATTCCGGGCACAGGCAAAGGCTTAGGGAAAGCTTCCTTGCGGGCGGCGCGAAGGCCATGCCGGAGCATCAGCTGCTTGAACTGCTGCTTACCTATGCAATACCGCGGCGGGACGTGAACCCATTGGCGCACAGGCTTATAGAGCGCTATGGGTCGCTTGCGGCTGTGCTGAAGGCCGACCCGACTGAGATTAAAAACGCCGGCTTGGGCGAATCCGCGGCAACGCTCATTGCCCTTGCGGGGGCGCTGCGGAACATAAGCGAAAAGCCGCGCAAAAAGCAGCGGCTCAATAATCCCGAAAAGGCCGCGGAATACTGCATGCGGCTGCTCAGGCCGCACAGGTACGAGGTTATGTACCTTGTGTCGCTGGACAGCGGGCTGAAGCCCATACACGAGGACATGGTATCAAGCGGAACGATAGACCAAAGCGCGGTTTATCCGCGCATAATTGCCGAATGCGCGCTGCGCCACGCGGCGGCATACGCAATGCTTTGCCATAACCACCCGAGCGGCAACCCGGCCCCCAGCAGCGAGGATATAGCCATGACAAAAATGATATTTTCGGCGCTGAGCGGCATCGGGATTCAATTATATGACCATATTATAGTTGGGGATGAACGCGCGTACAGCATGGCGCGCAACGTATACATCCCAAGCGACATAAACAACAATAATCAGGAAACGGAGGATAAGAGCATATGAGCGGCTATATGGAAGAATATCTGCGCTGGAGGCAGGCGGAAAAGCTGGAACCGCAGCTTAAAGCGGAACTTGAGGCGATAGCCGATAACCCCAAGGAGATAGAAGAACGGTTCTATACCGAACTTGAATTCGGCACGGCGGGTTTAAGGGGAATACTCGGCGCGGGAACGAACCGAATGAACGCGCGGGTTATAAAGCGGGCAACGCTGGGGCTTAGCGAATACATACTGGGCTTTGACGGCGGCGCACAGCGCGGCGTTGCAATAGCATATGATTCCCGCCGCATGAGCCGCGAATTTGCAATAGAGGCCGCGCTTACCCTCTGCGCAAAGGGCATACATGCCTATATATATGATTCGCTGCGCCCCGTGCCCATGCTTTCGTATATGGTAAGAAGGCTAAAATGCATAGCGGGCATTGTAATAACCGCCAGCCATAATCCCCCCGAATACAACGGCTATAAGGTATACTGGCAGGATGGCGGGCAGGCAGGCCCCAAGCAGGCGGAAGCTATATACGCCGAAATAAAGCGGCAGGATTACTTCGCAGGCCCCGATATGACAGCCGAGCAGGCCGAGGCGAGCGGGCTTTTGACATGGCTTGGCGACGCTGACGATGCGGATTATTACCGCGACACGCTTTCCGTTATGCAGCGGCCCGGGCTTGTTAAGGAGCAGGGCGATACGCTTAAAATGGTGTATACTCCCCTGCACGGCAGCGGCAATCTTCCAGTGCAGCACATATTGAAGCTTGCGGGCATAACAAACGTGAGCATAGTGGAGCAGCAGCGCGAGCCGAACGGGGACTTCCCGACCGTTACCGCGCCCAATCCGGAGGACCCGAAGGCGTTTACCCTTGCCATGGAGCTTGCGGATAAGGTCCATGCGGACGCAATAGTTGCAACCGACCCGGATTCTGACAGGATGGGCCTTGCCGTGCGGGAAAAGAACGGCAAGTTCCGCGTGCTTACGGGCAATAAGATAGGCTCGCTTTTGCTATACTATATTCTAAGCGCCATGAAGGAGCGCGGAGCCATTCCCGCGGACGGGTTCGTGGCAAAAAGCATAGTCAGCACCCGCCTTGCGGACGCGATATGCGCGCATTTCGGCGTTAAGCTAAGGTGTACGCCGACCGGGTTCCGCTTTATATCCGAGCTTATTGAAAAGAGCCATACCGAGCCTGATTTCGGCACGTTCATATTCGGCTTTGAGGAAAGCTACGGCTTCCTTGCGGGCGGCTTTGCACGGGATAAGGACGCCGTGTGCGCGGCGATGCTTGCGGCGGAAGCCTGCGTATATTACAGAAGCATGGGCAAAACGCTCAGCGACGCTCTGGGCGAGATAGAGGCCATGTGCGGCTGCTATAACGAAGCCGTGAAGAGCTATACCCTTTCCGGTAAAGAGGGCATAGAGCGCATAGCCGGGGCTATGGCGGCGCTGAGGAGCGACACCCCGCGGGAGTTTGCGGGCGTGGCGGTGGATAGGTTCGAGGATATGCGTTCAGGCAAGGCAATGGACTACGCCGCGGGAACAGAAGCGGAGAGCGAGGTCACCGGCATGAATGCCGTGCGCTTCCTGCTGAGCGACGGGGCATGGATATGCGTGCGCCCCAGCGGCACGGAACCCAAGCTTAAACTGTATATAGGCGCAAACGCAAAAACGGATGAAGAGGTTGAAGCGCTGCTGAATAGGCTTATGGCGGATACGGACGCGAAGCTCAGCGCGCTGCTGAAAGGATAAAATAGGCCAATGCAAAAGAAAATGCCCAACGGTGGGCAAAACGAACAAAACATGAATAACGGCGCCGCAAGCGTGCAGGAGCGGCAGTATAAGCGCATGACTACCGAACCTGTCAGCCGCGTGGTGCTGTCCATGGGCATACCCGCGGTGATAGGCATGCTGGTCACCAGCATATATAACAGCGCCGATACTTACTTCGTAGGCCAGCTTGGCACCAGCGCATCGGGCGCGGTGGGCGTTGTGTTCTCCCTTATGAACATAATCCAGGCCGTGGGCTTCACTATTGGGCAGGGCGCAAGCAGCCTTATCTCCCGCCGCCTTGGCGAAAAGGATTATGCCCACGCGAACCGCATTGCAAGCACCGCGCTGCTTTTGGCGGCTGTATTCGGTTTTATAATACTCGGCGCGGGGCTTATATTCCTCGATCCGTTCATGCGGCTCCTTGGCGCAACGGAAACAATGCTGCCGCACGCAAAGGCGTATGCCAATTATATTCTTATCGCAGCGCCCGCAATGGTTATATCCTTCGTGATGAACAATCTCCTGCGCGCGGAGGGAAAGATCAAATATGCCATGATAGGCATAAGCATAGGCGGATTGCTGAACATTGGCCTTGACCCGCTGTTTATACACACTTTTCAACTCGGCACCGCGGGCGCGGCAATAGCCACCGGCATAAGCCAGCTTGTCAGCACGGTAATACTGCTTGCGGCATATTTCCGCAAGGGCTTCACGGTGGTGCAGCCAAGCGTGAGCCAGATCGAGATAAGCGGCAGGATGCTGCTGGACATATTCAAAACCGGCCTTCCCGCGCTACTCAGGCAGGGCTTGGCAAGCGTTGCAAGCATTGCGCTCAACCGCAGCGCCATGGTGTATGGCGATGCCGCCGTTGCGGCGATGAGCATAGTCAGCAAGGTGTTCATGCTCATATTCTCAACATCGCTCGGCATAGGTCAGGGCTATCAGCCCGTTGCGGGATATAACTACGGGGCGAAGAAATATGCCCGCGTGCGCGCGGCGTATAGGTTCACGCTTATACTGGGGCTTTGCGTAATGGGCGCGGCAAGCGCAATAGCGTTCATATTCGCGCCCAATATAGTTACCATGTTCCTAAGGGATGACCCGAAGGTAATTGAAATAGGCACGCTTGCGCTGAGGATACAGTGCATTGCAATGCCGACTGTGCCTTTCGTTGTTGTGGGGAACATGACGTTCCAGTCCGTAGGCAAGGCCGCGCAGGCAAGCTTCCTTTCCGCCTGCCGCCAGGGAATATTCTTCCTTTTGTTCATAACCGTGCTGCCGCCCATATTCAAGCTTACCGGCGTGCAGTGCGCGCAGGCCTGTGCGGATGTATGCACGTTCCTTGTGGCGATCCCCATGACGCTCGCCTTCTTCCGGCGCATGCCCAAGGAGGATGAATAGCCCGAATAATTGCATCACAAACCCGGTTGATTCGCTCAATCGGGTTTTTATTATATCAAGCCGTATGTATAAAAGCTTTGCTTATGGCCGCATAAATAATAGATAATATATTATTTTCGGTTTTCCCCTTGTGCCGTGGATAAAGATAATCTATAATACTGAAATTATTATTAATGGAAAGGGAAAAGCTATGCCAAACAATTTTGATTTCGGTTCAATGGTGTTTAACGAGGCCGTGATGCGCGAACGCCTTGCGGAGGATACCTACGCCGCGTTGAAGGACACCATAAAGCGCGGCGCGCCGCTTGCCAGGCACATTGCAACGCCGGTTGCCGCGGCAATGAAGGAATGGGCGATAGAAAAGGGCGCCACACATTTTACCCATTGGTTCCAGCCGCTTACCGGAATCACCGCGGAAAAGCACGAGGCTTTTATCGCCCCCGGCGCGAACGGCGGCGCGATACTGGACTTTTCCGGCAAGGAGCTTGTTGTTGGCGAATCGGACGCATCAAGCTTCCCCTCAGGCGGGCTGAGGGCCACGTTCGAGGCCCGCGGCTACACCGCATGGGACCCCACGGCATACGCTTTTATAAAGGAGGATACGCTGTGCATACCCACGGTGTTCCTTTCGTATGACGGCGACGCGCTGGACAAAAAAACCCCGCTGCTGCGCTCCGCCCAGCTTATCAATAAAGAAGCGCTGCGCCTTGTGCATGCCATGGGCAGGCAGGATATAGAGCGCGTTACGCCAAGCGTGGGCGCGGAGCAGGAATACTTCCTTGTGGATAAGGCGCTTTGGGCCAAGCGCAGGGACCTTGTGCTCTGCGGCAGGACGCTTTTCGGCGCGAAGAGCGCCAAGAGCCAGGAGCTGGACGACCATTATTACGGCACGCTCGATACCCGCGTGAAGGCGTTCATGGCGGAATTGGACAGGGAACTGTGGAAGCTGGGCGTGTTTGCAAAAACCGAGCATAAGGAGGTCGCACCCGGGCAGCACGAACTTGCGCCCGTGTTCAGCGGGGCAAACAGCGCGACCGACCATAACCAGCTTATAATGGAACTGATGAAGCGCATAGCCCCCAAGCACGGCATGGTATGCCTGCTGCACGAAAAGCCCTTCGCCGGAATGAACGGCAGCGGCAAGCACAACAACTGGTCGCTGTCTACCGAAAGCGGGGAAAACCTGCTCAACCCCGGCAAGGAGCCGAGCGAGAACACGCTGTTCCTGCTCCTGCTTACGGCCGTTATAGCCGCCGTGGACGATCATCAGGATCTTATCCGCTTCAGTGCGTGCTCGTATTCAAACGACCTTCGCCTTGGGCAGACGGAAGCGCCGCCGGCGATAATATCCGTATTTATAGGCGACGAACTGGGCGAGATAATGGACACCATATGCGCCGGCAATGATTACAGCCGCGCGGAGCAGCAGTTCATAAGCATGGGCGTTGAGGCCATGCCCCGCGTGAAGGCGGACAATACGGACAGGAACCGCACTTCGCCCTTCGCATTCACGGGCAACAAGTTTGAATTCCGTATGCCCGGCAGCGCGCAGTCCATTGCCGATGCGAATATTGTTATAAATACCGTTGTGGCGGAAGCCATGGCGCGCTTTGCGGACGCGCTGGAGCATGCCGAAAACAAGGAGCAGGCCGCGCGGGAGCTTATCCGCAGCGAATATGAAAAGCATAAGCGCATAGTTTACAGCGGCAACTGCTATTCCGAAGAATGGGAAAAGGAAGCCGAGCGCAGGGGACTATATAACCTGAAAACCACAGTTGAGGCGCAGGATCGTTCCATTGCGGACGAAAACGTTGCCCTGTTCAGCGGATACGGCATATTCTCAAAGCGGGAGATGCTTTCCCGCTACGAGGTTTCGCTTGAAACATACGCAAAGCTTGCCGAGATAGAGGGCCGCACAATGGCCGAAATGGCTGCTAAGGAGATCATCCCCGCCGTGAGCCGCGCGCAGGGCGAAATGGCAAAAACGGTATCCTACAAGCAGAGCATATGCATAGGCACCGAGCCTGAAATGCGCATACTGCGCGAAGGCGCGGCATTGCTCAATGAGCTGGACACGGCCTGCGGCAAGCTGAACGCCGCGCTGAAATATGCCGACGAGTCCGACTGCGCGCACGAGCGCGCCTGCCGCTGCCGCAATGCGGTGGTGCCGGCGATGGCCGCCGTAAGGCATGCCGCCGATGCGCTTGAGACCATAACGCCGCACGAAGCTTGGCCCTTCCCGAATTACGAGCAGCTTCTGCTTAATGCGGAGTAAAATCGGATATGCCAAAAGGCTCCCCTTTACGGGGAGCTGGCAATACGCCGTAAGGCGGATTGACT
>CAVDFM010000100.1:0-7684 GCA_963608365.1 bacterium | reverse complement strand
ATTGTATATGGTGCCGGATGATGTTATAATTATGCATAGCTTTTGCGCGCGCTGCTGCGCCGCATACGATTTTATCCATATTTTTTACAGGAGGTTACACATGGAAATCAAGAAGAAGAACGTGGGCGCCATGCTCGTGGGCGAATGGAACACCAAGACCATAGTTGCCGTTGCAATAGGCGCGGCGCTCTACGGCGTGCTGATGTGCTACGGCGGCGTACCCATCTTCACCAACACCAGCCTTACCACCGCCATGATAGTACCCGTTATAGTGGGCGCGCTGTTCGGGCCGCTGCCCGCAATGGTATGCTGCGGCGTGGGCAACGTGATAGCCGACCTTATTGGCGGCTGGGGCCTATGGTTCGATTGGTCCGTGGGCAATGCCGTGATGGCGTTCTGCGTCGGTCTGCTGCCCGTTTACGGCGCCAACATAAAGGAAGGCATATTCACCGCCAAGCATGCCGTTATCTATGCCGTTTGCTGCATACTGGGCAACATGGTCGCCTTCGGCATCATCACCCCCATATTCTCCACCCTGTTCTACGGCAGCGACCTCAATGTTACTTTCCTGCAGGCGCTTGCGGCCACCCTTGGCAACACGCTGGTGCTGGTAGTTGTGGGCATACCCATACTGCTGGTGCTTGCCAACCGCTACAAGTCCCGCACAAATCTGAAGGAAGACAAGGGCGATCAATATTGATCGGCTTATTTGGGGGCGCTTGGCGCCCCCAAATTTATTTTATGAAACAAACGGTTTTCGGCTTGAACCGTAATGCGTTATGATAAAGCATAATGCGACCGCGAAATAATACTTTATGACCGGAGAAATGCGCGAATGAAAGAACCTGCCATAGTTTTTAAGGATTTTTCTTTTCAGTACAAGGTGCAGCACGAGCCCACGCTGCACGACATAAACCTGACCATTTATAAGGGCGAAAAAGTGCTTATTCTGGGCAGCTCGGGCAGCGGCAAAAGCACGCTGGCCAACTGCATAAACGGACTTATACCATTTTCCCACCACGGCACCATGACCGGCAGCGTTACCGTAATGGGGCAGGAGACGCGGGAAAGCAGCATATACGGGCTGAGCAAAACCGTAGGCACGGTTTTGCAGGACAGCGACGCGCAGTTCGTTGGGCTGAGCGTTGCGGAGGACATTGCCTTCGCCATGGAGAACGAGGCTACTCCGCGGCGCGAAATGGTTCCCGTTGTTGAAGAACATGCGGCAACCGTTGGCATGAGCGATTTCTTGGGCGCGGTGCCGTTCAATCTTTCCGGCGGGCAGAAGCAGAAGGTTGCCATAGCCGGCGTGCTTGGCAGCAACGTGAACATACTTATTTTTGACGAACCGCTGGCCGCGCTGGACCCGCAGATGGGCAACACGGCCGTTGAATTGATAGACGATCTGGCGCGGGACAAGGAACGCACCATAATAATAATAGAACACAGGCTGGAGGACGTGCTGCACCGCAACGTTGACAGAATAGTGCTGATGGCGGACGGGCGCATAGCCGCGGACATGACGCCGGACGAGCTGCTGAAAAGCGACCTGCTGCAAAAGCACGGCATAAGGGAGCCGCTTTACGTTACGGCGATGAAATACGCCGGATGCGAACTGGAAGGCACGGAGAATCTGGGCGACATAAACACCATCCGCTTTACGGACGAAGCCAAGGCCAAGCTTACGCGCTTCTTTACAGAGGAAAGCAAGCCCATGCCCGAGAACACGGCGGACGAGGTTGTGGGCTTTGACCACGTTACATATGAATACGACGCGGGCAAGCCCGTTGTGCGCGACGCAAGCTTTTCAATAAAGCGGGGCGAACGCATAGCCGTGATAGGCAAAAACGGCGCGGGCAAATCCACCGCGGCAAAGCTGATATGCGGCGTTGCGCGGCCAAAGAGCGGCACCGTGCGCATAGATGGGCGGGACGCGAAGAACCTTTCCATAAAGGAAATAGGCGAGCGCGTGGGCTACGTTATGCAGAACCCGAACCAGATGATAATAAAGGACACTATAAAGAAGGAAGTTGAGTACGCGCTGACCATACGCGAAATGCCGCAGGACACCATACGCGAAAAGGCCACGGCGGCGCTGAACGCATGCAGCCTTTATCCCATGCGCAACTGGCCGGTGGACACGGTGAGCTACGGGCAGAAGAAGCGCATAACCGTGGCGAGCATACTGGTGCTGGAGCCGGACGTATTGATACTGGACGAACCTTCCGCGGGGCAGGATTACAAGAGCTATACGGAGATAATGAAGTTCATAAACGTGTTGAACCGCGAATACGGAAAGACGATACTTTTCATAACGCACGACATGCACCTGGCGCTTGAAAATACGGAGCGCGCGATAGTATTCAGCGACGGCGAGGTCATAGCGGACGACAAGGTTTTCGCCGTGCTTGCGAACGACGACGTTATATCCCGCGCCAATTTGAAGCAGACTTCGCTTTACACTTTGGCAAAGCATCTTGGCCTTGAGCCGGAGCAGGTGACGCGCCGCTTCATAGCGCATGAAAGGGAGGCAAGGAAGGCATGAATAACAAGCTTGTAATAAACTTTGTACCCGGCCCCACGCCCGTGCATAAGCTGGCGGGCAGCACAAAGGTGCTGATGTTTTTGCTGTTCACGGTTGCAATAATTGCAACGTTTGACATCCGCGTTATAGCGGCGCTGATGATAGTGCCCATAATCGCCATAATATCCATGCGCCCCAATTATAAGCCGCTTATAGTGCTGCTTTCGGTAATGCTTGTTACAACGGGCGTGATAGGATCGATAATGCTGCTTATAGTGTCGCCCGATACAGGCTTCAGCCACGTTGGCGGCAGCACCATAATATGGCAGGCGAGCGAAAAGCTTTTCATAACAAGGGAAACGCTTTGGTATCTGCTCGTCACCATGACGAAGCGCGTTGCGTCCTTCCTTACGGTAATGATGTTCGCGCTGGCGACTACGCCTTCCGAATTTGCGTCCGGCCTTGCGTTTTTGCATATGCCTTACAAGGTTTGCACCATTGTTTCGCTTGCGTACCGCACCATACCGGACATTGCGTCCAAATTTATAGACATACGCAATTCAATGCAGATGCGCGGCGTTGAGCTTTCCAAGAAAGCTTCCGTGGGCAAGCGGCTCAAGGCCACGGGTCAGCTGCTGATACCGCTGGTAATGTCCTCCTTCGGCAGGGTGGAAAGCATTGCCAACGCAATGGACCTTCGCGGTTACGGGCGGCTTAAAACGCGCACATGGTACGCCGAGCATGAGCTGACCAAGCTTGACAAAATACTCAGAATTGCGGCCATATTCTTCGGCGCGGCGATACTGTTTTATATTGTATATTTCCGCATAATCAATCCATATCCCGCGGAAATGTGGTGCCCCTTCATGGCGAAGGAGGACATAATAGTAAAGAGCCAGTTCGAGGATCTTTTCTTCCTCAAATGGTTCAATAAATAACTTAGGCTTTGCAAGGACGCGGCGGCGCGGCCGCGAGCAAAGGCACGCGCTTCCGAGCAACGTCCTTAGCACATAAAGGAGCAATGATACACATGAAAAGCGCATTGGTAATGCAAACAGACTTCGGCGTGGATAACCTTTCGGTTGCCACGATGAGAGGCGTGGCCATGATTGTTGACCCGGAGCTCAGGGTTTTTGACGCCACGCATGCCATCAATCAGTTCGACGTGCTTGCCGCGTCAGACGCATTGATCTATACCATCCCCTTCTGGCCCGAAGGCACGGTTTTCGTGAGCGTGGTTGACCCCGGCGTAGGTACGGCGAGGAAAAGCTGCGTGGCGAAACTGTCCAACGGCAGCTATATCGTAACCCCCGATAACGGCACCCTTACTTACGTTAAGGAGCGCATAGGCATAGTTGCCGTAAGGGAAATAGACGAAAGCGTGAACCGCTACCCCACCACAAGGAACATACATATTTTCCACGGCCGCGACGTATACGCATACTGCGGCGCAAGGCTTGCCGCGGGCGTGATAGACTTTGAAGGCGTTGGCCCCGAATACAGCGTGGACGACATAGTAATGGCGCCGTATGTGCATCCCGAAAAGCAGGAGAACGCCGTATACGGCATGATAATAGAAGCCACGGAGCATTTCGGCCTTGTGGGTACGAACATACCCTTTGAATGGCTCAAGGAGCAGGGCATGGAATACGGCGACAACGTGCGCCTGACTATAAAGCACAACGACGAAGTGATACTGGATGAAGAAGTTGCGCTGGCAAAGTCCTTCGGCTTTGTTCCGCTCAATGCAAAGCTGGTATTCAGCAGCGAAACGGCCTGCGTAATGGCCGGACGCAACCGCGGCAACCTTACGCGCGATTATTCGCTGGGCTTCGGTCCGGAATGGACAATGCGCGTGAGCAAAATATAAGGAGGAAAATATGCAGCGTCCAATACTTGCCACACAGTCCGATTACGGCACGGCGGACGGCCGCGCGGCAGCGCTGAGCGGCAACATACTCAAAATTGCGCCGGAGGCTGACATATATTCCGTGCTCGATCTTTATCCCGAAGGGGACGCGCTCAATGCCGGCGGCATGATATACAGCGTGCTGCCCTTCTTCCCCGAAGGAACGGTTTATGTTTCCGTGGTGGAGGATCATGCGCATCCTTCGCGCGCGATAGCGCTCGAAACAAAATGCGGCCGCTATATAGTTGCGCCCGATAACGGCACCGTTACAGCGTGGTTGAACGTTTTCGGCGCGGAGAAGGCCGTTGCGCTTGACGAAGGCAAGGTCCCTGCGGGCATTAGCACATATGCTTACTATGGCGCAAAGCTTGCGCAGGGCGTGGATATAGCTTCCTTGGGCGGCGAGATAGCCATAGCGGAGCTTAACGTTTTCAATATGCGCGAAAGCGTTGTTAAGGACGGTTATGTTGAATGCGGCCTTTTCAGCGTGCTTAAAAACTTCGGCAATCTTAACCTGAACGTGCGCATAGACGAATTTGCGAACGCCAACATAGCCTTTGGCGACGCGGTGCGCCTTACGCTCACCCATAACGGTGAAAAACGGTTCGAGGCGGAAACAACATACGAACGCTCCTTCGGCTATGTTGAATTCGGCAAGAGCGTGCTGTTCAACGGCAGCAGCGGCTACATGGGCATGGGACTGAACCAGAAGAGCTTTGCCGCGGCATATATTCCGGAAACGCTGCTTCCCGGGGCGGATATCTCCGGCTACGTTATGACCATAGAAAGGATTTGACCAAACATGTTACCCGATATAGTGCTTCAAACGGACTTTGGCCTTACCACGGGCTTTGTTGCCAGCATGTACGGCGTTATAAGAATGGTGGATCAGTCGCTTGACGTATTCGATTTGAACCATGAAATTCGCCCGTTCGACATGCGGCAGGGTTCTTTCCTGCTTAGGGATACGATACCGTATTGGAAGGGCGGCACGGTGTTCGTAAGCGTTGTCGACCCAGGCGTAGGCACGGCGCGGCGCGGCTGCGTAGCCAAGCTGAACAACGGCAGCTTTGTGGTAACGCCGGATAACGGCAGCCTTACCGCCATACTTGACTGGGTGGTTACCGTGCGCGAAATAGACGAAAGCGTGAACCGCCTGAAGGGGAGCGACAAGGCGAACAGTTTCCACGGCAGGGACGTGTTTGCATACACTGCGGCGCGCCTTGCAAGCGGCATAATAGACTTTGAAGGCGTTGGGCCGGAATACCCCGTGAGCGAGATTGTAACGTTTGAAACAACTCACGGCACGGTCGCGCCCGGGCGTGCGGAGGGCGAGATCGCCGGCTGCACAAAGCATTTCGGCGGCGCAGGCACGAACATAGACGTGGACGAGTTTGAAAAGACCGGCATAGTATACGGCGACATGACCCACGTTACCATAGTTAAAAACGGCGAAACGCTGTTTGACCAAGACGTGCTGTATCATAAGTCCTTCGGCTATGTGCCCGAAGGCGAGCCGATACTTTATAACGGCAGCACAACGCCCACGATAGCGCTTAGCCTTAACAAGCGCAGCTTTGCCGAAAAGTTCCTGCCCCATATATTCGACACGGGCGAGAACTTCGGCGATTATAAGATAACCATAGTTAAAAAATAAAACTGCTGAGGAAAGGAAGACGAGATTATGAAACCCTGTATAGTTATGCAGACAGACTTCGGCGTTGGCGGCGGCGGCGCAATGTACGGCGTGTGCAAAACGATTGATCCGGAGCTGCAAATATATGATCTGAGCCATGTTATACCCAAGTTCAACGTGGAAAAGGCTTCCGCTTCGCTTAGGAACGTTATGCCGTTCTGGCCCAAGGGGACCATATTCGTAAGCGTTGTTGACCCCGGCGTAGGCACGGCGAGGAAGGCAAGCGTTGCCCATACCTGCAACGGCTACTATGTTGTAACGCCGGACAATGGCTCGCTCACATATATCAAGCAGGAATTCGGCATAGACGCCATACGCGAAATTGACGAAACCGTAAACCGCCTGAAGGGAACGGAAAAGACCAGCATATTCCACGGACGCGATCTGTTCGCGTACTGCGCGGCCAAGCTTGCCGCGGGCGTTATAGACTTCGCAGGCGTTGGCCCGGAATACCCAGTGGATGACATAATCACCTTTGAGATAAAGAAGGCTGCCGTTGCCAAGGACGAGGCGCACGGCTCCATTCCGGACATAATGGAACCGTTCGGCAATCTGGAGACTAATATTCGCATAGACGACTTTGAAAAGACCGGCATAGTGCATAACGACAACGTGCACGTTGTTATAAAGCATGAGGACGAAGTGAAGTTTGATAAGGTGATGCCTTTCAACAAATCCTTCGGCTATGCCGCGCCCGGCTGCGAAATACTGTATAACTCCTCCTCCGGCTTCATGGGCCTTGCAATGAACCAGAAGAACTTTGCCCAAACGTACGGCATAGGCTCCGGCCCCAGCTGGTCCATAGACATTACCAAGGAGAACTGACGCCATGACTGCCCCTATTGTTATTTTATCCGATTATGGAATGGGTGCGGGCACCGCGGCGGTAAAGGGCGTATGCAAAACGTTTGCGCCGGAAAGCCGCGTGTTTAAGCTTTCAAGCGACATTCCCGCGCTGAATTTGGCCGCGGCGGCGGATGTGCTTTGCGCGGGTATGCAGGCATGGCCCGAGGGAACGGTGTTTCTGAACCTTGTGGATAACGGCGAAAAGGGCCGCAGGCAGGCCGTGGTTACCACCAAGGACGGATATATCGTGGTATCGCCGGACAACAAGGTGCTTGCCGCCGTGGAAGCGGCGCACGGCACGGCCGAAAAGCGCGACGTGAGCGACCTTGCCGCGTGCTACAGTGCGGAATACGAGAAGACCGCGCTGTGCCACGGGCGCGATCTGGCCTACGTTGCGGCCAAGGCTGCGGCGAAGGAACTGTAAGCAAAAAGCCGTGCGCGTCTTGTAAAAAGCGGATAGGGCGCGCACGGACCAAATTTTAGTAAAAGTTATTACATAAATTTGTTGACAGATGCCCACTCGGTAGGGTATACTATTTCCTGCGGTTGACGTGTTTTGGGAGCATAGCTCAGCTGGGAGAGCACTTGCCTTACAAGCAAGGGGTCACAGGTTCGAGCCCTGTTGTTCCCACCAATATATGTCAACCGCAAAACGGCCCGGTGGTGCAGTTGGTTAGCACGTCAGCCTGTCACGCTGAAGGTCAGGGGT
>CAVDFM010000099.1:0-7729 GCA_963608365.1 bacterium | reverse complement strand
CTCAGCAGCTCCCCCATAAATGGTGGCGCCTTTTGGTTAGCTGTAACGCCCCACTTCTTCCTTCATCCCATTTGTATTCCACCCGCCAAAATGGTAAGATAATATAAGCTGTTTTTTATGAGAGGTCACATGCACGATTTTACCATTGCTCCGCAGCTTACTGCATTGGCGGAGATATTTAGTGAAAACGGGGCGCGGCTGTACGCCGTGGGCGGCATGGTGCGCAACTGCCTGCTGGGATACCACGTGAACGACATAGACGTTTGCAGCGCGCTCAGGATAGAGGATGTTGAAGCCATGCTTGCCGCGCGGGGCATAGAGTGCCGCAGAAAGGGCGCGGCGTTCGGCACGCTGGACATAGCTGTGGGCGGGCTGAGCTTTGAATACGCCGCATTCCGCAAGGAGCGTTACGACGGCACGGGCAGCCATAAGCCCAGCGAAGTCAGCTTCACGGCAACGCTTGAGGAGGATGCGTTCAGGCGGGACTTTACCGTGAACGCCATTTACCTTGACCCGCTTACGAAGGAGATAATTGACCCCACCGGCGGCGTTGAGGACATTTCGCGGCGGATACTCCGCGCCACCAGCCACGACCCCGCGCTGATAATGCGGGACGACGGGGTGAGGATACTGCGGCTGTGCCGCTTTGCGGGGCAGCTTGGCTTTGATGCGGATGAGAATACGCTTGCCGCCGCATATGCAAGCCGCGAAGGGCTGAAGGATATTTCGCCGGAGAGGATATACGCCGAAATGTGCAAGCTTATAATGGCGGATACTGCCTACGGCGCGGGATACGATGCGCTTATAGGCGCGCTGCATCTGCTGCACCGAAGCGGGGCGATAGAGGTGCTGCTGCCGGAGCTTGAGCTTTGCTACGACGTTAAGCAAAGGCGGGATTTCCATAAATACGACGTTATGGAGCACAACCTTAGGGCGTGCGCTGCCGTGCCGCCGGAGCTGGTGCTAAGGTGGACAATGCTCCTGCACGACACTGGCAAGGCAACCGCGTTTTATGATCACGGCTCCATGCATGGGCACGAGATGTATTCCGCCCGCATAGCGAACGACGTTTTGACAAGGCTTAAAGCCCCGAACGCGCTGAGGGAGGAAGTGGTCACGCTGGTGCGGTGGCACATGTTCGACCTGAAGGGCGAAACGCGCGTGCGCAAAATAAAGAAGAAATTTGTTGAACTTGGGCGGGACGGCGCGCAAAAGCTAATCCTGATACGCGAAGCGGACGTGCACGGCAGCGGCATAGAATTGGGCCGGGTGGACACGGCGGAGCGCTGGAAGCGCGTATATGCCGAAATGCAGGCCGAAAACGCTCCCTTTACCGAAAAGGAATTGAACTGCACGGGGCAGGATATTTGCCGCTGGCTGAACATACGCCCCTGCCCGCGGGTAGGGGAAGTGAAGCGCGCGCTGCTGATGCATTGCGCCTGCAAGCCGCGGGATAACGAACCGAAGATGCTGGAAAAGATAACAAGGGACATAGGGAAGGGCAACATAAAGGATGACTGAGGATACTGTATTCGCGCTGTCCTCGCCGGTGGGCGGGGCGATAGCAATAGTGCGCATAACGGGAAGCGAGGCATATGCTGCGCTAAGGCGGGTTTTCCGCTGCAAAAACGCGCCGGAGCACCGCGTTATGAACTACGGCCATGTTATAGACCCCGAAAGCGGGGAAGCGATAGATTCCGCAATGGCTTGCTTCCTTAAAGCCCCCGCCACCTATACCGGCGAGGACATGGCGGAAATATACATACACGGCAGCCGCGTTATTGCCAAGCGGACGCTTGGGGTGCTTTCCCGCTTCCTGCGTCCTGCCGAAGGCGGGGAGTTCACAAAACGGGCCTTTATGAACGGCAAGCTTGACCTTAGCCAGGCGGAAGCCGTTATGGACGTTATAAGCTCCGTTACGGAGCAGGGCGCGCGCATGGCGGAGGAGCAGCTTGAGGGCAGCATTGGCAGCGGCATAAAGGAAATAGAGGACAGGCTTATTGACATACTGAGCGGCGTTGAGGCGGCGCTTGACTATCCGGAGGAGCTTGAAGAGGACACGGTGTCCTCTCTCGGCAGCGACCTTGCACCTATAATAGATAAGCTTGATTATTTGATACGCGGCGGCAATGCGGCGCGGATATTCCGCGAAGGGGCGTCGGTAACCATACTCGGCGCGCCGAACGCCGGCAAATCGAGCCTTTTCAACGCGCTGATGGGAACGGAGCGGGCGATAGTCACCTCAATACCCGGTACAACGCGCGACACGCTGGAGGAAACGATGGACATTTGCGGCGCGCCCGTGCGCATGACGGACACGGCGGGCATACGCGAAGGTGCGGACGAAGCGGAGCGCATAGGCGTGGAGCGGGCCAAGAAGGCGGGCGAGCGGGCCGACCTTATACTTATTGCAATAGACGGCACGAAGCCTATCGATGAAGAAAGCCGCGCGCTCATAAACGCTGCAAAGCGGGGCGAATACAGAAAATGCCTTATACTGTTTACCAAGGCGGACAAGCAGGGCTTCGGCACGGATGAAAGCTGCGCCGAGTTTGCGCCCATAGCCATAAGCTCACTCACTGGAGAGGGTATAGAGGAGCTGAAGGAGCGCATGGCGGCGCTGCTGCTCACAAAGGAGGCGGAGAGCGCGCTTGTTACCAACTCCCGCCACATACACGCCCTTGCGGAGGCGAAGGCTGCGCTTGAAACGGCGGACGCCGCAATGGGCACTGACCTTGCCGCGGCGGACATACGCACCGCGCTTTACGCCTTGGGCCAAATAACGGGCCGCGAGGTAACAGCGGACGTGATAGAGAGGATATTCTCCCGCTTCTGCGTGGGGAAGTAGGGGATTCTTGCCCAAAGGTTCCGTAAATGATATACTTATGGGGCGAATGAGCATATTATGAATGGAAAATCAAGTTTTTCCGAAAGGCGGAAGCAATGGCTAAAAAGATCGTATTCACGGGCGGCGGCAGCGCCGGACACGTTACGCCGAACATGGCGCTTTTCCCCCAGCTTTTGAGCGAGGGATACGAGATACATTATATCGGCACGGCGGACGGCATAGAAAAAAAGCTGATGGCCGACAAGGACTATATTATTTATCATGAGATAAGCGCGGGCAAGCTGCGGCGGTATTTTTCGCTGAAAACGCTTGCAACGCCGTTTAAGGTGCTTAAAGGCATAGGCGAGGCGCGGCGCATGATACGCAAAATAAAGCCGGACGTGGTGTTTTCAAAGGGCGGATATGTGAGCGTGCCGGTAGTCATTGCGGCAAGCCGGTGCCGCGTGCCGGTAGTCACGCACGAAAGCGACTATACGCCCGGCCTTGCGAACAAGATAAACTCCCGCTTTGCGGATAAGATATGCGTAACGTTTGAAGATACGCTCAAGTTCACCGGCGAAAAAGGCGTGCATACCGGCACCCCCATACGGCCGGAGCTTTACAAGGGCGATAAGCAGCGAGGCCTTGACTTCCTTGGCTTCGACGGGAAAAAGCCCGTGCTTATGATAATGGGCGGCAGCCTGGGCGCGGCGGCAATAAACAGCGCCGTGCGTGCGGCATTGCCCAAGCTTGAACGCACGTTTGACATTGTGCATATATGCGGCGCGGGCAAGGCGGAGAAGGAGCTGGACAGCGCAAGCTACAAGCAATATGAATTCATATCAAAGGAGCTGAGCGACGTTTTTGCCGCGACGGACGTTGTTATCTCCCGCGCGGGGGCGAACGCTGTGTTTGAATTTTTAGCACTGTGCAAGCCAATGCTGCTCATCCCGCTGCCGCTTAGCGCAAGCAGGGGAGACCAGATACAGAACGCGGGCTATTTTTCCCGCAAGGGCTACGCGATGGTGCTGGAGCAGGAGCAGCTTAACGAAAATACGCTCCTTGACAGCGTGAACGATCTTTACGACAGACGGCTTTCATTCATAGCCACCATGAGCGCGGACGCCAAGGCGGACGGTACGGACGAGGTGCTGGACGTTATACGCGCCGAAGCCGCAAAAAGGAGCAAAAAATGATTTACATGAGCCGCGAAAAGGCGCTGAAAATACTGAATGAGCCGAACGGGCCGGAAAAGCTTGCCGCCAAGGCGGAGCAGGCGTTTGAGCCGGCGTGGGCGCTGTATATAAAGGAAAGCAATGCGGCGGCGGGCGCGTTTTTATGCAGGCTGGCAAAGCAGAAAAAATTCCGAAAAGCTATGGCGGATAAGCTTTGCAATGCGGACGAAAATGAACGCTTCTGCGCAATGCTTTCAAGCGACGACGCTAAACTCAGGAAGAATACGGCGCGGCTTATGGGCGCGCTTGAAAGGGAAGCGGACGCGCAGCGGCTGATAGCTGCGCTTGGGCGGGAGCAGACGCGCTTTGTGCGCCCGAGCATTATTCTTTCGATAGGCGCGATAGGCGGGGAGGAGGCCAAGGCTTTCCTTGAAAAATACACCGTTCCCGCCGCAAAGGATGAAAGCGAAAAGCGACACTTTGCCGAGGAAACAGACGCTCTCCTCAGCGCAAGGCGTAAGCTTACGAAAATTGCGCATCACGCCTTCCGCGCGCTCGATACGGAGTATGAATTTGAACTCCGCGCGCCGGACAGGCTGGTAGGCTCTTTGCTTTACGACATGGAGGAAGAGGAGCTTGAACCCTATGCGCACAAGGGCAACAGCGTATTTATAAAAACGAAGGACATAGATAAGCTGATGCGGCTTAGGAGCATGCAGAGCATTTTGATGCCCATAGCGTGGGACATGGACGCGGCGGACGCGAAGCAGCTGCTGCAATGTAGCCGCTTTATGCGGGAATTCTTTGAAAATTGCTGCGACGGCGAACCGCCCTACGGATACAGAATTGAACTGCGGGGCGAGGTGAAGGACAGGGCGGCGCAAAGCCGCGCGATAGCCGCCGTGATAGACAGCGAAAAGCTTGTGAATGCGCCGAGCGACTACGAAGCGGAGCTTATATTTGAAATAAATGAACAGGGCCGCGCGGATGTGTTCCTGCACCCGACCGTCTTTTGCGACGATAGGTTCGCCTACCGTACCGAGGCCCTGCCCGCGAGCATACATCCCGCAACGGCGGCGGCCGTGCTGCGGTATGCCATGGAGCATATGAAGGTGAACGCAAGGGTGCTGGACCCCTGCTGCGGCAGCGGCACGCTGCTTATTGAGCGGGAAAAGCTTGCGCCCGCGGCAAGCCTTACGGGCGTTGACATTGCGCATAAGGCAATAGATATTGCCCGCAAAAATGCAGAAAACGCGGGCTCAAAGGCCAAGTTTATATGCAACGACATGCTGCGCTTTGAAGCGAAGCGTCCGTATGACGAGATAGTTGCGAACCTGCCCTTCGGCAACCGCGTGGGCACCCATGCCAACAACGAAAAGCTTTATGCAGGCCTGCTGGACAGGCTGCCGCAATGGCTGAACGAGGACGGCGTGGCTATACTTTACACGATGGAGTTCACGCTGCTGAAGAAGCTGATACGCGAACGGCCAAAGCTTAAACTGGTGACGGAAACGCGCACCGAAGCGGGCGGCCTTATGCCGGGAATATTCATAATAAAGCTTAAATAAATTTCGCGCGGGAAGAATGTTTCACGTGAAACAATTCGGGGCGCAAACTTGTAAACAAACTTGAAACAGATATGCTTATGTATTGATAAAACCATTGCATAAGCATATTATTATAGACCGAACTGGGCGCGGACAACACCGCGCCGGATAAGGAGAGTAAAAAATGAATGAAAAGCTAAGGCGGATAATAACCGCATTTACCTGCGCGTCTTTGGCGGCAGCAATGTTTGCCGGCTGCACCGCGCCCGCGAACAATAATGAGCAGGATGCCACACCTGGGGTAATAGTTACTGCCGAGCCTACCGCGGCCCCTGCCGAAACTGCACCCGCCGAGACCCAGCCTGCCGAAACTCAGCCCGTCGAAACGGATAACGCCGCGGCTGCGCTGCCCATAGGCGACGATCCGCTGACAATGATATTTGCAAGCGGCGCGGGCGCATGGGGGACTGAACTTACGCTGAACGCGGACGGCACGTTCACCGGCGAATATCACGACAGCGAAATGATGGAGAACGGCGAAAAATACCCCAACGGCACGGTGTATTACTGCAAATTCTCCGGCAGGTTTGCAAACGTGACCAAGATAGACGAGCATTCCTATGCCATGACGCTTGAGGAGCTGACAAAGGACGAAAGCAAGGGTGCGGAATGGATAGAGGACGATATACGCTATGTTTTGAGCGATGCGCACGGCATGGAGAACGGCACGGATTTCGTGCTCTATATGCCCGATACCCCGCTGGACGGACTGAACAGCGAATTCATGAGCTGGTGGCCCGATTATTACAAGCTCAGCGGAGAGGCGGGGGAGATACCCACCACGCTCGGCCGCTTCGGCCTGATGAACGGCACGGAGCATTTCGGGTTCTTTACATACGATGGATGATGAGAAAGCAGAAAATATTGTAGAATTAAGGGGACGCTATGCGTCCCCTTAACTTTATAATCTCTTGTGCTCGCAAGATAACTTACAATTTCATCAGCGCATCGTAGAGGGCTTCGAGTCCGTCGCGCGTATAATACTCTATCGTTATTTTGCCCTTCTTTTCGCTGCCGTCTATGGTTACCTTGGTGCCAAGATGCTCCCTGAGCTTTTCCTGGGCGACGTACATGTCGTTGGTCTGGCGGACGCGCTTCTTCTTTGATTCGCGCTCCACCTTGTCGAGCTCAGGATTGGTGAACTTGGTGGCCTTGCGCTCTATCTCGCGCACGGACCAGCCGTTTATGGCGGCGTCGCCCGCAAGCCTTCTTACGGCGGCCTCGTCCTTTATGGCGGCAAGCGCCCTGCCGTGGCCCGCGCTGAGTTTACCTTCCTTCACCATGTCCTGCACGCTGTCCGGCAATGAAAGCAGCCTAAGGCTGTTCGCTATGGCAGGGCGGCTCTTGCTCAGGCGGGAGGAGACCTCCTCCTGCGTAAGGTCGTGCTGCTGCATCAGGAAGCGTATAGCCGCGGCCTCCTCAATGGGGTTA
Source organism: bacterium (assembly GCA_963608365.1). Classification (GTDB taxonomy): domain Bacteria; phylum Bacillota; class Clostridia; order Christensenellales; family CAG-138; genus Phil1. Next base: position 689 of record CAVDFM010000099.1, on the reverse strand, counting down.
AGGCTTTCGCGCTGAAGATTTTCTACAAGGGCTATCTCCTGAATTTCGGCATCGTCAAACTGTTTCACTATTACGGGCACGGTTTTGAAGCCGGCAAGCCTTGCCGCGCGGAAGCGGCGCTCGCCCGCGACTATGGTATACCTGTCCCCATTCTGGTGCACTATTATGGGCTGCACCATGCCGTGCCGTTTAAGGCTCTCCGCAAGCTCGTTAAGCCTTTCTTCATCGAATGTTTTCCTCGGCTGGTCGGCATTTGTGTCTATCATGTATATGTCCGCCTGCACAACGCCTTCCGGCGGAGTTGCGGTAAAATCGCCAAGCAGCGCGTCCAGCCCGCGCCCAAGCTTCTTCATTGCCATTGCTTATTTCTCCTTTCCCACAAGCTCCCGCGCCAATGCGTCGTATGCCTTCGCGCCGACGGATTTAGGATCGTATTTATTGATGGGCATGCCGAAACTCGGCGCCTCGCCAAGGCGCACGGAGCGCGGAATTATTGTATCGTACACCTTGTTTTTGAAGAATTTCTTCACCTCGAGCACCACCTGCTCTGAAAGATTGGTGCGCGCATCGAACATGGTGAGCACAACGCCTTCAACGGCAAGCTTGCTGTTAAGATGCGTGCGCACGAGTTTGACCGTGTTCATAAGGTCGCTCAGGCCCTCCAGCGCATAATACTCGCACTGTATGGG
>CAVDFM010000098.1:0-7919 GCA_963608365.1 bacterium | reverse complement strand
ATCTCTCTTTGGTGCTGACGGTGCTTATGGTGCTTGCCATATTCGTAGGCTGCGCCAGCAATCAGCCACAGGATAATACAGCCGAACCTACGGCAGAGCCTGCTACGACTCCCGAAGCTACCGCTACCGAGGAGCCCACGCCGCAGGAAACCGACATTCAGGATGCTGATGCCGACAGCTACATTAACGCGCTGCTCAACAGCGAGCCTTCCTCTTTGGATGTTGCAAAGTTCCTTGATACTTACAGCCGCAGCGTTATGTACAACATTCTTGAGCCGCTCACCCGCGTGCAAAACGGCGTTGTTACCGGCGCCGGCGCTGAAACTTGGGAAGTTTCCGAAGATGGCCTTACCTATACATTCCATCTTAGGGACAACCAGTGGAGCGATGGTCAGGCCGTTGTTGCCGGCGACTATCTCTATGCTCTCCAGCGTCAGGCCGATCCCGCCAATGCATGGCCTCTTGCTTCCGATATGTTCAGCATTGTTGGTTTTGAAGAAATATTCAGCGGCAATGCAGACATGAGCACTCTTGGCGTAACCGCTCCCGACGATAAGACCCTTGTGGTTACCCTTAATAGCGCGGATACCGGTTTCCTTACCAATACCGATATTTTCCCCTGCCGTAAGGATTACGTTGAGCAGTACGGCGATCAGTACGGCGCGGATGCCGATAAGGTCATCGGCTGCGGCCCATTCGTACTGAAGGAATGGAACCACAGCAGCTCCCTCGTGTTCGAGAAGAACGATCAGTATTGGGAGGCCGATGCTGTAAAGCTGACCAAATATACTTCCAACATAATGGAAGATATGAACGCCAAGATGTCCTCTTTTGAGAACGGTTCTCTGGACTACATCAACGTTTCCAATATTGACTATATCAATAAGTTCTCTGCCGACAGCAGCCTTAACAGCAAAAAGGTGAGCGCTGCGCGTACTTTCATGATTGTTTTCAACTGCGAGGATTCCGTGTTCTCCAACCAGAAGATCCGCTTGGCATTCTCTCTGGCGCTTGACCGCGAAACCATGGCTGAAATAATCACCGGTGGCACAGGTACCGTCGCTACAGGCCTTGTTCCCGAAGAGTGCAACGTCGGTTCCATCAACTTCCGCGAAGTTGCCGGCGATGTTATAGGCAAGCTGCAGAACGAGAATCCCGACGTTAAGGCTCTGCTTATCGAAGGTATGGAAGAAGCCGGCCTTGGCAGCGATCCTTCCGCTCTCACCGTTAAGTTTGCATGGGGCGCCACCACCGCCGACGCAAGAACCTATTCCGAACTTATTCAGCAGATGTGGCAGGAAGTGCTGGGCGTAAACGTGGAACTTGAGTTCAACGACAGCTCCACCCATATGTCCAACATCAACTCCGGCAACTACCAGATGGCTTCCACCTCTTGGGGCGCCAATCCCGAACCTTGGTTCCAGCTCAGCCGTTGGGCAAACGCCAAGGGAGGCCAGTCCCGCTGGGTCAATGAAGAATACACCAAGCTTGTGAAGCAGGGCGTGTCCGCCCAGGACGAAACCGAGCGTACCGAGCTTTACCGCCAAGCGGAAGAAATGCTGCTCAGCGAAGCGGCAATCGCTCCCTGCTACTGGACCGGCAGCATCCGCTTCTCTTACAGCTATGTGAAGAACTTCAGCGATAACGTATTTGATACCACCGGCATGAAGTATCTGTATACTCAGGGCAGATAAAACAAAGTAATTCAGTGTCGTATAGGCGGCTTAACAATAGCCGCCTATATTGGCAAAACAAGGAGAGGTCTTTATGTGGAAATACATCCTCAAGCGCTTGGGCTATATGCTGCTCACGCTTCTGGCCGTGGTGTCCATTACCTTTTTGTTAGTGCACACCATTCCCGGCGATCCGTTTACGTCCATGGTAGAGGACTTGCCTGAGGAGACTCGCCAGTTATATATGGAAAAATACGGCTTCGATAAGCCGTTGATAGTTCAGTACGCTCGCTATATAAAGCAACTGCTTACGGGTGACCTTGGCGCATCGCTCCGCTATCCGGGCAGGAAAGTTGCGGAGATAGTGGCTCAGTATGCTCCGGTTTCCGCGAGCATAGGCGGCCTTGCCCTTTGCATAGGTGTTGTGCTGGGGCTTACGCTTGGCATACTTGCGGCGCTCAAGCAGAACCGCTGGCCGGACAGGCTGGTTATGGTAATAGCGCTGCTGGGCACTGCTATTCCGACTTTCGTAATAGCAGCCGTGCTGCAATATGCGCTTACGGTAACATGGCCGGTATTTCCAACAACCGGTTACGGCACATGGAAGCATTTGGTGCTGCCGGTAACATGCATGTGCGTATCGCCGCTTGCGTCATATGCAAGATATATGCGTTCAAGTGTGCTTGATACGGTCAATCAGGATTATATCCTTACTGCCGAAGCGAAGGGCGTAGACAGGTTTCATATTGTCACGCGTCACATACTCCGCAATGCAATCCTTCCGTGCATAACAATGATATGCGTAAGCGTTGGCGGCATTTTCAGCGGTTCTTTCATAATTGAAAAAATATTCGCAATTCCGGGGCTGGGGAAATACTTCATCAGCGCCATTAACGACCGCGACTATTCCGTGGTCCTTGGCCTGAACGTTATTTTTACGGGAATATACGTCATGGCCATGCTGCTTTCGGATATTCTACTCATGCTGTGCGATCCTCGTCTGCGGCTGAGCAATGATAAATAGGAGGTGCGAATGGAAAATCTGCCTTTGAATGAGCAGGATTTTATCCCTCTTGGAGCATCCGCTTCCGAAGGAGAAATTCTTGCCGGCAAACCAATGACATACTGGCAGGATGCATGGCAGCGCTTCCGCAAAAATAAGGTTGCGCTGGTCGCAGCGATACTGCTTGTGATAATAGCGCTGTTCACCATATTCGGCCCAGCGATATGCGGTTATGATTTTGCCGCGCAAAACGTAAAAACACGCAACCAGGCCCCGAGCGCAGAGCATTGGTTCGGAACCGATTCATTGGGACGCGACCTTTTTGCCCGCGTAGCCGTTGGCGGAAGGGTATCCATAATAATCGGTATCTGCGGCGCGCTGATAGTTGGCGTTATCGGCTGCCTTTACGGCGGACTGGCTGCATACTTTGGCGGGCGGGTAGATATGGTGATGATGCGCATAGTTGATATACTCAGCAGCATACCAAATCTGTTGCTTGTGATATTGCTTTCCGTTGTGCTTGACAGCAGCAGCATACCGACTCTCCTTTTTGCAATGACCATAACGAGTTGGTGCGGCGTGGCAAGGATAGTGCGTGCGCAAATGCTTCAGATAAACCGTTCCGAATACGTTATGGCGGCAAGGATAATGGGCGTTTCTCCGGTAAAAATAGTGCTTACGCATTTTATACCGAACACCATAAGCGTTATTATAGTCAACCTTACGTTTAGGATACCGGGCTTTATATTCAGCGAAGCATTTTTGAGCTATGTCGGTTTAGGTGTTGCCGCTCCAAGTACCAGTTGGGGCGCGCTTGCATCGGCCGCGCAAAGTACGCTGCTCTTTTATCCATACCAAATGCTTTTCCCGTCCCTGTTCATTGCACTTACAACGCTTTCGTTCACCCTTATGGGCGATGGCTTGAGGGATGCACTCGACCCGAAGATGAGGAGGTAGAAGAATGGAACCGTTGCTTAAAGTTGAAAATCTGCACGTCCGCTTTGCTTCATACGCGGGTAATGTGCATGCTGTCCGGGGCGTAAGCTTTGAAGTCGGCAGAGGAGAAGTGCTTGCGATAGTCGGCGAATCCGGTTGCGGTAAAACTGTTACCGCAAAAGCTGCGATGAGACTGCTTGACCGCACGAATGCCATAGTAGATAAGAATTCCCGCGTAGAGCTTGACGGGCAGGATATGCTCCATATGCCGCGGCGCAAGCTGAATACTATCCGCGGCAAGGATATATCCATGATATTTCAGGATTCCATGACGTCCTTAAACCCTACGATGACCGTAGGCAAGCAGATAATGGAAAACCTGCTCACCCATACCTCCATGACAAAGGGAGAGGCAAGAAAACGTGCCAAGGAACTGCTTGAACTTGTCGAAATACCCGACCCGGAAGAAAGGCTGGATTGCTATCCGCATCAGCTTTCCGGCGGTATGCGCCAAAGGGTAATGATAGCCATTGCGCTGGCATGCAACCCCAAGCTGCTTATTGCGGACGAACCCACAACCGCCTTGGATGTGACCATTCAGGCTCAGCTTCTTGATCTTCTTGGCCGCATAAAGGAGCAGAATGGTATGTCTGTAATACTTGTTACGCACGACCTTGGCGTGGTAGCAAGCTTTGCACAGCGTGTACAGGTAATGTACGCCGGTCAAATCGTTGAACGCGGCACAGTTGATGATATATTCAAGCGGCCCAAGCACCCCTACACGTGGGCGCTGCTTTCTTCCATCCCAGGGCGTGCACTTTCCAGCAAAAGCGAGCTTTATGCACTCAAGGGCACACCGCCTGATCTCAGACGTCCTTTAGTGGGCTGCCCGTTTGCGGAACGCTGCGAATACTGCATGGGCATATGCAAAAAGCAATGCCCGTCAGAAATCGAAATAAGCGAAGGGCACAGCGCGAGTTGCTGGCTTTGCCATGAACTTGCACCAAAGGTACAGCCGCCAAGGATATTCGGAGGGAATGAATGATGAACAACAACGAAATTCTTTATGATGTTCAGGGGCTTAGCCGATATTTCCCCAGCAAGCGCGGCGTGGTAAAGGCCGTTGACGATGTAAGCTTTCAAATCCGAAAGGGTGAGACATTCTCATTGGTAGGCGAATCAGGCTGCGGCAAAACCACATGCGGCCGCACGCTGCTCGGCGTATACAGCAAAACAGCCGGCAAAGTACTTTACCATGGCGTTGATAAGGACAGTCTCAATAAGGCGCAGCAGAAGGAATACCTTCAGAAAAATCAAATGATATTCCAGGACCCTTATGCATGCCTTGACCCGCGCATGTCCATCTCTTCAATTATAGAAGAGGGCATGAAGGTTCATTTCTCCTATTCTGCAAGCGAGCGCACGGCAATTTGTGCGGAACTGCTGCACAAGGTCGGCCTTCCGGCTGAATTTTTAAGTCGATTCCCGCACGAGCTTTCCGGCGGCCAGCGCCAGCGTATCGGCATCGCCCGCGCATTGGCTATGAATCCGGAGTTTATAGTCTGCGATGAACCTATCGCCGCGCTGGATGTATCCATACAGGCTCAGGTAGTCAATCTTCTTATCCGCCTGCAAAAGGAGATGGGGTTAACATATCTGTTTATATCGCATGACCTATCTATGGTCAAACATATTTCGGATAAGATAGCCGTTATGTACCTTGGCAGCATAGTCGAACTCGGCACTCCGGACGTGCTTTATAATAGGCCTATGCACCCGTATTCTAAGGCTTTGCTTTCCGCTATACCCGTAGCGGATCCGGATGGCAATTGGGCGAAAAAGCGTATTCCGCTCACAGGTGAAGTTCCAAGCCCCGTTGATGCTCCGGCAGGATGCAAATTCTGGAAGCGTTGCCCCTATGCAAAAGAAAGCTGCAAAGAGCAGCGGCCTGCCCTCAGAGAACTTGAAACAGGGCATTTCGTAGCCTGCCATTTTGCTGAAAAATTATAAGAAAGGAAGCGTATTTATATGGGATATTTTATCAGCCGGTTAACCTATGAACAGCTGAACCCTTTGCTTAACGAGGATAGCGTAGTCGTGCTGCCGATAGGCGGCGGTTCGAAGGAACACGGAAACCATCTTCCAATGGGAACGGACTTTTATGTTACCGATTATGTTGCAAGTGAAGTCACAAAGCGCTGCAATGTGCTTACCTTGCCCACGCTGCCGTATGCATATTTCCCGGCGTTTGTTAAATGGAAGGGTTCGGTCAGCGTCGAGCATGCGCACTTCACGGCCTATGTTCAGGATATACTGCTAAGCTTTATACGCTTCGGCGTGAGAAAGTTCCTTATAATAGACGGCGGCGTATCGACCCATCCGCCGCTTTGCCTGCTGGCAAGGGATATGGACAATCATTACGGCGCTAAAATAGCCGTGAGCGACATAAAGTATCTCGCCAAGGAAACGGAAGATGCCATATGCACGCAGAAGCGCGGCGGCCACGGCGACGAAAGCGAAACATCCACTATGCTGCACATTCATCCGGAATTGGTGCATATGGACAAGACCGTTGAAGAATACTGCGACGTTTTCCCCGGCGCGGTCGTAAACGGGCTGCCTAAGATAACGTTTTCATCCCGTATGGAAACTCCGCACGGCATAAACGGCAACAGCACCCTAGCCACGGCCGAAAAGGGTGAAAAGATACTGAATGCCATGGTTGAAAGCATTTGCGTATTCTTAGAGAACTTCATTCCGTGGACGCCCGAGAAATAAAGTAAGGAGGGTGGGTATTCATAATGCAAGACAGTATTGAAGAATTCGATCTATTATCTCCTCTCTCTAACGGCAACGGCCATCGGGCCATAGGCGGCAGCGGTGCGCTTTTGACCATGGAGGGCGGAGAAACGATGGTCGATCTAAACGAAATGCGCGTGGTACTTGGCCAGCAAAATGCGGAGTTTAATCAGGCCATGGTAAGCGCGCTCAGCGGCTTTACCGCCCCTAAGGACGGTTATTCAAAGGAAAAGCAGCGACTGCTGCAGTATCTTAACGATGCAACTAAAGGCCGCTTCTGCAGCGCGTTCCTTACTTCGTCAGGCTCCGAAGCAGTAGAGTGGGCTGTCCGCCTGGCAAGAAAGCTTACGGGCAAGGCGGAAGTGTTCTCATTCTTTGAAAGCATACACGGGCGCACATATCTTGCCGCTTCCATGTCCGGCTTACCAAAGAGAAAAGCCGGCTATGGGCCGCTCGCTCCAGGCGTTGTGCTGCTGCCATATCCAAACTGCGCAATGATGCCGCAAGGTATAAGCGCGGAGGAATGGGGAGACGCGTGCCTGCAGCAGACGGGCGATATATATCGCTATGGTTCTTCCCAGTCGGGTGCTGCATTGGTAGTGGAACTGTGCAAGGGCTTTGGTGCAGTAAGGCCGCCCAAAGGATATTTGTTGAAGCTTCAGCAATGGGCCAAGGAAAAAGGCATGCTGTTCATTGTTGACGAGATACAGACCGGTATGGGGCGCACGGGCTCAATGTTCCTTTATGAGCAGGAAGGGCTTGACCCGGACATGCTGCTTTTAGGCAAGGCGCTCGGCAACGGGCTGCATATTGCGGCATTGCTCGTTAAGGATGCTCCCGCTAAAGAAGATCTTGTTGCACTTTCCGGTGGCTCCGGCGACGATCCCTTGGCCTGTGCTGCGGCATGTGAAGTATTCCGTCAGCTTGAAGGCGGCCTGCTCAGCCATGTGAAATCGGTCGGTGATGCGCTCTGTGAAGGGCTGAACGGACTTTCGTATCACAACTGCGTACGCGAATGCCGCGGTGTGGGGCTGATGGCGGCGGTGGAGTTCACATCGGCCGATGTCTGCGCCCGCGTTGCAGCGAAGGTGCAGGCGGCAGGGTATCTTCCCGGCTGCACAGGCAATGTGCTTTTCTGCAAGCCACCGTATGTTATAACAATGGAGCAGGTGCAGGGCTTCCTTAAAGCATTGGGCGAAGCGCTGGAACAGGAGAAATGAAAATGCCGTGTTGCATATACGGGCAGACATACAGCTATTTGACATTTGCATGAGTTTTTGTTATCTTTATTATAGATAAGCTATTGTTCAGTCAAATAATGCTGTTCCGTAGGCAAGGGAGATAAAAAACATGGTAAACAATAATGTGATAACTCCGCTTTATGTTCAAATCGCCAATGAATTACGCAAGGAGATACTATCCGGCAAGTATGGGCGGCATGGGTGTATAGGCACACATAATTACCTCGCGGAGCGGTTCGGCGTAAGCCTTATCACCATACGTAAGGC
>CAVDFM010000097.1:7684-8167 GCA_963608365.1 bacterium | reverse complement strand
GGGCGGCATACTGGCAGACGGCGTTATACCCGATGCAGTCAACAAGACCAACCTTGCACAGATAGCCTTCGGCAATCTGCTGGGCGAGACCGGCGGCAATATGTTCATAGCTATCGCGCTGTTCTTCTTTGCATTCTCCACCGTACTCGGCTGGAACATGTTCGGCAAGATCAACGTTGCTTATCTCTTCGGCAAGAATGCCAAGAGCGAGAAGGTTGCCACCACCATTTACACCATAATCTCCCTGGTATTCATATTCCTCGGAACCATTGCCTCCAACGACCTGGTTTGGGAACTGAGCGATATGTTCAACCAGCTCATGGTTATCCCCAACGTTATCGGCCTTATAGCGTGCAGCGGCATAGTTGTGTCCGTAACGCACTTCGGCAAGAAGAACAAGGAGATAAAGGTAGTAGAGTAATCATAAATCTTACTCATATAGTTCCTTTTGTACTTAACAGTACGAACAAAGACCCGAGCGAT
>CAVDFM010000097.1:0-7619 GCA_963608365.1 bacterium | reverse complement strand
TGCTTATTCTTTTTCGGATGTATCAATACCAACTATGCGGCCCTGCGCCAACTTTGCCGATGGCTTTTCGCGTAGCGCGTATTCTTCCATAAGATCACGCATTGCCGCTACGGCTGCATCTACCTGCTTTCTGAACTCATTCGCGCTGAGCCGCGCCGCGCCGTTGCCGGCGATGATTATTTGCTCCATTCGGTCTGATGTTGCAACTTCTACGCGGTAGTTTCTGCTCAATTCGTGCGTGGCTTTTTCAATGAATGTATCGGCGGTTTCGGCCTCTTTAGTATATACTACGGTTATGTTATTCACCTTTTCTATGCTGCCTATATGCCCTTTTATGCGGTATGCATCGAACACAAGTATCAGCTCACATTGCCTTACGCCTTTATAATTGCACATCAGGTTTATCAGCTTGCTTCGTGCCAAGTCCATGTTATCCTTTGCAATGGCGGCAAGGTCGTCCCATGCGAATATTATGTTGTACCCGTCCACCAAAAGGTAGTCGGGGCCGGTAGGAAAGGGGCCAAGTTCAGCCGTGCTTTGGGACTGCTTAGGCGAAGTCCTGCGGAATGCGGCAAGCGGGTCGTTCTTTATCGGGCCATATGTGCGCTCGTATATTCTGATAAGTTCGGCTTCGTCCGCACGGGACAGGGGGCGGTATGCCGGTATATCAGATATGGTGTAAGGTTTGGCCTGCGGCCGCAGCGCACGCTCCAGATGCATATTGTCAAATACTTTGTCCCATTTTACGGTATGGCCCGCACCATGGCTGCAAAATACGGAATCGGCAGTATTGAATGTATCGGCTTCGGCGTCGTAGCCAATTTGGCTTATTACTTCCGCACTGTTATGGCATTCCCTATATTCACTGCCGATAAGGCTGAGTTTGCCCGTACCGCGGGTATACAGCGCAAGCTGAGAAGAATAGCCCTGCATGGCAGAAACGGGCGCGAAGCCTCGTATTGTGGCGGAGGACTCGCCTTGCTCAGGCGCGTTGAAGTCGGCGCACATAAGCTGCATATCGTTCAATGCGCGGCCTATATATTCGGCGGGTATGGTAAGAATGAATTCGTACCAAGGCTCAAGCAGTACGCTTTCTGCCTGCATAAGCCCCTGCCTTACGGCGCGATAAGTGGCCTGCCGGAAATCCCCGCCTTCGGTATGCTTTATATGCGCGCGGCCTGAGACAAGGGTTATTTTCATATCGGTTATAGGCGAACCGGTAAGCACGCCGATATGCGTCTTTTCCATAAGATGCGTAAGCACGAGCCGCTGCCAATTTTTATCCAGTTTATCTTCAGGGCATTTTGCTGCAAAAACAAGCCCGCTGCCGCGCTTGAGCGGCTCCAATATCAAATGCACCTCTGCATAATGTCGCAGCGGCTCATAATGACCAACGCCTTCAACCTTGTTTGCAATGGTTTCTTTATAAAGAATGCCGCCCTGGCTGAAGGATATGTCCATATTGAAGCGGCTCTTCATAAGGCTTTGCAGCACTTCAAGCTGTATTTCGCCCATAAGGCGAACGTGTATCTCTTTTAGCCGTTCGTCCCATATTATGTGCAGCTCGGGGTCTTCATCCTCTAACCTTTTTAATGCGGCAAGTGCCTTTGCGGCGTCAAGTCCGCTGCCAAGCCGGACGCTATATGTTAGCACAGGCTCAAGCATAGGCTTTGGCGCAGGCGGTTCTATTCCAAGCCCATCGCCGGGTTTTGCGTGTGCAAGCCCGCATACGGCGCATACGCTGCCGGCAAACGCTTCATCTACGGTTCTGAATTTTGCGCCGGAATATATCCTGAGCTGATCGGCCTTCTCACTCCATGTTTCGCTGCCGTCAGTGCCGGTAAGAATTGATTTAACCTTCAGGCTTCCGGATGTTATTTTAATAAACGTGAGCCGTGCGCCTTGCGCATCAGTTGCTATTTTGAATACCTTCGCGCCGAATTTACTGCTGTCGGATATGGGTAAAGTATAGCGCGCTATGCAATCAAGGAATCCGTCTATGCCGCTCAGCTTTAATGCGGAGCCGAAGCAGCAGGGGAATACGAGGCGGCTTTTTATGGCAAATGCAATTCTTTCGTCGCCTATAACACCTTTGGACAGATATTCGTTCAGCATGTCCTCAGAACAGGTAGCCATTTCCTCATAAAAATCATTCGTAGGCCTGTCGGCTGAAAAATCGATAAAGCCACCTGAAAGCTTAGTTAATTCAGCCAATATCTCCGCACGGGAGTTAGATGAAATATCCATTTTGTTTACGAATATAAACGTTGGCACGTTTGCGCGTTTCAGCAGGCGGAAAAGTGTTTCGGCATGACTCTGCACTCCGTCCGGTGCGCTTATAACAAGTATGGCATAATCCATCGCACCGAGCGCGCGTTCGGTTTCGGCAGAGAAGTCAACGTGACCCGGGGTATCGAGCAACGTAAAACTGCAACCGGAATAGTTAAGCTCCGCTTGCTTTGAAAAAATGGTTATGCCGCGCTGTTTTTCAAGCGCGTGTGTATCTAAAAAGGCATTGCCGTGGTCCACACGGCCAAGCTTTCTCAGCGTGCCGCTTGTATACAGCATGGCTTCGCTGAGTGTCGTTTTGCCGGAGTCCACATGGGCCAGAATGCCTATGGTCAATCGTTTCATTACGCATCCCAATCAACATATAGTTGTACATATTATACATAGATACAAGTATTTATTGCAATATGCCTTGATAAAAATAGGATGAAGGAATATAATATGGGCTCGTGAGATATGCAGGATTTACTGCATATGAATAATGCTAAGGGGGATGATCATATGAACAACGATCTTACCGTCGGAAAGAGTGAAAAAGTACTGTGGCGTTTTTGTCTGCCGCTGTTCGGCAGCATAATATTCCAGCAGCTTTATAATATTGCGGACAGTCTTGTTGCGGGCAAGTTTATAGGCGAAAACGCCCTTGCCGCCGTTGGCAACAGCTACGAGATAACGCTCATATTCATAGCATTCGCGTTTGGCTGCAACATTGGCGGATCCGTGGTAGTGGCGCAGTTCTTCGGCGCAAAGCGCATGAAGGACATGAAAACGACCGTTTCCACTACGTTTATTGCCAGCGGAGTGCTTTGCGCCGTGCTTATGGTGGCGGGGCTGCTGCTTGATGAAAAGATGCTGCTGCTCATCAATACTCCTGCCGAAGTAATGGCGGATTCTGCGCTTTATCTCCGCATATACATATTAGGACTTCCGTTTGTGTTCTTCTATAATGTTGCAACGGGTATATTTTCCGCGCTTGGCGATTCTAAAACGCCGTTCTACTTCCTTGCGGCTTCGTCGCTTAGCAACATTGGTGCGGACATATTGTTCGTTACGGCGTTTAAGATGGGCGTAGCCGGCGTTGCATGGGCAACGTTCATATGCCAGGGCGTAAGCTGCATATTGGCGCTGATATTTGTTTTTATAAGGCTGAAGGCTGTTGAAACGGAGGAACGCGCACCGCTGTTCTCCGGTGAAATATTAGGCAAAATAGCCAAAATAGCAATACCGAGCGTTTTGCAGCAAAGCTTTATTTCGGTAGGCAACATAATAATACAGGGCGTTATAAACACATTCGGTACGGCCGTCATGGCGGGGTATTCATCCGGCGTTAAGCTGAACAATCTTGTTATAACCTCCTTCACAACGCTTGGCAACGGCGTATCCAACTTTACCGCGCAAAACATAGGCGCAGGCAAATATGACAGAGTAAAGAGCGGCTACTGGGCCGGAACCAAGATGGTATGGATGCTGTCCGTTCCGCTTATCGCGCTGTATTTCTTCTTTGGGGATAAACTTTCGATGCTGTTCCTGGAGAACCCGACAGAGCTTGCGCTGAAAACATCAGTAACATATCTTCGCATTCTTGCGCCGTTCTATATCGTGGTGTCGGCAAAGCTGGTCGCGGACGGCGTGCTGCGCGGCTCTGGACGGATGAAGCAGTTTATGGCGTCAACGTTTACTGATCTGCTGCTGAGGGTTGCGCTTGCGGTGGTATTGTCCGGCACAGCGCTCGGCTCGACCGGAATATGGCTCGCTTGGCCGATAGGCTGGGGCATTGCCACGGTGATATCCGTCATTTTGTGCCGGCGCGGTATGAACTACGAGAGCGTTTGACATATGCGCCGCATAATGATACAATAAGAACAAACATAAATATGTTTCGTGTCCGATCGGTAATCGATCGGTTAAAAGGGAAGCAGGTGAAAAGCCTGCGCGGTCCCGCCGCTGTATGCGTGAGTGATGCTTCGATATGCCACTGTTTACTACGGGAAGGTGAAGCAAAGCGATAATGCGTAAGCCAGAAGACCTGCACGGAGCAAGCTTCTCCACGCGGATTTGGACACGGAAGCAAGCATTAGGATAGCTTTTTACCTATGCCGTTGGAGAATTTTCAACGGCATTTTTATTGCGGAGGTTTGAAGATGAACATAAACTGGTTTCTGGATCCTGACCATTTGGTATACATAAATGCGGAGAAACATCTTGGCGATCTTGAAAAAAGACTGAAACTGCCCGGGCTTTGCGAGGCCGCAAATGCCCTGCATGCGCATCCTGACGACGTTGGATATACGTTAAAAGGACCTAAGCGCACCAGCGGCAGATTGTTTATACCCGACCTTACTTTCAAACGCCATATCGAAATGGGCGAAAACATATTCTTGTTCCTTGGGGAGATGTCGGAATGCTACGTTATATTCTTCCCGATGGATCCGGCAGTCAAGGCATAACAGCCGAAAAACATAATTTGCTCCCGATGAGTCCCCTATATGCTTAGTGATTTACTTCATTGGCGTATAGGGGAGTCTTGATTTGACAGACTGTAAAACTGAGCATATAATAACGATAGTTGCATATCGGGCGATATTCGCTACGCGAAGAGGGAATATATAACAGGAGATGATAGACTATGCCGCCTAAGACCAAGTTTTCAAGGGAAGATATTGTTAACGCAGCATTTGAACTGACACGGGAAAAGGGAATAGAGAAAATCACCGCACGTGACATAGCCGAAACAGGCTGCATGTCTACACGGCCTATGTTCAACTATTTTTACTCAATAGACCAGCTGCGCGGCGCCGTGCTTGAAATTGCAAGGGAGCTATACGATGAATATATAGAGGACGGCTTGAAATATTCCGTGCCTTTTCTTGGGTTCATGTCAGAGTATATTCAGTTCGCCAAGGATGAACCGATGCTTTATAAGGCGCTGTTCATTTCAAAAGTAGATAAGAAAAACACGAGTACAATAGCGGCGATGGAGCAATCAAAAACTGCGCTGAGAAAATCGCTGATGCGGACATATAATATGGATGCTGACACGGCGGATTGCTACTTCAGAGATATGTGGCTTGTGGTGCACAGCCTGGCTACTCTTATAGTCACGGATTCGAACCCATATGCGGATTGGCAGATAAACGCTATTCTTACGGAGTTCAGCCTGAGCCTATGCATGGCCGCAAAAAACATAAAGGGCTTTGCAAACGGCAATTATGACCGCGATGCTATATTGAGCGTTTTTGTACATACACGGCAAAATGGGCTATAAGGAAGAAGCTTATAACTTTGCCCAATATGCTTGCCCACAGGGTTATCAGGTTATAGCGATAGATTTGCCCGAGCATGGCGACAGGAAGAACAGCAAGGAAAAACTGCTGCCGTGGATGGCCGCGCCTGAGATAAAAAGGACATACGAGGTGCTTTCGGAAAGATATAGTTCCATCAGCGTTTGCGCAGTAAGTATAGGCGCATGGTTCAGCATGCTTGCATTGCAGGATAAAAAGATAGATAAGGCGATGTTCATATCGCCCATTGTTGACATGGAAAAGCTGATATGCACAATGATGGAATGGGCCGGCGTTACCGAAGAAGAACTTGCCGAGCGCATAAAGATACCAACGGATTTCGGCGAAACGCTCAACTGGAACTATCTGAGCTGGGTACGGAAAAATCCATATAAATGGGATAAACCGACGGATATTATATACGGCGGAAAAGACAACATGACTCCGCGCTGGATAATAGAAAAATTTGCAAAATCATGCGCCACAACGCTTACAATAATGGAAAAGGGAGAGCATTGGTTCCATACTCCGGAACAGATGAAAGTGCTTAACCGTTGGATGAAGGCCAATGTGCAGGGGGATATATATGATAATTGAGACTGAGCGCATAATACTGCGTGAAATGACGCAGGACGATTTCGATGCGCTATATAAGGTGCTTGGCGATTCGGACATAATGCGCCATTATCCATATACTTTTGATGAAAAGCGCGTGATGAACTGGATAAACCGAAACATAGAAAGATACGGCATATTCGGTTTTGGTCTATGGGCGCTGGTATTGAAGGAAACGGGGGAGATGGTTGGCGACTGCGGGCTGACGATGCAGAACATAAACGGCACAATAAAGCCGGAGATAGGTTATCACCTGCGCAAAGATGTTCAGCACAAAGGCTTGGCAAGGGAAGCGGCAAGGGCCTGCCGGGATTGGACGTTTGAGAACACTCCGTTCAACATGGTGTATTCATATATGAAGCGCGACAATACGCCTTCAAGTAAAGTAGCTATTGCGAACGGCATGAAGCTGGTTGAAGAATTTAAGGATGATGAGGGAGAAATAAGCTCAGCCTACGCAATAACGCGGCAGGAATGGGAAAAGCTAAAGAAATGAATTAGTATTGCCTGGCCTTTGTTGACCAAAGGCCGGGTTATATGTATAATAAACGCAACTGCCGTTGCGCAACACTACTGAAGCATTAAGGAGATGCATTATGCCGCCAAAGTTCATGTTCACCAGAGAACAGCTGATAGACGCATCGCTGAATATAATACGGCGCGGAGGACCGCAGAGCCTTACAGCAAGATCGCTTGCGGCGGAACTCGGCTGCTCGGTAAAGCCTATATTTGGCCTGTTCAAGAACATGGAGGAGGTTCGGCTGGAAACCATAAAGGCTGCGGATAGGATATACCGGGGATACATAGGCACTGCATCGTATGCCGATGAAAAGCCGTATAAGGCTATGGGCATGGCATATATACGGTTCGCTACGGAGGAAAAGGAACTGTTTAAGCTGCTTTTCATGCGGGACAGATCGGCCGAGAATATAAATGATGACAGCGGGAAGGATGTTACTGAAGCAGTCGTTGCGCTTATATCCCAAAACACGGGTTTGAATGAGCAGGCTGCGTATATGCTGCACCTTGAAACATGGCTGTATGTTCACGGTATAGCCACCATGATAGCAACGAATTATCTTGAATGGGACGGCGAGTTTGTGAGCAATGCACTGACGGATTGCTATACCGGCCTGCTGCATAGGTTCAAAACGAAGGAAGAAGTTTGATGGGCTTTATATCATATACAACAGGAATATACAAAACCCTGCTTGACAAATACGATAAGCAGGGCAAACTTGACACTGCATCGCTCTATAATGCGCGGCAGTATCTTAAATATATAGACGATCTTCTTGACGAAGGCTATACTGCGCTGAAAGACAGCATAGAAACTCAATTTCGCGGCTATTCGCGGCTGAAAGAACTCGTGCTGGCAAACGGAGCCGAACCATTTAATTGCGGAAATGTAACCGCGGCATGGAAAAGCAGATT